>DYIW01000010.1:5785-40144 GCA_020723465.1 Phycisphaera mikurensis
GGTCTTCCGAAAGCTCAAGGTGGCGTGCTGGTCCGGCGCGGCCGAAGGGATGCGCACCTGCCCGTGCACGGATCCCATGGGGGCCGGATCGAGCAGGAAGTCGCGCGCCTTGTCGCAGAGCACCACCTCGTCGCCGCCGCGCTCGTCCTGCAGCTCCTCGATCAGTGCTTCCTCGCGGTTCAACTCCGCCAGGGCGGTGGCCAGCTCCTCCTGCTCCAGGGCGAAGGTCGCGTCGTCCATGCAGCGCGCGCGCAGCGCCAGCTCGAGCGTCTTGCGCAGCGCCTCCTCGCGTTCGTCCCCGGGGAAGCGGCCGTGGTGGCGCTCGATGCGCTCGAGCAGCGCTTTGGCGATCTCCGGCGCCTGCTGCAGGAAGATGCGCACCGGGATCTTGCGCAGCTCCTTGAGGGCGCGCACCTGCTGCTCGTGCGTGTTCGCCTGCCCGGCG
Organism: Phycisphaera mikurensis; assembly: GCA_020723465.1. Classification (GTDB taxonomy): domain Bacteria; phylum Planctomycetota; class B15-G4; order B15-G4; family JADJEK01; genus JACQZJ01. The sequence goes on from DYIW01000010.1 coordinate 6,231, forward strand.
CGCACCGGGTCCTTGAGGTTGTGCGGCGGGATCAGGCACGCCTTGTAGTCGATGAGCACCTGGCGCTGCGCGTCGGTGAGCAGCTCCGCCACCTCCTGCGCCGGCGTCAGTTCGCGGTCGCGCATGGGCTTCCGCGCGCGCCGGCCTGCGGCCTTGCCGGCCGTTTCCTTCACGCGCGCGTCCTGCGCCGCGTCCACGCAGTGGCGCAGGGCGGCGCGCGCCGGCTCGTGGCCGGCGCACAGGTCCTGGGCCACGGCCCCGAGCGCCTCCTCCAGGTCGGCGAGCGCCTCGGCGCAGTCCAGCTCGCCCTGGCGGCCGGGCGCGCCTTCCGGCACCACCTCGAGCAGCCCGCCGATCTGTTCCTGGTCGAAGTGCATGCCGTTCATCAGGTTGACCAGGTTGATGTCGCGGCGCAGGTCCTGGACCAGCGCGGCCACCACCGGGTCGACCGCCTGGCCGGAGCGCCGCGGCGGCTCCTCGCCCGTGCGCCGCGCCAGGATTTCCGCCAGGGCCGGTTCGGCGAGCAAGAGCCCGAGCGCGTCCGTGCCGCCGTGCTTCTGGCGCGCGATCTCGTGCAGCTCGGCGCGCGCGTCGCACTCCTGCTTGCGGCTGGCGAGCCCGTTCTTCAGCTCGGCCAGGCGTTCGGCCGCCTGGGCGCGCGGCAGGCGGCGCAGGTCGGCGAGATAGGAGCGCACCACCTCGCGCTCCTCCGGGGAGAGCACGCGGCGGCCGCCGGTGAGGCCGAGGTCGCGCAGGTCGTTGATCAGCTCGGGCAAGGACTCGTCGATGTCGCGCTCGGAGAGCTGGCCCAGGCGCTTGACGAACTTCTTGGTCTCGCCGGTCGGCCGGGGTTCGGCGGCCAGCTCCTCCCTGAGCCAGGCTTCCGGCCGGGGCGCCTGCTCGACCAGGAAGTCCTGCTGCGAAGAAAGCACCTCGTGGGCGCGCGCCGAGAGCACGTTGAGCTGCTCGAAGAAGCGCAGGCGCAGGTTCTTCTCCGCTTCGTTGGCCTGCGCCGTCTCCTGCTCCACCTGCGGACTGAAGCCGCGATCCGCCATCCCCTCCTGGTAGAAGGCGTTGAAGGCGGTCCACTGGCGCTCGAGGATCGCCGCCAGCTCCTGCTCGTGATCGGCCCGCACCTTCTGCGCCTCGACGGCGATGGCGAGCAGGGAACGCGCCTGCTCCGCGTCGAGCGCCAGGCGGTCCACGGCGACCGCGGCCTGGATCGTGGCGTAGTGCTGGCGCACGCGCTCGGCGGTCTCGATCTCGCGCGTCTTCCGCGGCGTGGCGCGCGCGTCCGCCGGGGCCGCGAGCGCGGCGGGGGAGAGGAGCAGCGCGCAGGAGGAGAGGAGGAGGAGCTGCGGGAGCTTCACGATCGACCTCGACTCGCCCGGCCGGAAGCCACGGATCAGGTCTCGAGGCGCGGAACCCGCGGCCGCGGCCGGCACGGCTCGGCGGGGCGCCCGCGCTCCATCCGGATCAACCAATAGCATCGTAATTCAACCCGGCCCGCCAGGGGAAGTTGCGGGGCTTTCCTGGTCGGCCGGGTGCCGCTTCGCCTGGCCGGGGGGGGCGGGCAGGGGAAGGCCGCGCGTCGCGGCCTGGCGGGATCTCTGGTATGTTCGAGGCAGGAGATCCTGCACGGGAGTTGGCCATGCGCCTCGTCCTCGCCGCCGCCGTCTGCTGCGTCCTCGCCCCGCTCGCCTGGTCCGACTCGCTCGCTCCGGGCGAGACCAAGGTCCTGAGCTTCAAGAAGAGCGTGCCAGCCGTGGGCGAGAGCACGCGCCCCTCGGTCTCCGAGAACGGCCGCTGGGTCGCCTTCCTGTCCGATCGACCGAACCTGACCGCGCCCCCCGGCAACGGCAATGTGCAGGTCGTCCTGCTCGACCGCGAGACGAACGACACCAGCCTCGCCTCCGTGAGCACGGTCGGCGTGCAAGCGAATGCCTCCTGCTACGCCCCGCAGGTCGCCGCGCAAGGCCGGTACGTCGTCTTCTACACGACCGCGTCGAACCTGGTGGTCGGCGACACGCTCGGCCACCACGACGTCTTTCGCCGCGACCGTAAACTCGGCGAGACGTTGCTTGTCACCCTGTCCCACACCCAGCAGTGGCCGAACGCCGGCTGCATCCGGCCGAGCGTGTCGGCGAACGGCCGTTTCATCGCGTTCGAGTCCTCGGCCTCGAATCTGACCGCGGCCGGCGGCAACGGCTTCAATCAGATCTACGTGCGCGACATGAAGCTCGGGAGCACCGAACTCATCTCCGCCGGAGCGGGCGGCGTGCTGGGCAACGCCCACTCCTCGCACCCTTCGATTTCCGCGGACGGCAAGCTGGTCGCGTTCCAGTCTGCGGCGTCCAACCTCGGCGCGGCGAGCGGCAACCAGGTGTGGGTGCACAACCGCGGGACCGGGCAGACCCAGCTCATCTCGCGGGGCCACGGCGGGGCGGCGCCGGAGAGCGGCAGCGAGCTGCCCCGGATCTCGGGGAACGGCCGCTTCGTCGCGTTCACCTCAACGGCGGGCAACCTGACCGCCCAGGACCAGGGGCCGGCCACCGAGGACGTGTTCGTCTTCGACCGCAAGAAGAAAAAGATGCGGCAGTGGGTGATCCACGCTGCGGGAGAGAAGCGGGACGCGCAGGTCCAGGGCATCTCCGAGAACGGCCGCCATGTGCTGGCCAAGTCGGCGGAGATCTTGCCGTTCACTTTCCTCGCGAACGCCCTCTGGCGCATGCATGTCATCGACCGCGAGCAGGAGACGATCAAGGTGTGCTCGGTCAACTCGCAGGGCAAGCAGGCGAACGACACGGCCTTCGCGGGCGCGCTCTCGTCGAACGGCAAGTACATGGTGTTCGACTCGACCGCCACGAACCTCGGCAAGGATGAGGACATCCTGTTCGACGTGTTCATCCACCGCGAGTGAGGCGCCCGCTCGGGCGCCGGCGCCTGTGCCACTGATCGCGAGGATCCTCGCGAGGCGCGCAGATCCCGTGCGGCATCGACGAGCCAGACGATCTTTCCGGGCCGTGGCAAGGCGGAAGGCAGAAGCGGTCGGATGGGCCCTGCAAACCACCAACTTCAAACTTCTGACTGGCGGCGGCGTTGGGCTTGCAAAGGCAGGGGGCGAACCGCGTGCCTCGGATGAACGCAAACCGCCGAGTTCGGTTGCGGCGCCGCCGCGATGTGTGCGGCGACTGCTCCCGGGTAGACTGGGCTTCGAGAGATTCCGCAAGGGAGCTGGCCATGCGTGTCGTCCTCGCCGCCGCCGTCTGGTGCGTCCTTGCCCCGCTCGCCTGGTCCGGTTCGCTCGCCCCGGGCGAGACCAAGGTCCTGAGCTTCAAGAAGAGCCTGCCGCCCGTGGGCGAGAGCCTGCAGCCCGCGATCTGCGAGAGCGGCCGCTGGGTGGTCTTCCTGTCGGACCGCACCAACCTGACCGACCCGGCGGGCAACGGGCTGAACCAGGTCATCCTCCACGACCGCAAGAAGGACGATTACCGGCTGGTCTCGGTGAGCACGCTCGGCGCGCAGGCGGCGAGCGACTGCTACCTGCCCACGATCTCGAAAAACGGCCGCTACGTCGTGTTCTACACCGTTGCGTCGAACCTGGTGGCCGGAGACACCCTGGGCCACCACGACGTCTTCCGCCACGACCGCAAGACCGGAGAGACCGTGCGCGCCAGCCTGACGTGGGACGAGAAGGAGCCGAACGCCGGCTGCACCTATCCGCGCGTCTCCGGGAACGGCTACTGCGTCACGTTCCAGTCCACGGCCACGAACCTCGTGGCCGCGGGCGGCAACGGCTTCAGTCAGATCTACGTGCGCGACCTGCTGCTCGGGAACACCGAGCGCGTCTCGGTCGGCCCGGGCGGCGTCGCCGGCAACGACGACTCGCAGAGGCCGTCCCTTTCCCACGACGGCGGCATCGTGGCCTTCCACTCCGAGGCTGGCAATATCGGCGGGCCGGTGGGCACGCACGTCTACGTGCGCAACCGCCAGACGGGGCAGACCGAGCTCATCTCGCGCGGGCACGGCGGCGAGCTTCCGCAGAGCGGCAGCCGCTACGCGCTGGTCTCCGCGAACGGGCGGTTTGTCGCGTTCACGTCCACGGCGAGCAACCTCACCGCAGAGGACAAGGGGCCGGCCACCGAGGACGTGTTCGTCTTCGACCGCAAGAAGGAGAAGATGGAGCAGTGGGTGCTCAAGGCCGGTGGAAAGAAGCTCGACGGGTCGGTCCAGGGCATCTCGGCGAACGGCCGCTACGTGCTGGCCGCGTCGCAGGAGATTCTCACTGCCGCCGGCAAGCTTGCGAACAGCCTCAATCGCATGCACCTCATCGACCGCGAACAGGGAACGGCCGAGCTTTGCTCGGTCAACTGCCAGGGCAAGCAGGCGAACGGCACCTGCCCGCGGGGCGCGTTGTGCGCGAGCGGCAAGTACATGGTCTTCGACTCGATCGCCACGAACCTCGGCAAGGATGAGGACATCCTGTTCGACGTGTTCATCCACCGCGAGTGAGGCGCCCGCTCGGGCGCCGGCGCCTGTCCTGTGTACGGCGACTGCCCCCGGCTAGACTGGGCGCCGAGAGATTCCGCAAGGGAGTTGGCCATGCGTCCCGTCCTCGCCGCTGCTGTCTGCTGCGTCCTCGCCCCGCTCGCCTGGTCCAGCTCGCTCGCTCCGGGCGAGACCAAGGTCCTGAGCTTCAAGCAGGGCGTGCCGGCGGTCGGTGAGAGCATGTGGCCCTCGATCAGCGAGAACGGCCGCTGGGTCGCTTTCGCGTCCGATCGCCCGAGCCTGACCAATCCGCCGGGCAACGGCAACAAGCACATCGTCCTCCTCGACCGCAAGAAGGACCACTACAGCCTGGCGTCGGTGAGCACGCTCGGGGTGCAGGCGAACCAGGACTGCTACACGCCGGTGATCGCGGGGAACGGCCGCTACTTGGCCTTCTACACCGTGGCGTCCAACCTCGTGTCCGGGGACACGCTGGGCCAGCACGACGTCTTCCGCCACGACAGGAAGACCGGCGAGACGCTGCGCGCCAGCCTGACGCACGACGAGAAGGAGCCGAACGACGGCTGCACCCTGCCGAGCATCTCCGCGAGCGGCCGCTTCGTCGCCTTCGAGTCCCTGGCCACGAACCTCACCCCGGCCGGCGGCAACGGCTCCTACCAGGTCTACGTGCGCGACATGCTGCTCGGGACGACCGAGCTCGTCTCCGCCGGCGCAGGAGGAGTGCTGGGCGACGCCAATTCCCGGCATGCCTCGATCTCCGCGGACGGCAAGCTGGTCGCGTTCCACTCCAGCGCTTCCAACCTCGGCGCGGCGAGCGGGGTCCAGGTGTGGGTGCGGAACCGCAAGTCGGGGAAGACCGAGCTGATCTCGCGGGCCCACGGCGGCGCGGCGCCGGAGAGCGGCAGCATGAACGCCAGGATCTCCGCCAACGGCCGCTTCGTGGCGTTCTCGTCCACGGCGCACAACCTGACCGCTGACGACAAGGGGCCGGCCACCGAGGACGTGTTCGTTTTCGACCGCAAGCAGGACAAGCTGCGGCAGTGGGTGATCAAGGCCGCGGGAGAGAAGCGGGACGCGGAGGTCCAGGGCATCTCGGGGAACGGCCGCTTCGTGCTGGCTCTGTCCGAGGAGCCGCTGCCCTTCGCGTTTGGCGGGAACTCCCTCTGGCGCATGCATCTCATCGACCGGGAGCAGGAGACGATCGAGGTGTGCTCGGTCAACTCCCAGGGGAAGCAGGCGAATGACTCGACGTACTCGGCCGCGCTCTGCGCGAACGGCAAGTACGCGGTCTTCGATTCAGCGGCCACGAACCTCGGCAAGGACGGGGACACGGCCCGGGACGTGTTCATCCATCGCAAGTGAAGCGGCGCCCCGCGGCCCGCCGAGCCGGAACGTGGCTCTCCGCCGCTGGTGGAGGTGAATGGACCGCAGGCTCTGGATCTCCGGCCCGCTGCGCGCCCTGCTCGGATTGATCGTCGCCGCGGGCGTCCTCGGCGCGCTGGCGAGCGCGTGCGGCTTCCTCGGCAGGCTCTGGTGGCGCTTCGATCACCTCGCTCACTTCCGGGCGCAGTACCTCGTGCTGCTGCTCGTTGTCGCCGGCGCGTGCGCTCTTGGCCGGCGGCTGCGCCTGGCAACGCTGTTCGCCGCGTTCGCGCTGCTCGATCTGGCCGTGATCGCGCCGCTCTACGTCGCGCCGCGGGCGGCGCCGGGAGTGCGCGCCTCCGCGACCCTGCGCGGCATGCTGGTGAACGTGTGCACCAGCCAGGGCGATCCGGCCCGCGTCCTGGCCGAGATCGCCGCGTGGAATCCCGACTTCGTCCTGTTGGAGGAGATCGACGACCAGTGGCTGGCGCGCCTCGGTCCCCTGGCGGCGAGCCACCCGCACGCCCTCACCAGGCCGCGGCCGGACAACTTCGGCATCGGCCTGTTCAGCAGGATCCCCTTCGCGCGCGCGGAGATCGTGACGCTCGGCGAGGCTTCGCCGCCGTCGCTGCTGGCGCGCTTCGAGCTCGACGGCCGGCCGCTCCACGTCTTCGGCACGCACCCGGTGCGGCCGGGAGAGCGGCGCTACACCCTCTGGCGGGACCAGCAGCTCGAGCGGATCGCCCGCTTCCTGGGGAGCGAGGTCCGGCCGGTGCTGGTCCTCGGCGACTTGAACGTCACGCCCTGGTCCTGCCGCTTCTCCGAGCTGCTGGAGGCGGCCGGCCTGCGGGACTCGGCGCGGGGAAGGGGGGTGCAGGCGACCTGGCCGGTGGACCTGCCCTGGCTCTGCATTCCCATCGACCATTGTCTGTGCTCGGAGGGAATCACGGTGGAGGACCGCTGGCTGGGGAAGGACGTGGGATCGGATCACTTCCCGTTGATCGTGGACTTCCATCTGTCTGACGGGGGCTCCTGACCGGGCGCCCCGCGGCGATGACCAGGAGGCTCGCATGAAGCGGCGGCTGTGCAGGATGCTGAGCTGTGTCTTCCCGTTTGCCGGTCTTGCCGTCTTCGCCCGCGGCCACGCCGCCGGCGCGCGCGAAGGTCTCCTGCTGCTCGAGAACGTGCGCGTCTTCGCCGCGGGACGCGGCGCCTTCAGCGAACCGCTCGAGATCCTGCGCGGGGCGACCAGCTACGCTGCGGCCTGGCTGGGCCTCGACCAGCGCCGCGGCTCCCTCGAGCCCGGGAAGGCCGCGGACATCGTGATCCTCGACCAGGACCCCCTCGCGCGCATCGAGAACATCCGCTCGGTATGGCTCGTGGTGCGGAACGGCGCGATGCTGTCCGACTGAAGAGGGCGGCCGTCCCGCCGCGTGATAGAATCGAGCCGCCACCCGCGCGGCGCCGCGCGCGGCGCCAATACCGCTCACGAGGTCCTCCCCATGCGAACATCCACCGGGAACCCGCTGCTCGTGCTCGGGCTCACGGCCTTCGCGCTGGTGTGCCTCCCCGCCCCAACGCCGGTCTCCGCGGGCCCGCCCGCGCCGCCCGTGGTCAATCCGGCCGAATGGGAGCCCATGAGCGGAGTCCTCGTTCGCATGTCGGCGGGAGGAGTCCCCCTGGCTCTCATCGCCGAGATGTCGCAGGACGTCGAGGTGATGACGATCGTCCTCGACAGCGCCGAACAGACGGCGGTCGCCAGCATGTACGCCGGCAACGGCGTGAACATGGCGAACTGCGCCTGGCTGTTCGCCCCGGCCAATACCGTGCTGACGCGGGACTACGGGCCCTGGTACGTCTTCACGGGCGGCGGCGCCCAGGCCATCGCCGACAACGTGTACGGCAACCCGCTGGACGACGCGATCCCGCTCGCTCTCGGCGCCGCGCTCGGCATACCCGTCCATCAGACGTCCCTCTTCATCCAGGGAGGGAACTACATGAGCGACGGCATGGGCACCGGCATGTCGGACGAGATGGTGCTGGAGCAGAATCCAGGCCTCACGCCCGGCGCCATCCAGGCCATCATGAAGTCCTACCTGGGCGTGGAGCCCTACCACGTGCTCGAGGACATCGGCAGCGCGTCCCACGTCGACACGTGGGCGAAGCTCGTGGCGCCCGGGCGCGTGCTGGTCAAGCGTCTCGATCCGCCGAACCTGATGCTCGAGGCCAGGGCCAAGCATCTCGCCACGCTGATGAGCTCCTACGGGCGCCCGTACGAAGTGGTCCGCATCGACAATACGTACGAGACCGGCTACGTCAACGCGCTCATCCTCAACGACAAGGTCCTGGTGCCCCTCTTCAACCACTCCCTCGACGGCCCGGCCCTGGCCGCCTGGGCGAACGCTCTGCCGGGCTACCAGATCATCGGCGTGCCCAACGGCGGCTGGGGGCCGGGCAACGCGCTGCACTGCCGGACCATGGGCATCACCGACCGCTACATGCTGCGGGTCGCGCACGTCCCGCTCGGCGACCGCGAGAACGACGGCTCCGCCTATCTGGTGAGCGCGGAGGCGCACGCGTACAGCAACCAGCCCCTAGTCTCCGGCGCTCCGACCGTCATGTGGAAGACGGTGGGAAGCCCTGGCGGCTTCGCCGCCCTGGCGATGGCGCACGCCGGCGGCGACACCTTCCGGGCGTACATCCCGCAGCAACCCGACGGCACCGAGGTCCTCTACTACATCGAGGCGTCCGACGCTTCCGGACGCACCGAGCATCACCCGAGCATCGGCGCCGGCGCTCCGCACCGCTTCGCCGTCGGACCGGACCTGACCGGGCCGACGATCGATGTCGATCCGCCCGCCATCCTGCTGGCCGCGAGCTGGCCGCTGGCGCTCACCGCGGAGGTGCGGGACGAGCGTGGCGTCGCGAGCGTCGACCTGGAATACCAGGTGAACGGCGGGCCGCCGACTTCGCTTCCCATGCAGCTCCGGCCGTCGAGCGCGGTGGTGTACGAGGCCGCGATGGCCGCCCCGGCCGTCGCGCCCGGGGACCGCATCGAGCTGCGTATCAAGGCGGTGGACATTTCGGTCAGCCAGAACCTCACCGTCGAGCCGCCGTTCGGGCACCACTCGATCGAGGTGGTGAGCGGGGCGCAGGCCTGCGTGTGGAATCCCGCGGGACAACCCTCAGGAGGGGTGTTCTACGACATGCTCGTCGACGCCGGGATCCGCTGCGTGTATGCGAGCGGCGAGCCGCCCAGCTTCGTCGGCTTCGACAAGCTGTTTGTGTTCCTCGGCCTCTATCCCAGCGCCTTCGCGTTGAGCCAGAGCCAGGTCGCGGCGATCGCCGCGCACGTGAACGCTGGTCACGACGTCTACCTGGAGGGCGGCGATTGCTGGGCCTACCATCCGCATCACGATCAGTTGGGCGCCGCGTTCGCTATCCAGGGTGTCTCGGACGGCGGCCCGATTGCGAATCCGATCAGCGGCGTGGGGCGGACCTTCACGGAGGGCATGTCGTACAGCTACACGCATCCCAGCTCGTATGTCGACGTGGTGCAGCCCGTGGGCGGCGGCGCGGCGATCTTCGGTCACGCGGCCGGGACCATCGGCGTGGCCAATGAGGCCTCGGGCCACCGAACCGTGGGAACGAGCTTCGAGTTCGCCAGCATCTCGGGCCAGAACCCGCTGAGCTCTCAGGACCTGCTGTTCGAGCGGATCCTGCGCTTCTTCTCCTTCAGCTTGTGGACGGACAGCAGCAGGGTCGAGGCGACGACCGGCGGGATCGTTCACTTCACGCTGGACGCCGGCGCGGACCACGGCGGCCGCAGCTACGTGCTGCTCGGCAGCGCCAGCGGCACAGCGCCGGGCCTCGCTCTGCCGGGCGGCCTGACTTTGCCTCTGGCCTGGGACGCGTTCAGCGGGCTGACCTGGTCCTTCGCCAACACGCCCGTGTTCCAGGGCTTCGGCGGCACGCTCGACGCCGCGGGCGGAGCGGCGGCCGCGTTCGACACGCTGGGTCCGGTGCCCGCCGCCGCGGTGGGCACAACCTTCTTCTTCGCGTACTTGCTGCACTCGCCGTTCGACTTCGTCTCGACCCCGGTGGCGATCGAGATCGTGCCGTAGCAGCCCAGCTCTGCCCAGCCCAGGTCGTCGGCAAGGAACGAGTCATGGTCTTGCGCCGTCTTCTGCTGCTCGCGTCGTTCGCGCTCGTTGCATGTGCGCCCGAGCCGGGCGCGCCGCGCGCCGGCCTCCAGACCGGCGAGCGGCTGGTGCGCGAGGCGGTCCATCGCGCCAACCCGAACATGAACCCGGAGGCGGTCTTTCCCGTGCGGGAGATCACGCCGGAGCCGGTCTGGCTGGAACTCGGGCTGCAGGTGTTCCAGGTCACGGAGCAGGCCACGACCCAGCAGCACGAGACTTTCGTGGTGCGAGGGCAGGAAGTGGTGCACATCGCGTCGGGCATCGGCGGCATGGGAGTCGAGTCTCTGCTGGCCGCCGACCTGGACGGAGACGGCAGCGCCGAGCTGGTGTTCAGCTACTCGTGGGGATCGGGCATCCACCGCTCCCAGGTCGGCGCACTCGTCCGGCGCGGGGACGCGCTCAGCGAGCTGACGGCGGATTGGGCCTTCCGCGGGGACGTAGAGCTCGAGCGCGATCCGCGGGGAGCGGTCTACGTGTGCGCGGACGGCGTGCGGCTCGGCCAGGTCGCGCTGGAGCAGGACGCGCTGCGCGTGCTCGTGCGGCCGGATTTGCCGGAGACCCTCCAGCAAAAGGTGTGGCGCTGACAAGCTGGCTCATCGGTTACCATGCTCTGCGCCGGGGCGCCGACCCGGCAGGAGATGTCGCGGGTGCCGGCCGTCTACTACCTCTGCTGCTGGACGGGCGAGAGTGGGGGCATCAAGGTCCTGTACGACCATGTGCGCCTGCTGCGCGCGCTGGGCGTGCCGGCCTCCCTCGCCTCCTACGGCGCGTTCGAGCGCGCGGACTGGTTCGCTCACGATCCGCTGGCCGTGCCGGGCCGCTCCGACCTGCTCGGACTTGTGCGGCCCGAGGACGTCGTGGTCCTGCCCGAGTTCTGCATGCGCGACCGGGAGCTCGCGGCCGCGCGCTGCCGCCAGTACGCCTTCGTGCAGAACCCGCAGCTCGTCACGGGCGCGCTGGATGACGAGCGCTACGAAGGGCTGATCGCCAGCAGCCGTCCGCTCGCGGCGTGGGTGCGGGAGCGGGGACGTCCGGGCGGCAGGGTCCACCTCGTTCCGGGCATGCTGGAGGAGGAGTGGATCTTCCCGCCGCGCGCGCCGCCCGCGGAGCGGCTGCGTGTGCTCGTCCTGGACCGCCTGGACAAGCATCAGGGCGAGCCGGAGCGCGCCTACGCGGAACTGCTGCGCCACGATCGGCTGGCCGTGACCTACGTGCGGCCGCGCCTGCCGCGCGACGCCTTCGTGCGGCTCTTCCGGAGCCACGACGTCTACGTGCACCTGGGCTACCCGGAAGGCTTCCCAGTGTCGGTGCTCGAGGCCTTTGGCGCCGGCTGCCTGGTCGTGGGCTTCGCCGGCCTGGGCGGGCTCGAGTTCATGCGGGACGGCAAGAACTGCTTTGTCGTCACCGACGGGGCCTGGGAGGCGGCCGTGCGCCGCGTGCTGGCGCTAGAGCCCATGCCGCGCGCGGCCTGGGCCGCCATGCTCGCGGCCGCACACCGCACGGCGCGGCGCTGCAACGAGGCCAGGACGCGGCGCGCGCTGGGGCGCATGGCGCGGGCCCTGCACCGCGCGCCTGGCCAGGTGTCCCCCTTCTCCTGGCTCACCCGATGGACGGCCTGATCACGCACCTCATGCGCGCTCCGATCGTCGGCGGCTCGGAGCTGGAGACGCTGGCCATCACGCGGACTCTCCGCCGCTTCCGCCAGCGCGTGATCTTCCCGGAGCGCTTCACCGGGCTCGGAGAGAGCATCCAAAGCCGCTTCCCGGAAGAAGTCGAGGTGAAAGCCGTCCCGGACGTGGAGGAGGAGCTGCGCCGCGCTCCGCCCGACCTGCTGCACATCCAGTTTCCCTTCATCCTCGAGCCCTCTCCGCGCGGGCTCGACTCGGTGCTCGAGCTGCGCCGCCTGCCCGCTCTTCCCGCGGTCTTCACCGTGCACGCCGCGGTCAACGTGCCGGTGCTCGATGATCTGCACTACGTGTTCCACACCGAGAGCCTTTACCGGCGCTTCGCCGCCCGCGTGCCGCCCGAGCGAGCGACCATCTGCGGCAGCCTGGTCGAGCCGCCGGCCGCGCCGCTGGCCCGGAGGCTCGCCGGCTCGCGCGCCCGCATCCTCTGGGTGTCGCGGAACGAGGACGCCAAGTTCCATCCCGAGACGGGCGACATCTGCCGCGCGGTGCTCGCCGCCTGCCCGCGGGCGGACTTCCGCTTCATCGGCCGGCCGGAGAACGTCGCGCTGCCGCGGGACGCGCGCGTGAGCGTGGTCGCGGCGCCGGTAGAAGACCTCGAGGCCGAGTACCGGGGCGCGGACCTGTTCTGGGCCTTTCCTCATCCGCTGCTCGAGGAGACCTGGTGCCGCACCGTGACCGAGGCCATGGGCCACGGCCTGCCGGCGGTCGTGGCCGCCCACGGCGCCATGCGCGAGCAGCTCGAGCACGGCGTGCACGGGCTGGTGGCGGCGACGCCGGAGGCGTGCGCTGCCGCGCTCATCGCGCTCTGCCAGGACGGCCCGCGGCGCCTGGAGATGGGCGCCGCGGCCGCGCGCCGGGCGCGCGCGCTGCATCAGGAGACCGTGGCGCGCCTCGAGGAGATGTACGGCCGCCTGCTGCGGCGAAAGGAGCGGCATGCCGCGCGTCCAGGCCCATGAGCGCCTGCTCTTCATCGGGGACAGCATCACCGACTGCCTGCATGAGAGCGTGGCGCCGCCGCTCGGCGGCGGCTACGTGCAGATGGCGAGCTGCCTCTTCGCCGCGCGCTACCCCGAGCTCCGCCTCGTCTTCGAGAACCGCGGCAAGGGCGGCGAGACCATCCGCGACCTGGAGCGCCGCTGGGAAGAGGACGTCCTCGCCGCGCCTCCCGACTGGCTCTTCGTCATGATCGGGGTGAACGACGTGCTCTATGCGCTGCTTCCGGGGCTGAAGGAGCGGGCCGTGGACGCGGCCGAGTACCGCAAGATCTACCGGCGCCTGCTCGAGCGCACGCGCAGCGGCTCTGCCGCGCGCATCGTGCTCATGGAGCCCACGCCCCTCGAGGAGGACCCGCGCTCGCTCTCGCACGAGCTCATGCGCGCGCGCTGCGCTCTCGTGCGCGACCTGGCGGCCGAGTTCGACTGCGGCCTGGTCGATACCTTCGAGCGCCTCCAGCGCGCGATCACGCGCTTTCCCGGCCAAGGCTGGATGGACGACGTGCCGCATCCGAGCCTGAAGGGCCAGGCCGTGCTCGCCCTCGCCGTGCTCGAACATCTCGGCTGGTGAGGCGCGGCGCGCTCAGCACTCGTCGCGGATGCGCTGCAAGAGCTCGTCGATGATCGCCTCACTCGGCAGAGGGGCGCCGTCCCCGTTCCCGGCGTCGAGCAGCTCACGCACGTCCACGCCGTGCCGCAGCAGGAACTTCGCGACCGCGAAGCGGCCGTGGCGGCAGGCCAGGAAGAAGCTGCACTCGAGCAGATCGTCGGGCGTGGAGAACGCGTGGCCGAACACGTCGAGGTACGGCCGTGTCTCCGCGCGCAGGCGGCCGGAGGCGTCGAACTCGCGCTCCACCAAGTCGAGGCGCCCGAGGCCCGCGGCCGCCACCAGGTTGTCCACGCGCGCGCCGCGGCGGGCGAGCAACTCCGCCACCGCGGTGTGGCCGAAGCCGAGCGCGCCGGCGAGGGGCGCGCCGTCGTTCCGCGGGCCGTTCACGGCCGCGCCGTGGTCGAGGAGCGCCGCGGCGAGCGCGCACTGCAGGCCGGCGGCCGCGGCGCGTTCGGAGGCGACGACCGCGGCGAGAGGAGTTGCCCGGACCGAGCCCGCGGCGGCCGCGTCGGCTTCGGCGCCGGCGGCGAGGAGCAGCCGTGCCACTTCCACGGCGTTCTCGGGAATGGCCTCGCGCTCGGGCTCGACCCCGTTGCCGGCCACGTAGTGGAGGAGCGTGGCGCCGTGGCTCAGCTTCGAGCGCGCGTGCACCAGCTCCGGGTCCTCGCCGAGAAGCCGGCGCAGCGCCTCCAGGTCGCCCGAGACCAGGGCTTCGACCGCCGCTTCGAAGCGCTCGCTCATCGCCTGTTCCTCCCGTGCCGTACAGCGCTTGCGCACGCAGTCTAGCAGATGGAACAGAGCGCCCGGCCCTCGGCGCGCCTGGCCCGCCTCTTTCCGCCGGACTTTCTCCGCCTGCCCGTTGAAGCCGCGTGCGCCGGTGCCTAGAATCACCCGTTCGGACAGACAGCACACACCGCGGGGTGGAGCAGCTGGCAGCTCGTCGGGCTCATAACCCGGAGGTCGTAGGTTCGAATCCTACCCCCGCTACCAACTTGGGTGCGACCGTTGCCCGCCTGAGACTTAGGTGCGCAACGGTCGCTCTCTTCAGGCGGTTTCTCCATCCCTGCCGCGCCGCGAAGTCGAAGTAAATCACGATCGGGTACTTCCCTTCGCGTGGTCGAAGCAGTCGGCGCAGGGCCTCGCGCTTCTGTTCGAGCGTCGCCTGCGAGCCCTTGAGCGCAGCGTCGAGCGAGCGGATCCGGTCGAGCGCGGCGCTGACGCGCTCCTCCACGTCGACCTTCGCCGCCGCCCTGGCCTCCTCGGCGGCCACCGCCGCGCGCACGCCTTCGAGCTCCGCCTTCATGCCCGCGAGCGCGTCGCGCGCCTCGGGTAGAACATCGTCCGGCACCTCGAGGAGTCGCCGCGCGCCCTTGGCGACCGCGTCTCCCAGCATGCGCTCGCGCGCCTGGAGGCGGCGGAGGTTCGCGACGTCCTCCCCGACCCGCTCTCGCCGGAGCACGCGGCGCAGGGCTTCCTCCAGGTCGCGCGGGCGCTCCGGCGCGAACGCGTCCTGGTCGAGGATGCGCACGATCGCCTGCTCCAGGTTGTCCCGTGGGATCGGAATCTGCCGGCAGCCGCCGGACTTCACGCCGTTCGAGCAGGAGTAGCTGGGGTAGAGGTAGGTGTGCGTCCCGGTCTCCGTGACCTTCCTGCGGATCCGCGTGTGGCCGGTCATGGCGCTGCCGCAGTTGCCGCAGGCCACCAGCCCCGACAGAAGGTACTCGTGCCGCCGCCTCCGGGGCGGCCGGGGATGTCCGGCCGCTCTCCGCTGCACCGACTCGGAGAGTTGCCTTGACACCAAGGACAAGCATGCCGCGTGGCCGATCTCCTTCGAGCTTCACGGCAACACCCTGTAGTTGCAGATCGGCAACTCGCCGTGGATCCAGTTGAGCCGGATGAACGTGGACGTCTCCGGGGCGATCGGGCTTTACGTTGTGCACGAAGGCGTGCCGTCTCGATGCCCAGGGCGAGGTGAGAGCCTGAGCAGGTATCTACCGGTAGCCGCGCCGGGTCGAGGAGCGAGCAGGGCAAGGCGCGAGGAGGAGTCGTGTCAACGGAGAGACACGCCGACGACGAGCAACGCAGCCATGCGAAGCTACTCGGCCCGGCCCTTCGGGTTGCGGCGGCGGGGGGGCCGGCTGCGGCGTTCTGGGTCCTCAATGACTCAAAAAAAAGTCGAGTCGTCGCCGCGCCGCGCATTCGGCCCCCCGGGCGCTCGCAACGCGGCCGCGGGGGATTCCTGCTCAGGCTCTGAGCAGAGACCGCTCCCTCAGGCGCCCATCTCCTCCAGCCAGCGCCCGAGGCGCGCGGTGAAGTGGCGGAACTCGAAGCCCGTGGCCTCGCGGATCGCCTCCACCGGGTGCTCGCCCCCGGCCTGCAGCATCTGCAGCGTCAGGCCCGCGCGCGGGTCGGCCCAGATGAAGTAGGCCATGACCGCGTAGGCGAGCACGGTGTCCTCGCCGGTGAGGTCGTTCAGGTCGCGGCCCATCAGGGAGGGCAGGTCCGGCGGATGGCTGCGCGCGTACAGCTTCCGGCCCAGGAGCAGCCAGTCGGCGTCCGGCAGGCGCAAGTCCACGTCACGCCCGCTGCCGCGCTTCGAGGCATAGCGCTCTTCGCCGAAGGTCGTGGTCAGGCGCGTCCCCAGGAGCAACTCCGTGAAGTGGTGGGCGACCGCTTCCCTCCCCCATCCCTGATCGGTGTGGCCCACGGTCTGGCTGACGAGGTCCGCGACCAGGGCGTGGACCACTCCGTCGATGCGCACCTCGCGCCGGTCGCTGTACTTCACGAACGTCTTGTCGCAGATCCAGCAGCCTGACAGCTCGAGCGCCTGCGCGCGCACCTCCGGGGTGACGCTTGCGTGGCGCTCGAGCAACGCGCGCGCCTCGTCCTTGTCGCGCAGCAGGTAGAAGGTGAAATCGCGCGGCGGCCGGCCGAGCGTCACGAACACGTCGCGGAACAGAGCGGCGGCGGCCTCCAGCGCGCGTGCGGCGCGCAGCAGCTCCGCGTCGTCGACCGTGCCGGCCACGCGGAAGCCGGCCGTCGCTCGCGCGCCCTTCCAGGGCAGGCGCAGCTCCGTCTCCGAGTCGCGAATGCGGCTCACCTCGGGCTCGGGGATCTCCGCCTCGATCTCCTGCGCGCGCGCGAGCAGGCGCTTCCTGCCGGCGCGCGCGGCCACGGTCTCAGAGAGCAGCCAGCGCCCGCCCTCGCGCGTCTCGCCGAGGTAGTCGCGCACCGCCGCGCAGTCCTGGTCGAGCAGCAACAGGAGCGCCAGGGTCTGGTGGCGCGCGGCCGAGTCCGCGGACTCCTGGTACTCCTCCACGAGGGCCAGGAAGCCGTCCAGCAGTGGTTCGAGAATCTCGTCCCGCCGGCGCGGGTACTCCTGCTCGAGAGCGCGCAGCGACTCGTTGCGTGGCGCGCGGTAGCTGGCGGAGCGCGTCCAGCTCCCGTCCTGCGCGCGCCGGTACTTCAAGGCCTCCCGCGCCGGGGCGCAGTCCGGGTCGGCTTCGAGGATCAGCTCGTAGACGCGGTCGCGCTGGCCGGCGAGCTGATTCCTCTGGCACCAGGCCGCGAGCTCGGTGAGCTGCGGCAGGGACTCGGCCAGGCGCTGGCGCGCGCGCCCGGCGAGCGCCTCGCCGCCCGCGGGGTCCTCGAGGACCCAGGCCACCAGCAGAACCGCGACGAGTGCCGTGCTCATCCGACCTCACCTGCGCCGGCGCGCGGCTAATGCACATCGACCTTCAGCCCGCTGGACGCGGACATGTCGATGATCGAAGCCGTGTCGGCCACGAACGCCTGGAAGTCGATCGTCACCGGCGGCGTACCAGCCGGGATGAGCCCCGTCAAAGTCCAGGATCCTCCTCCCGGACCGCTGCCGCCGAGCGGAATGAAGAGGCACAGGGGAGTGGACTGGACCAGGAGGAAGCACCCTCCGCCGAGCGGGACCTGCGCCTGCCCTGAGCTGATGAGCAGCGCCGACATGCTGCCGCCCAGACACTGCGCCAGATTCAGGGTCGTCTGCTGCCCGGCGTGCGGACAGCCGTTCATGGACAGGACGGGCACGAAGCCGCCGGCGCCCGGGCAACCCGTGCCGTAGGGCGTGACGCACGCTCCATCCACCAGGTCGAAGCCTTTGGCGAAGTCCACGCCAGCCCCGTGCGCGCCGATGAGCGTGGCCGCGCCGCTCCCCGGGTCGATGGCATGGAGGGCATCATCGGCCGTGTTCGCGCCGTACCAGAGTCCGCTGGCCGCGTCGATGCCGAGGTCCTGAAAACCGGGAATGGTCGTCGCCACGGCCGTGCCGGCGCCGGTCGACTTGTCCACCCGGACGATCGCTCCGCTGGAGTAGTCGATCCCCCAGAGCACGCCCGCCCCGTCCACGTCGAGACAGGCGATGAGGCTGAAACCGGTGGCGCCGAGCAGGGTCGTGGCGCCGCTGGCCGGGTCGAGCACCGAGCACAGGCCGTTCTGATGGGAGAGGTAGAAGAGCTGCGTGGCCGGATCCCAGGCCATGCCCTGCCAGCCGCTCTGGCCCGTCTGGCAGCGCGGCGTGAAGGTCCCGGTGGCCACGTCCACGGTCCCGGCCTCGCCCCCGCTCAGATCGATCGTCCACAGCTCGCTCGTGTCTCCCCGCCAGGCCAGGTCGGCCGGAATGTCGAGGCCGTGGTTCGCCGTGGAGGCGAGCAGCGTGGCCGCGCCCGTGGCGAGATCCACGGCGCAGAGCTGATCCAGGTTGCTGTCGAGGAGATAGGCCTGAACCTGCGCGGACGCGGCCTGAGCCGGCAGGGCGATCAGGCACAGGGCGAGGAACGAGCGACGGATCGATCTCATGACGGACACTCCCCGCCGGCCGCACTGCGCGGACGTGCCGGCTGGCACGTTCATCGTACCCGATCGGCCTGCCAGCCGCGCAGCGCCGGCGAAGCCAACGCTGTGGGCGCAGCGCCGGATCGCTATGCTCGGGGCCCTCGCGGAGGTCAAATGGCCACGATACACGCTCGCGTTCTCGCGTTCCTCTTGCCGCTCCTCCCCGCACTCGCCTCCGCCCGGGCCGCGGATGTCCCCACGCCTGAGAGCGTGCTCGGCTTCGCGGTCGGCGCCGACACGAAGCTCGCGGACTGGGACCTGATCCAGCGCTACTTCCACGCCCTGGACGAGGCCTCGGAGCGCGTCGCCGTGGAGGTCATCGGCGCGAGCACCGAGGGCCGGCCCATGCTGCTCGTCGCCATCTCCAGCGCCGAGAACCTGGCCCGGCGCGACGCCCTGCGCGAGGCGCTCTGCCGCCTGGCCGATCCGCGCGCGCTTCCCGCGGCCGAGGCCGAGCGCCTCATCGCCGAGACGCCGGTCGCCCTGTTCGTGGGCTGCGCGCAGCACGCCACCGAGATCGGCGCCACGCAGATGTCGCTCAGCCTGGCCTACCGCCTGGCCGCGGAGGAGACGCCGGAGATGGAGCGCATCCGCCGCGAGGTGGTCCTGCTGCTCGTCCCCTCCATGAACCCCGACGGCCACCAGATGGTGTGCGACTGGTACGCCGCGCAGCTCGGCACCCCCTTCGAGGGCGGGCGCATGCCCTGGCTCTATCACAAGTACGTCGGACACGACAACAACCGCGACTGGGCCATGATCACGCAGGCGGAGAGCCGCCACATCTCGCGCGTGCTCTACGAGGAGTGGCTGCCGCAGATCGTCGTCGACGTGCACCAGATGGGCTCGAGCGGCGCGCGCATGTTCATCCCGCCGTACTGGGACCCGATCAACCCCAACATCGACCCGCTCATCGACCACGAGCTCACCCTCTTGTGCGCGCAGATGCGCCTCGACCTGTCCGCGGCCGGTTTGAAGGGCGTCATCTCGAGCGCGATGTTCGACGAATGGCTGCTCGGCTACTTCACTTCGGTGCCGAGCCGGCACAACATGGTCTCGCTGCTGTTCGAGCTGGCCAGCGTGAACGTCGCCTCGCCGGTCTTCCTCAGGCAGAGGGAACTGCGCGGCGCCTCGGGCAGCGAGAACGCCCGCCGCGCCAACTTCCCCGAGCCGTGGGAGGGCGGCTGGTGGCGGCTCCAGGACATCGTGCAATACGAGGAGACCGCGCTCCTCTCGGTGCTCTCCCTCGTCGCGCGCAGCCGCGACCTCTTCCTCAGGAACTACCACAGCCTGGCCAGGAAGCAGGTCGAGGCCGGCCAGAGCGAACCGCCCTTCGCCTTCCTCGTGCCTCCCCGCCAGGAGGATCCGGCCACGGCGTGGAAGCTGCTCGCCGCGCTCATGCGCGGCGGCGTGCAGGTGCACGAGGCCGCGGGAGGCTTCGCGGCGGACGGCGTCGAGTACCCGGCCGGGACGCGCGTCGTGCTCATGGCCCAGCCCTACCGCGCGCACGCCAAGGACCTGCTCGAGCAGCAGGTCTATCCCGACCTGAAAAGCGGCCCGGACGGCGCGCTCGAACGCCCCTACGACGTCACCGGCTGGACCCTGCCGCTGCTCATGGGAGTCGACTGCATGGAGGTGGTCCATCCCTTCACGGCCGAGCTCAGGCTGCTCCAGCGGAGCGACGACCCGCCGCCGGGCGCGATCACCGGGCTCACGCCCGAGGCGTGCTGCCTGCTGATCGACCGCAAGCAGAACGACGCCTTCCGCCTGGTGAACCGCGTGCTCGCGCGCGGTGGAGCGGTGCGCGTGCTCGACCGGGAAGAGGAGTGGGATGAACGCGCCTTCCCCGCCGGCACCTTCGTGCTGCCGCTCGCGGGTGAGGGCGACCCGCTGTTCGAGGAAGCGCGCCGGCTGGGCCTGTCCGCCCACGCTCTCGCCGAGGAGCCCTACTCCAGCGAGATCCAGCAGCCGCCGCGGCTCGGGCTCTACCAGCCCTGGACCGCCAGCATGGACGAGGGCTGGACGCGCTGGGTGCTGGAGCAGTTCGAGTTTCCTTGTCGCTCGCTGCACGACGCGGAGATCCGCGCCGGCGGCCTGCGCGAGCGCTACGACGTGATCGTGCTCCCCGACCTCGAGGGCGCCTCCATCATCCGCGGCGTCACGGCAGGCAACCTGCCCAAACCCTACACCGGCGGCATCGGCGAGGAGGGAGTCTTCGCCCTGCGCGACTTCGCGCGCGACGGCGGCACGCTCGTGGCGCTCGACTCCTCGTGCGACTTCCTGATCGAGGCCCTGGAGCTGCCGCTGCGCCGCGTCCCGCAGGGCGAGAAGGACGGCAAGAGGTTCCTCTGCCCCGGATCGATCCTGCGCTGCGCCTTCCACCCGGACCATCCCCTCGCCTACGGCATGCCGCAAGCCGCCCCGATCATGTTCACGGACAGCATGGTCATCGAGGAGAAGCCGGCCAAGCGCGAGAAGGGCAAGCAGGAGGATGAGCAGGAAGAGGCGCCCCCGCGGCCGGTCTTCGTCGGGCACTATCCGCGCATGAACCCCTTGATGAGCGGCTGGATCGAGCACGACGAGGTCATCCGCGGCAAGGGCGCCCTGGTGCAGGCCGAGTTCGGCGACGGCAGGGCCGTGCTGATCGGCTTCCGCTGCCAGTTCCGCGCCCAGGCGCACGGAACCTTCAAGGTGCTGTTCAACGCCATCTTCTCGGCCGCCCAAGTGCCCGAGTAGCCCGCGGGCCCGCAGCGCGCCGCCGGGCCTCGACGGCCGCCTGGCGCTGCCGCTCCCGGCGCGCACCCTGGTAGGATGTACCCGCTCGCTGCTTCGCGCGCTGCGGGTACGCCGCTCCCAGTCTCCCCAAGGAGGACACATGAGGACAGCACGACTCCTTCTCGCCGGCTTCCTGGCCGCCGGCTTCCCGCTCCTCGCCGCCCAGGAGGGCGAGCAGCCGTCCGCCGAGTCGCTGGTGAAGGCCTTCCAGGAGAAGATGAGTGAGCTGAAGCAGCCCGGCCGCCGCGTGTCTCGGGCGGAGGTGGCGCAGGCCGCGGCCGCCGTGCTCGAAGGAGTGCAGATCGCCGAGCTCTCGCTGGCCGACCTCGAGGTGCTCGCCAAGGAGGGCATCATCCAGTACGGCGGGGTGGGCGCGGCCGCGGTCGAGCGCCTGGCCGCCTTCACCGCGGACGAGACCGCGGACGGAGCCGCGGCCGCGTGCCTGCGCCTCAGCCTGTCCGAGGTCTCCTCGGCCGAGGAGCTGGTGGAGCCGCTGCGCGCCGCTCTCACGCATCCGGGCCTGAAGGAAGCGCTCAGCGCCGGACGGAGCGCGAACCTGTTCGGCGTGCTGGGCGAGGCGCCTCCCGAGGCGCTCGCGGGCTGTTTCGATCAGATCGTCGCCCTCGAGGCCCTGCTCCAGGACGACCTGGCGCCCGAGGCGGCCGCCAGCCTGCCAGACCTCGTCATGGCCCTGGTCGGACTCGAGGAGGAGCGCTACGCCGCGGGCCGCGAGCAGCTGCGCGAGCGCGTGCTCGCGGTGGTGCAGGCGGCCGCCGGCCGGGCCAGCGACGAGCGCCTCGCCGGCTACCTGCGCCGCCAGGCCCAGGTCCTGAACGGCGCCTACGCCCGCGGCCAGCTCGTCGGTCACGAGGCGCCCGCGCTGCACTTCGCCTGGACCAACTCGAAGGACACGCTGACCACTCTGGCGGACCTCAAGGGCAAGGTCGTGGTCCTGGATTTCTGGGCCACCTGGTGCGGGCCTTGCGTCGGCAGCTTCCCCAAGATCTGGGAGGTGGCCGACCACTACTCCGGCAGCGCGGTGGCGATCGTCGGCGTCACCAGCTTGCAGGGCAGGCACATCGGCCCGGGCGGGCCGGTGGACTGCGAGGGCGATCCGGAGAAGGAGTACTCGCTCATGGAGGAGTACATCGGCCAGAAGGACATCAACTGGACCATCGCCTTCAGCGAGGAGGAGGTCTTCAACCCCGAGTACGGAGTGAGCGGGATCCCGCACATGGTGATCCTCGACGCCGAGGGCAAGGTGCGCTTCCGCGGACTCCATCCGGCCGGACCCTTCGAGGAGAAGGCGGACAAGATCGATTCGCTGCTCAAGGAAGCGGGCCTCCCCTGCCCGGGCAGGGAGTGAGGCCGCCGGCCTGCGCGCCGGGACGTTGCCGCCCGGAACGGAGAAACCCCATGTCCGCCCCGCGTCTCGCGCTCATCTTGCTGCTGGCCGCGGCGCCGCTTCTGGACGCCGCGGAGGACCGCATCCGCTGGGTGAACGGCATGCTCGCCGACGCGCTGCGCGCCGCGACGGAGAGGGAGCGCCCGGTGCTGGTCTACTGTTGGGAGGAGGAGCAGCAGGCCTGCGTCTCGCTCTACGCCAACACCATCACCACCGAGACGGTCATGAGCGCGGTCGAGGACTGGGTGTGCTTCAACGCCAAGAAGGGCACGCCGGGCGGCGATGAGGTGCTGAGCCGCTACGAGGTGCGGATCGTCCCCACCATCCTCTTCTTGAACGCGCAAGGCGAGCTCGTGGACCTCATGGGCGGCGTGATCCCTCCCGGCCAGTTCGTCCTCGAGCTGGAGCGCGTGCGCCGCGGCGAGGGCACGCTGCGTGAGCTGATCACGCGCGCCGCGGACGACCAGGACCCCGGGCAGCTCGAGGCGCGCTTCCTGCTGCTGTTCCGCTACCGCGGCCTGGGAGAGTTCCCCAAGGCCGAAGCGGAGCTCAACGCCCTGAGCGCCGCCGACCCAAAGGCCAAGACGCTGCCCGGCGCGCGCGCGCTCTTCATGCTCGTGGCGCGCGAGGCGGCGCGCGCGGCCAAGGACGACACGCAGGACGTGGAGTGGGACGGCCAGCGCGTCGTGCTGCGCGGCAACGTCAAGACCTGGCCGCTCAAGCCCTTCCAGGACTGGGCCAAGAAGGTGCAGCACCCGGTGGGCAGATTCGAGGCCTATGACCAGCTCGGCGAGCTGGAGTTGGCGCAGGAGCGCCGCGACGCGGCCGTCTCGGCCTGGCAGCAGGCGGAGAAGGACGTGCCGCCGCGGCGCGCCTTCGACTGGTGCGCGACGCAGGCGCGCGCGATCATGGATCACCCGGGCAAGCCCTCCGCGGGCGACCGGAAGTTCGCCCTCAAGCTGGCCCAACACGGAGTCAAGCTGGCCGAGGACATCGACCCGGCGAGCGAGGACTTCCGCGCGCTGTTCCGCGACCAGTCCAAGGACAGCGTGATCGCCAGGCAGCTCGAGGTGCTGGGCTACGCGCTCAAGTTCAACGGCCAGCACGGCAAGGCCGTGGAAACGCTGGAGCGTTGCGTCGCGCTCGAGCCCGCGAACCGGCAGTACGAGTCGAGCCTCGAGCTGATCAAGAGCGGCCGCTGGCCGCCGCCGCCTCCGGACGAGAAGTGAGCGCACTGCGGCGGCGCGGGCTCGCGCCCGCCGGCCGGACCGCGCCTCAGGGAGCGGCCTGCCAGCGCCGCGCCTCCGGGCCGCTGCCGATCACCGGGAAGGAGCTGATGCGCAGCCGCGCCGCGCCCATGGGGATGAGGACGATCTCCTCCTCGGGCTCGCCCGTGAGAACCGGGCTCGGCTGGAGCGTCCCCACGAGGCCGGTCGCGTCGAGCCCCCATTCCGGGATGCGGCGGCCGTGCGTGCGCAGCGCCAGCGGCGTTCCCTCTTGGGTGAAGGGCATGTCGCTGGCGGGCCATTCCCTCGTGACGACCTCGAAGCTCTCCTCCGGACGCGCCGCGTCGAGCGCCAGGCCGTAGTTCCAGGGCGTGGTGGGATGGATCTCGTAGGCGGGCCACGCCTCCGTGCCGCCCTGGCGCACCACGTTCTCGCCGATCCTCAGGGAGAAGCTGAGCGCCCCGAGGTCCACGGAGACCGAGGCGCCGTTCTGCTCCCAGCGCCGCAGCCGCACCTCCTGCGGCAGGCTGAGGCGCAGCGTGTCCCCGTCCTGCCAGGAGCGCTCGATCTTGAGCCAGCGCCCGGCGGCGCCGTGCACCTCCGCGCCCCTGCCCGCGAGCGCGAGGCGCGCCTCCCGCGCCCAGCCGGGCACGCGCAGGTAGAGCGGGAACGCGGCCGCGCGCGCCGTCCTGAGCGTGAAGGTCATCTCTCCGGAAAAGGGGTAACGCGTGTCGAGCTCGAACGTCACCTCGTTGCCGCCCGCGACCTCGGCGGTGACGCGGCTGCTGGCGTAGAGCGCCGCTGCCAGGCCGCCGTCCGCCGTGGCGAACCAGAGATGTTCGACGAAGTAGGGCCAGCCGTGCCCGAAGTTGTGCTGGCAGCAGCGGTGGATGTGCGGGTTCATCTGCAGCATGGGCCCGTCGTTCTGGAAGCCCGGCGCCTTCGAGGCCGCGTCCGAGAGGACGAGGTTGGGCGCGGTCAGGTAGCGCAGCGCCTTGAAGTCGGCGGCAAGCGCCGCGGGCAGCGAGTTGAAGGCCACGTCCTCGCAGCGGTCCGCCCACAGCGCGTCGCCGGTGATGCCGAGCAGGCGCTCGCTCGAGAGCATCATCTCGACCATGCCGCAGGTCTCGACTGCCTGGCGCGGATCAGCGCAGCCCGGGCGGCAGTTCTCGTCGCCGGCGAACATCCCGCCCGGGACCTGGCCGTAGGTGTCGCGGATCGTCGCGTAGTTGCGATACGATGCCGCGAGGTGCGCGGGGTCCTGCGACTGCAGCCAGTACGTGGTGGGCTCGCCGAAGCCCTGGGACATGTTCACGTTGTGACCGTCCACCACGCCGCTCGTCCAGTCGGCCGTGTGGCGGTGGACCTTGTCCGCCAGCCCGAGCAGCCACGGCTCCCCGGTGCGGTCGTGGAGCCAGTAGACGCTGGAGAGCAGGTCGCCGCCGCGCATCTTCGGCCAGTAGCCCTTGAGGAACTCCTCCTCGGGCACTCCCTCGAGATAGCGGAAGTAGCGGGTCATGAGCGCGAGCACGCGCTCGTCGCCGCTGAAGTCGTGCCAGTCCTGCAGACAGAAAAGCATGATCATGTTCGGCCAGAGGTCCTCGCGCCCCACGAGCGGCGTGGCCGCTCCGGTGCGCCCGCGGTCCGGGCCGAACCAGCCGTCCTCCTTCTGGCTGGCCAGCGCACCCTCGATCCACACGCCCGTCTCGGCGAGCATGGATTCATCCCGCAGCAGGTAGGCCACGTTGGAGTAGCCCTTCAACCAGTACGGCGGCTCCTCCCACCCGTGGTCGCCCTCGCCCGCCTTGCTCAGCCAGGCGTTCCCTTCCTTGGCGAGGAAGCGGCTGATCTCGCCGAGGTGGCCGTGGAAGCCCGCGGCCTGCAGCTCGAGCTGCTTCCTGAGCCAACCGCGCGGCTCGATCGAGCGGATGGGCAGCTTGAGGAGCGGCTGCGGCGCCAGGGGCGCGCGATGGGCGAGGTACTGGCAGCTCGAGCCGCCGGCCGGCGGGTGGCTGACGACCTGCACCTCCATGCGCGGTCCGAGAGCGCAGGCGGCGAGCGATACGAGTCCGGTCACGAGGAGCGGCGCCTTCTGGCAGCGTCCCATCGAGTTCCTCCGGGAGAAGCGAGGTGGAACGGGCAAGACGCTAGCAACTCGCGCGCTGCGCGAGAAGGCTGCCGTCAGGGCTGGAAGATGACGAACCCTCCCCGCATCCGCGCGCACCCGGCGCACGGGAACTTCCCACCCTGCGGAGCCGCGACCGCAAGCGGCCGCGGCGTCTCAGAAAGTGATGCCGACGAACTCGACGCCCGCCAGGAGTTCAGCGGCGTCGATGGTCTCGATCTTCGGCGGCTCCCACACGAGGACGTTGTCCTGCATCGTGCTCCGACCTCATGCTAGATGGCCGGGCGGCCTGCCCGGCTTCAGCCTGAACGTGCATGCAGTGTTCCATGAGCGCCTTCCGGCGTCAAGGCCTGCGCCGGAGCCGTGCAGCCAGCTTGCGCTCGATGCGCCATGCGGGCCGCAGGCGCG
The DNA here is from genome assembly GCA_020723465.1 of Phycisphaera mikurensis. Classification (GTDB taxonomy): domain Bacteria; phylum Planctomycetota; class B15-G4; order B15-G4; family JADJEK01; genus JACQZJ01. Next base: position 32,393 of record DYIW01000010.1, read on the forward strand.
TGCCCTGAGGATGCAGGGCGAGAAAACGGGCCCAGCGCAGGCAGGCGCGCTCGCAGGGCTCCGCGGGCGCTGCGGCGGGCCACCCCAGCAGGCCGGCCAGCAGCGCGCGCGCCAGCGCGAGCGCCCGAGGCACATCTGCGACGACGTAAGCCGTGAACGGTTCATCGCCTGCAGCGACATCGCCGAGAAGCGCCAGGTCGAGCAGAGCGCGCAGCGGGAAGTGAAAGCCGTGCACGGCCGCGTGCACCACGACCTGCGCCTGCGCGTCCGCCGGAGCGAGAAGGCGCGGCGAAACGCCCTCCGGCGCCCGGCGAAACAGGCTGAGCAGGCGCGACGGCTCCGGAGCCCCGCCCGGTTCGAGCGCGTCGTGGACTTCCACGGGAACGGCGAAGTCAGCGCGCGCGAGCGGCGCGGCGTGGTGGTGTGTGCCGTAGTCTGGGGCCCTGTCCTTCACGATCGGCGCGAAGCCGGCCGCGATCAGGCACTCGACCGCGGCCTGCCGCGCGCCCGGAGGAACGAGAAGGTCGACGTCCCCCATCCATCGGAAGCTCGGATCGAGGCCGGTGCGCAGCAGCAGGTCCGTCCCCTTCAGGGGCAGCGCCTCGATGCCGCGTCCTTGCAGCAGCGCGCTCACGGCGCGCATGGCCTCGAGCCCGCTGCGGCCGCGCCGGCCCGCTTCGTCCGCGGCGAACGCGAGCGCGCGCTCGGCCGAGGCCGGCAGGCGCCCGAGGTCGCCGCGCGCAGCACGGCGAGCGCCAGGCCAGGAAGCCCCTGGCAAGCGAGCGCGCGCGCGAGCTTCCCGGGCGGGAGCGAACGCAGGGCCGGCCCCTCGCGGAACAGCCGGATCGCCCGGTCGATCACGGGGCAGCCCGCCGCTCCGCGAGGCCACGCCGCAGCAGAGAGCCCGCGAGGTGCAGCACGTCGTCCTTCACGTCGCGGCCATACTTGCGGCCGAGCTCCGCGGCGACCTCGGCCAGGGTGCGGCGGGCATCGAGCGCCAGGAAGATCTCGCGCGCCGTCGCGTTGAGGACGTGCACCTTCTTGCCGGACGGATCCCGCACGAACAGCTCACGCTCCAGGTCCTGCGTGGTGAGGCCCGGAGTTCGGCCCAGCACGGCCTCGTCCGGCAGCGTGGCGCCGAGCAGGGCCTGCACCGGGAAGCCGCAGCGCTCGGCCGCCGCCGTCAGGCCGGCGCCGAGGTTCCGGAGCGCCGCGCGGAGCGGCGCCGCGGCCGGATGCGGAGGCTCGAGCGCGCGGCCCACCAGGCGGGCGGCGTCGAACCAGTCGTCCGGCTCGGCGTTCGCGTCGCCCTGGGTGCGCACGCGAAACGATCCTTCTCTGCCCTCGACCGCGATCACGCGATGGACCACGACCTGGCCGCGGTCGAGGAAGGCCACCACGTCGCCGGGCTCGGGCCTCGCCCCGCTCCCCCGGATGCGCACGCGCGCCCCATCCGCGTAGGCGGGCTCCATGCTGCGGCCGCGCAGCGTGACCGCGCACTCGGTTCCCAGCTCTCGGAACCGCGCCAGTGTCTCCGGGATCTCGTCCGCAGCGCCGGACATGGGCCGCCTCCCTGCAGGCCTCGCTACGATGGCAGCGTAGCCCTTGTCGCGCGGGCTTGTCCAGCAATGCCCTCCAACGACATCCAGACGCTGCTGCTCGACCTGTGCGGCGTCCGCGTCGAGATCCGCTCGGTGGAGCCGGCGCTGCTGCGCGGACTGGCCGAGGCCTATCCCGCCGCGGTGGTCGAGGGTGGCCTGCCGCACGCCCGGCTCGGCATCGAGCTGGCCGGACGCGGAATCGTCGCCTGGACCGACCCGGCCGCGTCGCTCGAGGAGGTCTTCCCGGCCGAGCTGGACGAGCGCTTCGCGCGCCGCGGCGAGGAGCTGCTGGACCGCCACTCTGGGATCCGCCTGCGGGCCGGCGCCGGGCGCATCGAGCTCGACGGTCCCGCGCCCGCCGCGGCCGAGATACTGCTTTTCCACGTCATGCTGCTCGCGGCGCGCCGCGCCGGCCGCGACCTGCTCGTCCTGCACGGCGGCGGCGCCATCGCCGACCCGGGAAAGGGCGCCCTGCTGCTCCTGGGGCCGAGCGGATCGGGCAAGTCCGTGCTCACCGCCGCCCTCTGCCGGCGCGGCCTGGCCTGCGTGTCGGACGAGGTCCTGGTCATCGAGGGCGGCCGCGTCCTGCCCTATGCGCGCGCCATCGGCCTGCGCGAGCCGCCGCCCGAGCCGCACGCGACGCGGCCCGCCGCCTCCGGCGAGATCAAGCACCTCGCGTCCCCGTGCTCTCTCGGGGCGGGTCAGGCACCGCCAGGCGCCGCCATCGGCTGCGTGGTGCTGCTCGAGCCCTACGGCGCCTCGCCCAGCGCGCAGCCGCTCGAGCGCCGCCAGGCGGCAGAGCGCCTCCTTCCCCACTGCTACACCGGACGCAAGGACCCGGCGCGGCTCCTCCTGCGCCTGCTCGGCCTCTGCCGCGGGGCCGCGTGCTGGTCGGTGAGGCCGGGCACGCCCGCGGACACGGCGGCCCTCCTGCAAGAGCTCGCTTCCTGAGCCATCGGACCTCTCCTCGGTTTCGAGCGTAACACCGGCCGGCGCCCTCCCATGTAGACCTTGCGCACGCCCGCGCCACGCCGGCCCGAGGCGGCGCGCAGCAGAAAACGCGGAGGACGCCATGAAGACCAGGATCCGATTCCCGTCCGGCGCGGCGCGGCGGCTCGTTCTCGGGCTGCTGCTGGCCGCACCGGCCTCGCTCGCGCCGGCGCAGACGCCCATACCCGCCGACTTCGGCGACGCGCCCGACGGCACGCACGGCTTCGTCTGGGCCTATCCCCTCGTGCCCGGCCACTTCCCCTCCTACCTGCGGAGCGTGCACCTGCAGTACCCGGAGACCGCCGGGATCTGGCACCACGACGTGTCCGCGGTATGGATGGGCGGCCACAAGTCCCCGGTCAGCACCACCACCAAGGAGCTCGACGCCAAGGTCATCCCCGGGGACGAGGACGACGGCAGGATCCTCCTGCTGTCCGACCTGTCTCTCGGTCCCGACTACAGCACCTACGCGCTCGTGGTGGTCAAGTCCGGCCTGGCCGAGCCGCAGACCTGCTACCTGAACATCGTCATCGACCTGAACCGCGACGGGCAGTGGTGCTGGCTCAGGAACGAGCGGGCGGAATGGGTCGTGAAGAACCTGCCCGTGGTCCTCGACCCCATGGAGGCCATGGTCCTGCACACGAACTCCTTCTGGGCGCCTCACCGCGGCCCCTTCTGGGCGCGGACCACGCTCAGCGATATGAAGATCGATCCGGAGCTCTACGGCGAAGCGGGCTGGGACGGCAGCGGACCGGACGCGGGCTTCGCCTTCGGTGAGACCGAGGACCACCTCGCATACACGTACGACGCGAACGACGGCTGGGGCTGGCCGCAGGACGGCGGGCCGCCGGGACCGGGCGACGACGATCCTCCGGGGGATCCTCCTGGTGGTCCGGCCGGCGGTCCCGGGGCCCCTCCAGGCGGTCCCGGACCGGGTGGGCCGAAGCCGCCCGGCGGACCTCCCTGGAATCCGCCGGGCGGGGGAGGTGGAGGGGGCGGCGGAGGTGGAGGGGGTGCTGGCGGCGGCGGCGGCGGACCGGTGCCACCGGTGCTGCCCACATGCCGGCTGCTGGCCACCGGCATACCGGAGAGGATCGGATGCGACGAGGGAGACCAGAACTGCGAGAACCTCAAGGTCACCGCAACCGTGGGTGCGGGCGCTCCTGGGCCGTTCCCCGAGGGTGACATCTACTTCCTCTGCTCCGGCTTCGCCAAGACGCCGGACAGCACCGAACCCCTGCCACATGACGTCACGAAGCCGGGCTCGTGGCCAGGGGACAATGTCAACCCCGCCAAGTTCAACGGCTGTGGCATGCCTGGCGAAACGGCGACCTTCCAGCGGAAGTACCACGTGAAGGACCCGACCGACGATGCGGCGCTCACGCTCACCAGCAAGGGCCTCGTGACCGTCAAGTTCGCGTCTGGCCTCAACATGGGAGTGCCCACCAACCCGATCGAGTCTGTGACCAAGGAAGTCGAGATCGTGGAGGGCGAGTGCGATCAGCATCCGACGACCTACTCTGTGACGTACGGGTTCGTCGGGAGCGTCAAGAAGTACGCCTACGTTGACGTGGAGGATCACGACGGACTCGCTCAGCTGATCGAGGTCCAAACCAACAACTGCACCTTCCAAGAAACCCCGCCCGCGGGAGGCGATCCCACACCGAGCCACAGGAAGTTCACGCTGACCAAGACGGTCGACGCCCTCCCCGCGAGTGCGACGATCCAGGCCAAGGACGTGTGCGGCAGCCTGTACAACGTGGACCCGGTGATGCTCACGCTCACCGACGGCGGCGGGCGGCTCGAGCGCGTCCAGTTCGGCGTGCCGGCCGAGGAGAAGTACCTGAACGTGGAGAACATGGGCGTGGCCTGGCTCGGCCTGCTGCTGAACAACGTGCCGCTGCTCTACACCACGGACCGGGTCGCCGCGGCCAACCCGTTCGACCTGGTGTTCGAGATCCCGCTCGACGGCTCGGCGGACTTCGACCTCAAGACCTTCCTCGTGCCCGGGATGAACCGCGTCTGGGCCTACGCTCCGGTCGGCGCGGGACAGGCGATCTCGCTTGTCTTCACGGATGTAGCGCCGTCTACTCCCTAGCCCGATCTAGCGGGCGCGCGTGACTGTCTCCGGGCGGCCGCGCGCGCCCGCTTCCATTGCATGCCCAGCCGCCCCGGGCCGAAACCGGGTTCGGTCGCGTCACGGCCCTGCTACCCTCCCCGCGGAGGTGATCGATGCTTGCCGCGACCCTGCTCTCCCTCCTGACGATCCTCTCCGGCGCGCAGAACACAGCCAGCGAGGCCGCGCCCGTCCAACACGAGATCATCCTCCGCGAGGACTTCCCCGGCACGGTGCTGGCTGCGCCCTGGGAGGCGCACGTCTCACCGGGGAACCGCATCGCCCTCCAGGACGGTCACCTCGAGATCACGGCGCGTGAGAACACCTTCGCCCACGTCGTGCGTCCCCTCGCGCAGGACCTGGTCCGCGCCTCGTGCCGCCTCCGGCCGGGCACGGGCATAAGCTGGGCCGCGTCCCTCTTCCTCTACTGGTCGCCCGGGCACTGGCTGCAGATGGGCGTCATCCGGCGGAGCGAGGAGACACGCTTCTACTCCTGCGAAATGGCCGCAGGCATCCCCGTGGAATGCGATCTCGCGTTCTGCGGCGCGGAGGACTGGCAGCACGTGGCCATCGAGCTCGGAGAGGACTGCGTGCGCTTCCTCTCGAGCGCGGACGGCGTGACCTGGACCCTGCGGCGGCTGGCGCAGCGACCCGAGGCCTTTCACGGGCCGCCGGCGCTGCTCGTCCTCGGCAAGGGGTACGGCCGCGGCTCTGGCGAGAGGGATCTCGACACGGACTACGGCGATCCCGGGTCCGTGAGCGTCTCGCTCCTGGCTGACGTCCTGGTGCAGCGGACGGCGCCGCAGCGCCTGCGCGCCGGTGCTGCCGACCGCGAGGAGCTCGAGCGGCTCGGCCGCGACGAGCTGGGCGAACGCGAGCTGGCCGCGGCGGGCGGTCCCACCTTCGAGTCCGCGGCCCGGCACTTTCCTCCGCTGCAACACCCCCGCGAGGCGCTCGGCGTCAAGGACCATCCACACGAGTTCCTGGTCGCTCCGGACGCGGCCATCGAGATCCCCGGAGACGGCGCGGGCTGGACGCAAGGAAGCGCGCGCGGCTTCTTCACGCGCGCCGGCCGGCGCCTGGGCCGGGGTGCGACCAAGGCCCTGCTCGGCGGCCATTTGCCGATCGTGGTCGCGCGCTGCGAGGACGAGGGCGTGGCCTGCGAGGAGACGCTCTTCGCCCATGCGGAGGGTATGAGCGCCACCGCCGAGCTGAGTGCGTACCTGCGCCTCAGGTCATCCGCGCCGGCCGAGCTCGGTTTCCGCGTGGAGCGGGCCGGAGGGGGCGCGCCGGAGATCCGCCGCGCAGGGAGCGAGCTGTGCGTGCGCATTTCCCACCGCCCAGCCGGCACCGTGCTGGAGGAGATCGAGCCGGCCCTGTTCGAGAGCCGCCTCGCCGAGGCGCGGGCCGCCTGGGAGGAGATCCTCGCGCGCGGCCTGGACCTGCGCCTGCCGGAAGCGCGCGTCGATCAGGCCTGGCGCGCGTGGCTGGCCTACAACTTCATCGACGTGGATCGCCGCGGCGACATCCTGGAGCCGCACGACGGCGCGGGGTTCTATGAGGCTGTCTTCGACTACAGCGCGGCGCTCTACTGCAACGCGCTCGACCTCTATGGCTTTCACGAGGACGCGGGTCGCTACCTCGACTCGCTCCTCTCCCTGGTGCGGCCGGACGGGCTCTTCCACGTGAACTACGGCCTGCCCGGCACGGGCGCGCTGCTCCTCGCGCTCTCCGAGCACTACCGCCTGACGCGGGACGCCGAGTCCCTGCGCACCGCTTCACCCAAGATGCTGGCCATGTGCCGCGGGCTGCTGCGGCGCCGCGCCGAGTCCATGACGGCGCCGCCGGGCGAGCGCGGGGTGACGTACGGCCTGATCCGCCACACGCCCTACGCCGACTACCCCGAGGCGACGTACGACTACTACGGCGACGCCTACTCCTGCGCCGGCATCGAGGCCGCGGCCGCGGCGCTGGGCGAGATCGGCATGGTGGAAGATGCGGACTGGCTGGCGCGCGAGGCCGCGGCCTACCGCGCGGACATCCTCGCCTCCATGGACCGCGCCGTGTTCGAGCAGGACGGCTTGAAGGTCTTGCCCATGGAGCCTGAAACGCGGCGCCTGCTCCAGGCCACGGGCGGTGCGGCCGGCGGCTACTACGGTCTCGTGGCCTCGATGCTGCTCGAGAGCGAGTTCCTGCCCGCCGGCGATGCGCGCGCTGCCTGGATCACGGGGTTCATGGAAAGGAGGAGCGGCCTGATCCTCGGCATGTGCGAGTTCGCCGGCGGCGTGGACCACGCCTACACCTACGGCTACTGGCTCGACTGCCTGCGGCGCGACGAGCCGCGGCGGGCGATCCTCGGGCTCTACGGCTCCCTCGCCTACGGCATGGGGCGAGACACGTTCTGCGGCGTGGAGGTGACGCGGATCCGCACCGGCGAGAACACCCCGACCACTCCCCATCTCTACTCGGGCACGCAGCAGCTCCGGCTGCTGCGCATGCTGCTCCTGCGCGAGGAGGGCGAGGACCTGCACCTCGCGCCCGCGCTGCCGCGCCACTGGCTCGAACCGGGCAAGACCGTCGAGGTGCGCCGCGCGCCCACGCGCTTCGGCACGGTGTCCTTCTCCATTGCGTGCGCGGAGGACTCGGTGACGCTCCGCCTGGACCCCGCGCTCCGTGCCCGCGCCACGATCATCCACCTGCGCCGCCCCGACCCGCGGCCTATCGCGTCCGTCACGGCGCCGGGCGTACGCTGCGCGGTGCGCGGCGACAGGATCGAGTTCCACGAGCTGACCGGACCGCTTGAACTCGAGGTGCGCTACTGAGGCGCCTGCTCCGCGCCCGAAACGACCGCGATCGCTCCTCACCTCGCTTCCCCTCCGGTTCCGGGTAACCGACTGCGATGCCTATCTCACCGCGCGTCCCCGCGCGGTGCACCCTCTGCATGTTCTACTCAAGCAGGCTCACCGCGCCCTGAGCATCGAGACGGCACGCCGGCGGAGCGAGCGGCGTTTCCTCGGCGCAGGGAGCGGTCGCGGCGACGTTCCA
>DYIW01000011.1:0-25612 GCA_020723465.1 Phycisphaera mikurensis
GTCCCGCGAGGCAGTGAAACGGGTAGTGAACGGTGACGAACGGGTGGCTGGTCTTCTGAACCAGGCCTCTCGCACCTGCCGCGGTTCATCCGCGCCCGGCGGCCGCAGCGCCTCGGCCGCCAGCGAGCCTCTTCGCGTTTCTCGCGCACGGCGTGCACCGGGAGCCGCTGCCGCTCCTGGAGGCCAGGGAAACGGCCGCGATCGCTCGTTGCACCTCCCCTGCCCTCTCCTCCGGCTCCCGGTAAACCGACTGCGACGCCTATCTCACCGCGCGCTTCGCGCGGTGCACCATTGTGGGGCGGGAGCGGGCTCTGGCCCGCGAGCGCCGTCCACACGTAACTCGCCCGAAGCAGGCCCGCCTTGACCGTGAGCGTCGAGCCGGAACGTGTGCTGAGCGGAGCGGCGTTTCCCTGGCGCAGGGAGCGGCTGCGGCGGCGTGCACCTCGCACCTGCCGCGGTTCATCCGCGCCCGGCGGCCGCAGCGCCTCGGCCGCCAGCGAGCCTCTTCGCGTTTCTCGCGCACGGCGTGCACCGGGAGCCGCTGCCGCTCCTGGAGGCCAGGGAAACGGCCGCGATCGCTCGTTGCACCTCCCCTCCCCTCCCCTCCGGCTCCGATCCAACAAATCAGCACTGCGAGTACCCACAGGCCGGGCACTTCACGCACCCTTCCTCGAACACGAGGTTGCCGCGGCACTCGGGGCACTTGATCTTGAAGGCGGTCTGGCTGGCGCGGCCGTTGCCCACGCCCTTGCGCGCGCCGTTCTCCTCGTCGAGCTTGTTGAGGTCGACGTCGCCGAGCAGCAAGGCGTTCAAGCCGAACTTGTGCTTGGCGCGCAGGTACTTGCTGATCGCCCGCGCCAGGCCGTCGGCGAGGGACGTGACGCGGCCGTCGGCCGTGGGCACGGACAGCGTGGAACCGATCCCCTCGAGCTGGCGCACGGCCAGCTCGATCGGCCCGTTGCAGCGCAGGAAGAGCGAGAGCAGGCGGCAGATCGCCTCGAGGTCGGCGTTGGCCACGTCGCCTCCCTTGCCGAGCTGGGCGAACACCTCGCGCTCACAGTCCGAGCGCGGATCGACCGAGATCTTGACGTGCATGTTGCCGAAGGGGGTGAGCTGGCGGATGCGCAGGCCGGACATGATCTCGGGCAGGCGCACCGGGGCGATCTCGATCTTCTTCACCTCCGCCTCGGGCGCCTCCTCCTGGTGCTCGCCGTTTTGCAGCGCCATGGGCTGGTTCTTGCGGCAGCCGTCGCGGTAGACGGTGATGCCCTTGCAGCCGGTGTCGTAGGCCAGCAGGTAGACCTCGCGCACCTGGTCGGCCGTGGCGTTGGCCGGGAAGTTGATGGTCTTGGAGACCGCCGCGTCCGTGTGCTCCTGCCAGGCCGCCTGCATGCGCACGTGCGCCTGCGGCGGGATGTCGCGCGCCGAGCGGAACACGCCGCGCGTCTCCGCCGGCAGCTCCTCGATGCGCGCGATCGTGCCCTCCTCGCATGCGGCCTGCAGCACGCGGTCCACGCCCTTCTCGTCCAGGCCGAGCCCCTCGAGCTCGCGCCGGAACACCGGGTTCACCTCGAAGAGCGTCTGCCCGTCCAGCACCTGGCGGATGAACGAGAGCGAGAAGATGGGCTCGATGCCGCCCGAGCAGCCGGCGATGATCGAGATCGTGCCGGTAGGGGCGATGGTGATGCAATGCGCGTTGCGCATCTTGCGGTCGTACTTGGTGTCCCACACCGAGCCTTCCCAGTTGGGGAAGCAGCCCTTCTCCTCGGCCAGCTCCGAGTCCGCGAGCCACGCCTCGCTCTGGATGAAGCCGCCGAGCTTGCGCGCCAGATCGAGCGCCTCCTCCGAGTCGTAGGGCACGCGCACCTTGAACAGCAGGTCGGCCCAGCCCATGACGCCCAGGCCGATCTTGCGGTTGGCGCGGCACACCTCCTCGATCTCGCGCGTGGGGTAGTTGTTCACCTCGACCACGTCGTCGAGGAAGCGCACCGCGGCGCGCACCGTGGCGCGCAGCTCGTCGTAGTCGATGGTGCCGTCCTGGCGCACGAAGCAGGCCAGGTTGATGGAGCCGAGGTTGCACGCCTCGTAGGGGAGAAGCGGCTGCTCGCCGCAGGGGTTGGTGGCGCGGATCTCGCCGAGGTGCGGCGTCTGGTTGTGCTCGTTGACGCGGTCGATGAAGATCAGGCCCGGCTCGCCCGAGGCCCAGGCCTTCTCGACGATGAGGTCGAACAGTTCACCCGCGCGCCAGTAGTTCGCCTGCGCCTCCTCGTCGAGGTTGCGCGCGAAGGCCGCGTAGTCGGCGATGCCGTCCTCCTTGCGCAGGTAGGCGCGCTTGCCGTTGTGCGGGTTCTTGACCACGTGCAGGGCGCGCGGCTCGCGCTGGAGCTGCGCCATGAAGGAGTCGGTCACGGTCACCGAGAGGTTGTAGTTCGTGACCTCGTCCAGGTCCTCCTTGATGCGGATGAAGCCGATCACGTCGGGATGGTCGATGCGCATGGCGCCCATGTTGGCGCCGCGGCGGAAGGCGCCCTGCTGGATGGCGTTGGTCACGCTCGAGAGCATGCGCAGGAAGGAGAGCGGGCCGTCCGTGGTGCCGCCGGAAGAGGCGACGATCGAGCCCTTGGGGCGCAGCCGCGACAGGTCGATGCCCGTGCCGCCGCCGGCGCGCTGCACCAGGGCGATCTGCCGCGCCGTTTCCATGATGTCCGGGATGGAGTCCTCGAGCGGCAGGACGAAGCAGGCGGAGAGCATGCCCAGCGGGCGCCCGGCGTTCATCATCGTGGGCGAGTTCGGGATGAACTTCAGGCTCCACATCATCTCGGTGAAGGGGCCGACCCAGCGCTCCGGCTTCTTCTCGACCGCGGCGACGTGGCGCGCCACCCGTTCGAACATCTCGCGCGGCGTCTCGACGATCTTGCCGCTGACGTCCTTCTTCAGGTAGCGGTTCTCGAGCACGCGGACGGCGTTCTCCGAGAGCAGTCCCTTGTCCGACGCGCTATCCATCAGTTTGGCCACGCGATTCCTGAGTCCGGCCTTGGCGACCATCCACCCCCTCCGGGATCAAGAGCCAAAACGCAGCGGCGGAGTTCGGACACGCAGCCCGGAGCAAGGGCCGCCGCCACACGGCCCGTCCCGGCGCCGAAAGCTGACCGCGCGAAGGCTCCTTCCTGGCATGCCGCGGAAGCCGTCCCCGAGCGGTCCTGACCACAACCTGTGGGCAGCTCGGCCTCACCTTAGACAACCCCTTGTGGCGCACAACGAGGAAGATGGAGCGGATTCGAGTTCTCGTCCTAACCCCGTTTCATGATTGAAGAAAGATCTCGCAAAAAAACTTCCGCAGGGAGCAGTGGGTAAAAACACCCACTCGCGCAGCAGGGCGCGCCGCGCGGTTCCCGGAGTCGCCCGGACCAGCATCCCCGGGCACGATTCATTATAGACTGCGTGGGTTTCGACGCGCGCGCGAGGACCTGACGTGGACCGACCGATCTACATGGACTACCAGGCGACCACCCCGGTCGATCCCCGGGTGCTCGAGGCCATGCTTCCTTACTTCAGCGAGAAGTTCGGCAACGCCTCGAGCGGCAGCCACGCCTTTGGCTGGGAGGCGCAGGCCGCGGTGAAGCGGGCGCGCGAGGTCTGCGCCGCGGTCATCGGCGCAGAGCCCATGGAGATGGTCTTCACCTCCGGTTCGACCGAGGGGATCGGCTTGGCCCTCAAGGGCGCGGCCGAGACCTGCGTACCGCGCGGGCGGCACATCGTCACCTGCGCGACCGAGCACCCGGCGGTGATCGACACCGCGCGCTATCTCGCCGCGCGCGGTTTCCAGGTGACCTGGCTGCCCGTGGATGGCGAGGGCCGGATCGACGTGGCGGAGCTCGCGGCCGCGCTCACGGACCGCACCATCCTGGTGGCGCTCATGGCCGCGAACAACGAGATCGGCACGCTGCATCCGCTGGCGGAGATCGGCCGCGTCTGTCGCGAGCGCGGCGTGCTCTTCTTCTGCGACGCCACCCAGGGCGTGGGCAAGGTCCCGATCGACGTGCGTCGCGATGAGATCGACATGCTCTCGTTCTCGGCGCACAAGCTGTACGGGCCCAAGGGCGCCGGCGCCCTCTATGTACGCGGCAAGGACGCGCCCGTGCGGCTGGCGGCGCAGTGCCAGGGCGGCGGCCAGGAACGCGGCATGCGTCCCGGCACGCTGAACGTCCCGGGCATCGTCGGGCTGGGACGGGCGTGCGAGGTCGCGGCCGAGGAGCTCGCCACGGAAGCGGCGCGCCTCACGCGCCTGCGCCGGCGCCTCCACGACGGCATCACGCGCGCCCTCACGGGTGTCGGCCTGAACGGCCCGGCGGAACCGCGCCTGCCCGGGAATCTGAACCTCTGGTTCGAGGGCGTCGATGCCGCGGCCCTGATGATGGAGATGAAGGAGGTCGCCCTGTCCGCGGGCTCGGCCTGCTCCTCGACCGAGCGCGAGCCCTCGCACGTGCTCAAGGCGATCGGCGCGACCGACCGGCAGGCGCATGCGTCGCTGCGCTTCGGCCTGGGCCGCATGACCACGGAGTGGGAGGTGGACCGGGTGGTGGAGCTCACGGTGCGAGGAGTGCGGCGCCTGCGCGAGAGCGCGCCCTGAGGGCCGCGGGCTACGCGTCGCCTTCTTCCTGCACCAGGTCCACGCTCTGGATGCACCGGTCATCGCGCGACGAGTCGGTCGGCTTGACGAAGTTCGTGCAGAACGCCCTGGTCCACGGCTGCTCGGAGCCGATCTCGCCGGGTTGCGGTTCGTGCGCGGCGAGGCCGCGGATCGCGCCGCACGTGCCGCAGCCGGTGATGCCGGCGGCGATGACCAGGGTGACGCGCTCCTTGGTCTCCAACGGCCGGAACACAGCGAGGATGATGCCCACGTCCGTGGCCGCGCTCCCCGGGCCGGCGAAGTGCGTGCGGGCGATCATCCTGCCCGAGCGCACGTCCACCACGCCGACCTCGTCGTATCCGCTGGTGCCGAGGATGCTGTGCTCCATGCGGCCCTTCTCGGCGAGGCGCAGGCTCGGTCCCCGGTCCGACCGCGCGGATCCGCTCACGGCGCCCGGGAAGAGCGCGCGCAGCACCGCCTCGCAGGCCGGGTTCACCTTGGGCGAGCCGACGATGACCGTGTTCTGCGACTTGACCAGCTCGAGCACGCGCGCCGCTTCCTCGGCGCCGAACGACTCCTTGGAGAAGAACTCCATCTGATCGCGGATCTCGGGCACGTGGCTGCGCACGTGGCTCAGGAACTCGGTCTGCGCCCGGACGTCCCACATGTCCACCGTGGTGCGCAGGGGCACCATGCGGCGATCCTCAGGCTGCCGCCCGCGCGCGTCCTGGACATCGTGCGTGCCGAAGATGAAGGTGACGGAGCCCTTCTCGGAGAAGGGCGCGAGGAAGCTCGCGGGGTCGGTCTGAAGCTCGAGCAGCGTGGAGATGTCGGTGGTATTGAGCCGCCGGGCGATGCGCTCGATGGTGTCGACCCGGATCTGCTTGAACTCGTTGGAGATGAGCTTCTGCAGGGTGCTGCGCGCCACCTGCGCCTCGGCGGCGAACTGCGTGTTGGTCAAGTGCAGGTCTCGGATGGCGCGGGTCACGTGGCTGACAAGGCGTATCACGGTTTCCTCCGTCAGGCCGAGGTCGGGGTGGCGCCGCCGCCACGCGAGCGGGAGCGGCGCAGGAAACTGGCGAGCAGCAGGAGCAGCGCCGCCAGCAGAACGAGGTTGCCGAGCACCTTCCCCGACAGGAACCCCGGAGTGCTGCGCGCGGGCGCCAGGTCCTGGGGCTTGAGCGGCTTGCCGTCCTGGACCGCGAACGTGGCGAGGGAGGCGTGGAAGTCCCGCTCCAGGGCGGCGAACGCGTCGATCTCGGCCGTGTACTGGATGAGGTACGAGCGCGTCAGGCCGGGGAAGTAGGCGATGCTCTGGCGGTGCGTGGTCACGCTGCCGGGCGTTTTGCCGAAGTCGCGAGATGCAAGGAAGCCGACGCGCTGGCCGCTGCCCCGGACGCGGTAGAGCTTGCCGTAGTTGGCGAGCGGACGCCCGCGCTGCTTGTCTTCCTCGTTGACGATGCGGCGCAGCGCGCTCGGCGCGTCGACGCGCACCGGCGGCTCATGCACGCGGACGAGAATGTTCACGGAGCCGGCCCCGACGAACTGGTAGTGCTGCACCTTGCCGACGACGCCCTCCGCCGTGCGCTGTTCTTCCCCGGCCACCGCCTTCCGCCACTCTTCCATGTTGGGCAGCGGCCGCATGCCCTTGGGCAGGCGGAACTCGAAGCCCCACTCCTTGTCGGCGAAGACCTCTCCCAGCTCGACGTTGTCCGGGATGGGCAGGAACGGCTCCGTGGCCGCCGGCGGTCCCTCCGCCTGGGCCGGGCCGCGCGCCGGGGCCGGGGCCTGCGCAAGGGCGCAAACGGCGGTCAGCGCGAGAAACAGGGTCAGGAACGGCGTGCGCGTGATCATCTTGTCTCCGTCCCGGGTTGGGGGGCATCGTCCATCCTTACGAGTATCCCGACAACGGCACGGCGTCAAAGTGCTTTCCGCGGAAGGTGCATGTCGGTGGCGGCGAAAGCGGGAGCCATTCTGGCGGGCCAGTTGGGCCGGGCCGAGGGGGTCAGTTGCTGAATTGATGGCCCGGGCCTGCAGCGGGTCAGGCCGATGATGGGCGCGAGGCACGGCCGGCGTGAAGGGGCAAGGCTGCCGCTGCCGTTTCCCTGGTGTGGCGGATCGGCGGCATGAGGATCGCCGCGCGCGACGTGGTCCTGGCGCCGCGGCTGAGCCGCTCTCAAGGGCGGTCGCGCTCGCCATGTTGAACCGAGCGGCTGCACCAGCGGAACCTCCAGGCGCGGACGTGTTGCCAGAGCCGAGGGGGAAGCGAACGCCGAGGAGGTGCGCGAGAGCGGGCCCAGGCTGTTGGCTCTCCACAAGCGCACGGCGCGCCGCTACGCTGCTCGGTTTCGCCGTCGCCTGGAGCAAGGGACCGCCTGCGTTGGCCACGCTCATCTTCGTCGCCGCGCTCTTCCTCTCCTACCTGGTGGGATCGATCCCGTGCGGCTACCTCGCCGCCCGGGCCAGGGGAGTCGACCTGCGCGCGGTGGGGAGCGGCAACCTGGGCGCGACCAACGTGGGGCGCGCCCTCGGCAAGGCCTGGGGCGTGGCCGTCTTCACCTTGGACTTCTTGAAGGGGCTGTTGCCGGTGCTGCTGGGCGGGCTCGTGCTCGTGGACCGCGGTCTCCTGACCTGGCCGCGCGACGTGGTCGCGGTGGCGCTGGGCGCCGCAGCAGTGGCCGGCCACGTCTTCCCGGTCTGGCTCGGCTTCCGCGGCGGCAAGGGCGTGGCGACCTCGGCGGGCTTCCTCGCCGGAGCGTGCTGGCCGGCGGTCCTCATCTCGGGCGCGGTCTGGTTCGTGGCGTTGAAGGTCACGCGCTACGTGTCGCTCTCCTCGATGCTGGCCGCCGCGGCCTTCCCCGTGGTCTTCGTGCTCTACGCCGGCGCGCGCGCCGCCTTCGGCGCGCGCCTGCCGGTGACGGCGCTCGGCGTGCTGCTGGCCGCCGCCATCCTCATCCTGCATCGTGCGAACATCGGTCGCCTGCTGCGCGGCGCGGAGCCCCGCGTGGGGGAGAGGCGGCCCGGAGAGAAACGGCAATGAACGAACGCGTGACCGTGCTGGGCGACGGCGGTTTCGGGACGGCGCTCGCCATCGTGCTCGTGGACCACGGCGCCGACGTGGCGCTCTGGAGCCACGACCCGGACTACGCGCGGGAGATGGCGCGCACGCGCCGCAACCCGAAGTTCCTGCCGGGCGTCCTCATCCCGGAGGCGATCGAAGTCACGTCTGACATGGCTGGCGCGGTCGAAGGCCGCGACATCCTCTTTTCGGTGGTGCCGACGCCTTTTCTGCGGCAGGTGCTGGAGAAGCTCCAGCCGGTCTACCCGGCGGGCGTGCTCATCGTCTCGGCCACCAAGGGCATCGACACCGGCACGCTGCAGCGGCCGACCGAGATCATCCGCGCCTGCCTGGGCGAGGTGCCGCTGGCCGTTCTCAGCGGGCCGAGCCACGCCGAGGAGGTCGCGCGCCGCATGCCGACCACGGTCGTTTCCGCCTCGCGCGACATGGGCATGGCGCGCCGCGTGCAGGACCTGCTCGCCACCGAGCGCTTCCGCGTCTACACCTCGGGCGACGCGGTGGGGGTGGAGCTGGGGGGGGCGCTGAAGAACGTCATCTCCATCGCGGGCGGCATCGTCGACGGGCTGGGCTTCGGCGACAACACCAAGGCGGCGCTCCTGACGCGCGGCATCGTCGAGATGAGCCGCCTCGGCGAGAAGCTGGGCGGGCAGCGCGTCACCTTCTTCGGCCTCTCCGGGATCGGCGACCTCATCACGTCCTGCATCTCGCGCCACGGCCGCAACCGCGCCGTGGGCGAGCGCATCGGCCGCGGCGAGAAGCTCGAGCACATTCTCGCGGGCATGCACGCCGTGGCCGAGGGGGTCAAGACGTCGATCTCCGTGCGCCGCATCGAGGAGGAGACGCGCGTGGAGATGCCGATCTGCCACGAGGTGCACCAGGTGCTGTTCGAGGACAAGGACCCGGCGCGCGCCGTGCGCGACCTGATGACGCGCCAGCTCAAGGACGAGGTGGAGTGGTAGGGGCGCCGGCGCCCGCGGGCCGGCCGGCGAAACCGCGGCCCGCTCTTGCCGCGCGAGTGGCGAAGACGTAGCGTGAGCCTCGTTCGACGGGCCGGCGCAGCCGGCTCGAAGGACACAAACCGGGCCGTAGCGCAGTTTGGCTAGCGCGCTTGCTTGGGGTGCAAGAGGTCGGCGGTTCAAATCCGCTCGGCCCGACCAGTATTCAAGAACGGCCGTTCGGCGAGGCAGCCGAACGGCCGGCTCCTTGTCAGGCAAGGAGACGCGAGGAGAAGGCGGATTGGGTTGACCGGGTTCGATCCAACCTCCACCGCTGAGAGGACTGGCAGCGAGCCGAGGCGCGGATTCCCCGCGGCGCCGCTTGTGGCCGCGGGCGCGTTGCTCCTGCTGCTGCTCGGATGCGATCCCTCCGCGCCGAGGGGCGACCCGCGGCTGCTCCACGTGATCGGCGGGCCGGGTCACGGTCCCGGCCACTTCTCCACGCCCAGGGGGGCCAGCATCGCCGGCGACACGCTGTTCGTCGTCGACCGCAGCGGCCGCATCCAGGTGCTCGATCTCGACGGGCGCCTGCTCCGCACCGTGCGCATCCTCGATGAGGAGGCGCGCACCGGCCACCCGATCGGCATCCTCGCCGCGCCGGACGGGGGGCTCGTCCTGTGCGACACCCACAAGAGCGCGGTGCGCTTCTTCGACAAGGACTTGAAGGTGGCCTTCGTCCTCGGCGCCGAGGGCAAGGAACCCGGGGACTTCACCTATCCTCAGCGGGCGGCGTGGGACGCCGACGGGAACCTCTACGTCACCGAGTACGGCGACGGGCCGTCCAATCGCGTTCAGGTGTTCGACCAGGAACACCGCTTCCTGCGCCAGTTCGGCGGCTACGGCTTCGAGGACGGCAAGTTCACGCGGCCCATGGGCATCGACGTCTCCGGCGACGAGGTGTTCGTGTCGGACGCCTCCAACCGCATCATCGTGTATCGCACCGACGGGACGTTCCTGCGCGAGTTCGGGTCGGAGGGCGGCGGCGTCGGCGAGATGAAGTACCCCTACGGCCTGTGCGTGGTCGGCGACTACGTCTACGTCGCCGAGTACGGCAACCACCGGGTGTCGCGCTTCCACAAGGACGGGCGCGCGGGCGGGTGCTTCGGGCGGCTCGGCTGGGACGTGGGCGAGTTCCAGCAGCCGTGGGACGTGACGGCGGACGACCGCGGCCGGCTCTTCGTCTGCGACACGGGGAACCACCGCGTCGTCCGCTTCGATCCGAACGAGGTCGCCTGGTTCCGGGGCGGTGATTGACGTGGCGGCGCGGGGCGGATCGCGGTCGTGCCCGGGCGCGGCCGTCCTCCTGTTCGTGTCGCGGCGACGCGGATGGTCCGGCGAGGGGTATCATGTGCCGGGTCACCCGCACGCCTCTGGGTCGGAAGAAAGAGGCCCATGATCGAGGGATCACGCGCCGGCATCGTCCTGACGGAGGTCCTCCTCCTGTCGTTCGCGGCCGCAGCGCTCGTGGCGGCGCCGGCGGAGGAGGTGCTGGTCCAGGCGAGCCTCGGCTTCGGCGGCACCGTCATCGCCGATCACCCGGCGCCGCTCACGGTCCGCGTGGAGAACCGCTCGACCCGGCCGTTCGCCGGCACGATCCAGGTGACGGAGCGGCTGGCAGGCTTGGGTCCGACGTTGATCGAGCGGCCCGTGGAGGTGTCTCCCGGCGTCACCCGCCAGGTGACGCTCCTGGTCGAGGTGAGCGAGTCGATGGAGCCGTGGATCCGTCTCGCGAGCCGCGACCGCCGCGACTTCCGCGGGCTCGGCCGCGACGACCGGGAGTACAGGGCGACGGGCGCCCGGGCCTTCGATCTGCCGCTCCCGCCTCCCTTGGTCGCGGCCCGCTACGAAGCCAAGGTGCTCGTGCTCGGCGGCAAGGGCAGGCAGATCCGCGAGGCGCTGGCGGCGCCGCCGGAGGGCCGGGGCTTCCCCGCCATCATCCTGGGCCGCGACCACCGGGTGGTCAACCTCACGAACATGGTGCCCCGCGTGCACCTCGACCACCGGCCGGCCAACATCATGACTCTCGACGCCGGGCTCGCGCCGGACACCTGGCTCGCCTACTCGGGCGTCGACCTCGTGCTGTTCACCGAGCCGGACCTGCTGGAGATGCAGAACCCGGCGCAGCTCCAGGCCCTTTCCGACTGGGTCGAGTTCGGCGGCCGGCTGGTGCTGCTCTCCGCGGCGCGGCCCGAGCTGCTGCGGGACGAGCGCCTGAGTCCGCTGCTTCCGGCGCGGGTCGGCGACGCCGAGCGGGTCGCCTATCCCAAGCCGGACCTCACGCAGGCCGACGACTGGAGCGTCGAAGGGCCGCTCCTCGCCGCGACCCCGCTTCCGGGCGCGCGCACCCCCGCCGAGGACGCCGTTTTCCCGATCCTGGGGCCGCTGCTTACGCCCGTGGTCCGATCCGTCGGCCTCGGCGAGACCGCGCTCGCGCGCTTCGATCCGCTCGCCTACGACATCGGCAATCCCGCCGAACTCACGGTCGCTCTCGAACAGGCGACCGGCGCCCACCTCGAGTGGGGGGGCAGGTCCTCGGCCGGTGATTCGCCGGCCGGCGCCTTGGACGGCAGCCTGCTCTACCATCTCCTCGGCAACGGCAACGTGCTGACGCCGTCGCCCGGGCTGCTGATCCTCGCGGGGCTCCTGTTCCTCGTCCTCATCGGGCCGATCGACTATCACGTCCTCAAGCGCCTCGGCCGGCTCTCGTGGTCGCCCTGGACGCTGCTTCTCTACACCACGCTGTTCAGCGGCCTCTCCCTCGGCGCGACCCTCATCCTGTTCGCTCCCGACGAACAGGTGAACCGCCTCGCGATCCTCGACTTCACCGAGCGGCCGGACGCAGGCGAGGCGGTGAGCGGCTTCCTCTACCACGGCATCTACTCGCCGCTGGGGGGGCGTTACGTGGCCGAGTTGCCGGGCCTCCAGTGCTTCGGCCAGCGCGTGGCCCGTCCCTTCGAAAGGTCCATCATCTCGATGCGAACCTCCGGTGAGCGAGACGATCGCTCCGAGCCGCAGCTCTTCGGCGGTCCGGGCGCGCAGCCCGCGGCGTTCGACCTGCCGTTCAACGCGCTCCGGGTCGCGGCGCACCGGATCTCGGGCAGGCCCGCCGGGTCGGTCACGGTGGAGCTCACGAAGACCGGCGGCTCATCCCCCACGGTCATGGTCCGGAACGGACTCGCCACGCCTCTCACCTCCGGCGTGCTGTTCTCGTCCGCCTGGAAACCCGTCGACTTCGGCACGATCTCACCCGGCGAGACGGCGGTCCGGCAGATCGGGTCCGGGAAGCACATCTGGAATGACACGCGGTGCACCGCGGAGTTCCCACAGCAGGCGGATCGCAACGGATCCTCCGGCGCACCGCCGGCGAGCCTCGTCGCCGCGCTCTGCGTGACCAGCACCACGTGCTGGAACGAGGCGAGGAGCTGGGCGGCGCTCCGCCAGGCGCGGATGACCGACCTTGACGGGGATCCCTCGCCGCCTCCTCCGGCCTGGGACCTCTCCCCCTTCCTCGGCGCCGAGGACGCGGTGTTCCTGGCGATGACCGACGCGCTGCCCTTCCAGGACGGTCTCGAGGACCGGCCGGCGGGCTTCACCTGGGTGCTGGTACGAAGGGTGATGCACATCGAGCCATGAGCCACCTCGTCGAGATCGACCGTCTGACCAAGCGGTTCGGCAGCTTCACCGCGGTGCAGGACCTGACCTTCAACGTGGAGGAAGGAACGATCCTCGGCTTCATCGGCCCGAACGGGGCGGGGAAGACCACGACCCTGAAGATGCTCGCCACCATCCTGATACCGAGCAGCGGCGACGCGCGGATCGACGGTTTCTCCCTCCACCACCGCCGGAACGTCATCCGCCGGCTGATCGGCTACATGCCGGACGTGTGCGGGCTCTACGAGGAGATGCCGGTCCACGAGTATCTGACGTTCTTCTGCTCGGTCTACGGCATCCGCCGCCACCGCGCGCTCGACACGGTGGACAAGGTCCTCCACCTCACCGGCCTCGAGGGGAAGACCGCGGCCCTCTGCGGCGCCCTGTCCCGCGGCATGTCCCAGCGCCTGCACCTGGCGCGCGTGCTGCTCCATGACCCCAAGCTCCTGCTGCTCGACGAGCCGGCGTCGGGCCTCGACCCGCGGGCGCGCATCGAGTTCAAGGAGCTGATGCTCACCCTCAAGCGCATGGGGAAGACGCTGATCATCTCCAGCCACATCCTCTCCGAGCTGGCGGAGATGTGCGACAGCGTGGCGATCATCGAGAAGAGCGCATTGGTCTACTGCGGGCCGGTGAAGGGGATCGTGGAGCGCGTGCAGGGCGACGGGCGGGTCTTCCTGGTGGAGGCGCTGGAGGAGCCGGCGGAAGGACGGTCGCGCGGCGACCTGCTGGAGATCGCCGGCGGCCTGCCCTACGTCGGCGCGGTGCGCGAGGGGAACGGCGCCGGCCAGATCCTGGTGCGCTTCCGCGACGGGTTCGACGAGCCGTTCGCGCTGAACCGCGAGCTGGTCCAGCGCGGCTTCAAGGTGACCCGCTTCGGCGAGGAGACCGTGCGGCTCGAGGAGGCCTTCATGCGGCTCACCAAGGGAGAGGTGCAGTGAGGGCGATCCTCTCCCAGGAGCTCCTCTCCTTCGCGCGCCGCCGCCGGTTCTTCGCCCTGCGCTCGGGGGCCTTCGCGCTGCCGCTCCTGTTCCTGATCATCGTCCTGGCAAGCATGCACGACGAAGACCTGGACGCGATCGGCCTGGCGCTCTTCTTCAGCACCGGAGTGTCGA
This sequence comes from Phycisphaera mikurensis, assembly GCA_020723465.1. Lineage (GTDB taxonomy): Bacteria > Planctomycetota > B15-G4 > B15-G4 > JADJEK01 > JACQZJ01. The sequence continues at coordinate 13,471 of DYIW01000011.1, forward strand.
TCCTGGCCGTGACCGTGCTGGTCACGCCGGCGCTGCTGGCGCACGTGCTCGCGGAGGAGCGCCGCAACAACAAGCTGGAGGTCCTGCAGAGCGCGCCGCTCTCGGCGGCGTCGATCGTGCTCGGCAAGTGGCTCTCCCGGGTGGGGCTGATGGCCGCGATGCTGCTCGCGGCCCTGCCCCTGAACGCCGCGGCGCTCTTGTTCGGCGGCGTCTCCCCGGCGGCGTTCTTCAGGCTCGTCGCCCTGGTCTTCCTGACGCTGCTGTGGATCTCGAGCCTTGCGCTCTTCATCGGCAGGAGGGCGCGGGACCTCGGCGCGGTGGTGCGGCGCTCCTACGTCGCCATCGTGCTGCTCTTGATCGTCACGTTTGTCCTCGGGATGGTGGTGATGTACAGCGGCTTCCTGCCGCCCGCCTCTTTCGGGAAGTCCGGCTCGATGCAGGCGGGCTTTGCGATCGCTTCGCTGAATCCGTTTTTCGTGTTCTTCATGGAAGCCCCCCGCGGCTTCGGCTTGGGGTCGAGGTCCCCGTTCGACCCGCTCGCGCTGCATGCGCTCTTCGCTGTCCTCCTGTCCGCCGCCCTGCTGTGGTCGAGCGTGCGGGCGCTCTCCGTCGAGCCGCGCCGCGTCGCGCCCGCCGGACGGGCGCCGGTTCCAAGGCCCGCGGCTGGCGGAGGGCTCCTGCGCCGGCGCCGCAGGCCCGCCCTCGTCCCGCTGCTCTGGACGCGCCCGGTCGTCTGGCTGGAGACGCGCCGCGGATCGGGCCGGCAAAGGAGCGTGGCGCGGATCGTGCTCTTGGCGCTGGCGATCGGCGTGCTGGAGATCCTCTTCTTCTACGGCCTGGCGCAGATGCCCAGGTCGGCGAGGGACAGCTACTCCTACCACCTGGTTCCGATCTGCATCTCCCTCACGCTCGCCTTCCTCTCCACCGCCAGTCTGGGGGCCGCCGCCATCCACCGCGACAACGAGCGCAACACCCGGGAGGTCCTCCACGCCACGCCGATCACGACCGCCGCGCTCGCCCGCGCCAAGGTGGCGGGCATCCTGTCCGGGGCGCGTCTGTGGTGGATCCTCGCCGAATGCCACGCCGTGCTCGGCCTCGTGACCGGCGCCATCCCGCTCGCCGGTTTCGTGCTGTTCACGGTGGTCAGCCTGACGCTCCTGACCTCCCTCGCGGCCTTCTCGATGGTGCTCTCCTTCGGCTCGAAGAACAGCACGCAGGCCAACGTGAAGGTGCTGTCGATCGTGGTGATCCACCTGTTCCTCTCGCCGGCGGTGATGGTGGTGGTGGTGATGGTGATAGTGCAGGCGCTCTTCCTGAGGGCGGAGTTTGCGGCCGGGCTCTCTCTTGGCCACCACCCGGTCTACCTGGCCGCGATGTCGATCGCCGTTCCCGCCGAAGACGACCTGTTCCGGCACGGCTGGAGGTGGGTGCCGTGCATCTTCTACTTCGTCTTTTATCTCTGCCTCGCGCTCCACCAGCTCCGCTCCCGGATCCCCGACCTGTACGGCCTGCTCCGCGACGGTGTCCGGCCCATGAAACGCCATCCGCCGAGTCTGGCGCCCATGCAGGAGGCAGTCGAGTGAAGCTGGAAGAAGCGCTTTCTCTCACCTCGCGCCGGATGCGGCTCGCCCGGGCGGTCCGCGTCGCTTCCCTTGCCTTTCCCGCCGGCTGCGGCTTCGCTTTGCTCTGGTCCGTGACGGGGCGCTGGGTTCAAGCCGCCGATCCCGGCCTGTTCGCGCTCCTCGTCCCGGCGGTCCTCGCGGCCCTGGGCCTGCTTCTCGGCTTCTCCTGGAAGAGGCCCGACCGCTTCCAGGCCGCCGTCCGGCTCGACCGCGCCCTCGACCTGCGGGAGGGCGCCTCGACGTCGGCCTACCTCGCCGCGAGCGGCGCGGAGGCGGACCTGAGGGCCTTCGTCAAGGACGGCGTGGAAGCGCGGCTCGCCGCGTTCGACCGTGGCAAGGTCACCGCGGCCCTCGCGCTCCCCTGGCGGAGGAAGCCGGCGCTGGTCGGTCTCCTGCTCCTCGCCGTGTGCGGCGTCGCGCTCTTCCTTCCCGCTCCCGCGGGCGGGCGCCTCACCGCCGCCGACGACGCCCTGAAGACCGCCCGCGAGCAGCAGCGGGTCCGCGAGGAGACGCGGAAGCTGGAGAAGAGGTCGGAAGAGGTCGAGCGGATCGCCGAGCTCCTGAAGCTCGAGGAGGCGAGGAAGCAGGCCCGGCTGCTCCGGGCGGAGGCGAGGAAGCTCGCCGCCGAGCCGCGGAGCAAGCGCGACGCCCTCGCCGGCCTGTCGAAGCTGGAGAAGCAGCTCGAGGAGACGCGGACCAGCCTGCTCGGCGAGGATGCGGAAGGCCGGCCCTTCGGCCTCGAGGAGGCGGACTGGCAGCGGCTCGCCAATCTCACGGATCGGCTCGACCAGTTGGACTCGAGCCGCCTCGATGCGGACCTGCCGGCGTTCCAGGACGCGCTCGCCGAAGAGCTGGCGCAGGCGCAGGCGGATAGCCGCGAGCCGGCCGTCGACCTGGAGGCGCTCGAGGACCTCCTGCAGCGGGCCGCCGAAACGCGCGCGGCGCTGGACGAGCTGAAGGACCTCCTTGCCCGTGCGGACCGCACGCAGGGCGAGTTCGCGCAGCTCACCGAGCGGCAGATCGAGCGGCTCCGGCGCACGCAGGAGGCGTTGCAGCGGATGGACGGCTACTGACGCGGCTGCGGTTCGGCCGGTCGGCCGATGTCGGCGGAGGAGCTGGAAAAGCTGCTGGCGCAGCTCGGGAACCTGAGCGACGCGGAGTTCGGCGAGCTCTTGGAGATGCTGGCCCAGGCGCAGTCCATGGGGGCGTTGATGGCCGCCATCCGCTCCGCGAAGGACGGGCTCGGCGACAAGGCCTCGGGCATGAGCGACGCCGAGCTCGCGCGCATGCTGGCGAGGCTCGAGTCGCTCATGAGCCAGGGCCAGGGCGGCATGGGACCGCAGGCGGGCGAGGGCAGGGGCGGCCAGGCGCCCCGCGGGGAGGACGACGGCCGGGGCGAGGAGCCGGAGAAGGTCGCCGGCCGCCTCGATCCGAACGGGGACTTGGGGCCGCGCGTCCCCTTCCACGGCATCCCGCGGCGGAAGGAGGCCGAGCGGGAGTTCGACCTGGCCGTGGAGAACGCGCGCTCCGCCGCCGAGGAGAGCCTCGGCCGCGATCTCCTGCCGCCCGACGCGCGGCCCATCGTCCGCCGCTACTTCGACTCCCTGGAAAAGGACGGCCGCAAGAAGTGACCGGGTCGTTCGACTTCGTCCATCCCTGGCTGCCGCTCCTCCTGCTGCTGCTTCCACCGTTCTTCCTGCTCCTGCAGAAGGGCTCGGGCGCACGCGGCCGGCGCGGGAGGCTGAACCTGGTCCTCCGCTGCCTGGCGCTCGCGCTGCTCTTGCTCGCGCTCGCCAGGCCGCGCCTCCTGGACGAGGTGCGGCGGCTCGCCGTCGCCTTCGTCGTCGACGTGTCGGAGAGCATCCCCGTCGCCGAGCGCGACCAGGCGCTGCGCCTCATCGAGAGCGACCTCGAGCAGCTCCCGGAAGGCGACCGGGCCGAGCTGATCGTCTTCGCGGACCGCCCGTCGGTGGAGATCCCCTTCGAGGGACTGCGGGCGCGGGAGGGGGACGCCGGCGTCGTGGCGCGCCTCGACCACCTCGAGAGCCGCGTCACGCTGACCGAGAGCGACCTGGCAAAGGCGGTGGAGTTCGCCGAGGGGACCTTTCCCGAGGACTTCGCCCGGCGCATCGTCCTGGTCTCCGACGGCAACCAGACCCGCGGCGACCTCCAGTCCGCGGCGCGGGCCTTGAAGGCCGCCGGCGTGCGGCTCTCCGTCCGGCCCGTCGCCTACCGCTTCGACGAGGAGGTGCTGGTGGACGGGCTCTACGCCCCGGAGCGCGGGCGGATCGGCGAGCCCTTGCAGTTGCGCCTGGTGGTGTCGTCGCAGCACGCGACCGAGGCGAAGCTCTCGCTCCTGGAAGACGGCGAGGAGCAGGGCGCCCCGCGGGAGGTGACGCTCGAGCGCGGAACCAACGTGTTCCGTCTCTCGCCGGTGCCGGCCGCGCCTGGTGCGCACCGCTACGAGGTGAGGGTGACCGCCGCGCGGGACGGCAACCCCGCCAACAACGTCGGTCGCGCGGGCGTCCTGGTGGGCGGCGCGCCGTCGGTGCTCGTGGCGGCGACCTCCGACCAGGACGAGCGGCTGGCCGCCGTTCTCGAGGAGGCGGGTATCGGCGTGAAGCTCCTGCGGCCGAAGGACCTGCCCGAGCACCCCGCGGGCTTCGTCGACGCCGACGCGGTGGTGCTGGACAACGTGCCGGCGTACGCGCTCGGCGAGAAGCAGATGCGGGCGCTGTGCGACGCGGTGCGCGAGCTGGGCGTCGGCCTGGTGGTGGCCGGCGGCGACCAGGCGTACGGTCCCGGCGGCTACCGGGGCACGCCGCTGGAAGGGCTCCTTCCGGTCGACCTCGAGACCCAGAACAAGAAGACCCTGCCCAAGGGCGCGCTGGTGGTGGTGCTCCACAGCATCGAGTTCGACACCGGCAACACCTGGGCGGTGAGGATCTGCACGTCCGCGCTGCAGGGTCTCTCTCCCACCGACGACATGGGGGTCGTCTACTACGACTTCCAGAAGGGCGAAACCTGGCTGTTCCCGCTCGCGCCCGTGGGCGACGGGTCGCGGCAGCGCGCGCTGATCGACGGCGTCCAGGTGGGCGACATGCCGAGCTTCCAGAACTGCTTCCTGCTCGCCGAGCAGTCGCTCGACCGGTGCGACGCGGCGCTGAAGCACGTCGTGGTGATCAGCGACGGCGACCCGCAGGCTCCGGATCCGGCGCTGGTGAGCCGGCTGGTCGACATGCGGGTGACGATCTCGACGATCTGCATCGGGGCCCACGGCCCGGGTTCGGCGTCGACCATGCAGAGCCTGGCCGCGCGGGGCGGCGGGCGCTTCCGCCAGCTCTTCCCGAGCCGGGGCGACCTGGACCAGCTTCCCGCGCTGATGCTGAAGGAAGCGGCGACGCTCAGGCGGGCCTCCCTGGTGGAGAAGGCGTTCGTGCCGGTCGTGCTGCTCCCCGATTCGCCGCTGCTGCGCGGCATGGGCTCCGCCTGGCCGGAACTCGAGGGGTACGTCGTGACCTCGCTGCGCCCCCAGGCCGAGACCATCCTGCTCGCCGACGAGAAGGAGAACGACCCGCTGCTCGCGGCCTGGCACGCCGGCCTGGGCCGGGTGGTGGCCTTCACCTCCGACGCCAGCTCGCGCTGGGCAGGGAGATGGCTGCCGTGGGAGCGCTTCGGTCCGTTCTGGGCGCAGATCGTCCGCTCCACCGCGCCCGGCGTCGACACCGCCGCCTTCCCGGTGCAGGTCCGGACCGACGGCCGCGCCGTCGACCTGACCCTCGACGCCCGTGACGCGCAGGGCGCGCCGCTCACCTCCCTGCGGATCGCCGGCGCGGCGCTTTCCGAGGGACAGGACCCGGTGCGCTTCGAGCCGACCCAGCAGGAGGCGGGGCGCTACGCGGCGAGGTTCGAGGTGCCGGGGCCGGGCCATTACCTGCTCAACCTCGAGTGCCGGCAGGGCGAGGATGCAACCCGCGTGCTCGCCACGGCGGCCGTCGACTACGCGGCGGAATACCGCTCCCTCCAGAGCCACGAGGAGGTGCTCCGCGCCGCGGCGGCGCTCACCGGAGGAGGGGTGCTGCCCGCGGAGGTCTCGCCGTTCGAACACGACTTCGCGGCGGTCCGCGGGCGGGTCGAGATCTGGCCGCACCTGCTGCTCTGCTCCCTCGTCGTGCTGCTGAGCGAGATCTTCGCGAGGCGCTTCGACCTGCGCCTCGACCTCCGCCTCAGCCGGGCCTTCGCGTTGCTCGCCCGCCTGCGCGCGGCCGGCAGGAGGCGGCGCGAGTCGACCGCGGCGCGGGCGCGGGACGCCGGGATCGACGTGCCGGAGCGCGTCGAGCAGGCGCAGCCGCGACCCGAACCTCTGAAGGCGGCCGCCGCCGTACAGGAGCCTCACGCCGCGGCGGCCACGCTGGACGCGTTGCAGAAGGCGAAGGACCGCGCCGCGCGCCGCCGGCAGTGGCGCGGTCAGGACGATCGAGATTCACCAAGGAGCGATGGATGACGGACACCAAGGAGCGAGTCGAGCGATTCCAGAGCCGCTTCGCCGCCCTGACCGAGGAGGTGGGCAAGGCGATCGTCGGCCAGGGCGAGCTGGTGCGGATGGTGCTGGTGTCGCTGTTCTGCGGCGGCAACTGCCTGCTGGAAGGGCTGCCGGGGCTGGGGAAGACGTACCTCATCCGCAGCCTGGGGAGGGTGCTGGGGCTGCGCTTCTCGCGCATCCAGTTCACGCCCGACCTCATGCCGGGGGACGTCACCGGCACCAACGTGCTGGCGGAGGACGCGTCGGGTAGGAGGGCCTTCGCCTTCCGCAAGGGCCCGATCTTCGCGCACCTGGTGCTCGCGGACGAGATCAACCGGGCCACGCCCAAGACCCAGTCGGCGCTCCTGGAGGCGATGCAGGAGCGGCGCGTGACGGTCTGGGGGGAGACGCACGAGATCGAGCCGCCCTTCTTCGTGCTGGCCACGCAGAACCCCATCGAGATGGAAGGGACCTACCCGCTGCCCGAGGCGCAGCTCGACCGCTTCCTGTTCAAGCTGGCGGTGCCGGGCGTGACGCGGCAGGAACTGGCCGAGATCGTGCGCCGGACGACGGCGCGCGAGGAGCCCGTGCCCTCCCAGGTCATGGACCGCGGCGAGCTGCTCGACTGGCAGGGCTTCGTGCGGGACGTGGTGATCGCCCCCCACGTCCTCGACTTCTGCGCCCGCCTCGTGCTGGCCACGCACAAGGAGGACGCCGCCGCGCCCGAACGGGTGCGGAAGTACGTGCGCTTCGGCGCCAGCCCGAGGGCGTCGCAGGCGCTCGTGCTCGGCAGCAAGGTGCTGGCGCTCCTCGACGGCCGCATGAACGTGAGCTTCCGCGACCTGCGGCAGGCGGTGAAGCCCGCGCTCCGCCACCGCCTGGTGGTCAGCTACGAGGCGCAGATGGACGGCGTGTCGGCGGACGACCTGGTGGACGATCTCCTCCGGTCCCTGCCGGAGGTGCACGAAGAATGACGGGCGCGGCGGGCGACCAGGCCGCGGCGCCGGAGGAGAGGGAGGAGCGGCTGCTCTCGCCCGAGTTCCAGGCCCGCCTCGCGGCGCTGGAGTTCACGCTGCGCAAGGCGCTGCCCAGCAACCTGCGCGGCGACCGGCGCTCGCCCCACAAGAAGGGCATCTCCCTCGAGTTCGCCGACTTCCGCAACTACGTGCCGGGGGACGACGTCCGCCACCTCGACTGGTCGGCCTGGGCGCGGCTCGACCAGCTCATCGTCAAGCTGTACCACGACGAGGAGGACCTGCAGCTCCACCTGCTGGTCGACGACAGCCGCTCCATGAGGTTCGGCAGCCCGACGAAAGCGCGCTTCGCGCGGCAGGTGGCCGCGGCCCTCGCCTGGATCGGCCTCCGGCATTCCCAGCGCGTGAGCCTGACGCTTCTCGGCGACGCGCCGGACGGCCTGCCGCTCCGCCGCGGCGGGGCCGCGCTGCCGGCGCTGTTGGAACGGCTCCAGGAGCCGCCGGGCTCCGGCGCCACGCCGCTGGTCGAGGGGCTCCAGGCCTTCATGGCTGCAGCGCGGCCGCGCGGCGCCGTCGTGCTCATCTCCGACCTCCTCGATCGCGCCGGGCCTTCGGCCATCCTCTCCGCGCTGCAGCGGCCGATCACCGAGGTGACCGTGATCCAGGTTCTCGCCAAGGCGGAGGTCGACCCGGACCTCGAGGGCGACCTGCGGCTCATCGACGTGGAGACGGGCCTGAAGGTGGAGCTGAACCTCTCTCCCGCGATCCTCGACGCCTACCGCGCGCGGGTGCGGTCGTTCATCGCCCTCTTCGCGGAGACGGCGCGGCGGCGCGACGCGGCGTTCCTCCAGACGACCAGCGACGTGCGGGTGGAGGACTTCCTGCTCCGGAGCCTGGTGCAGGAGCACGTGCTGCGATGACGGTCCTGCTGATCGGGCTCGGCGCGCCCCTCGGGCTCCTGCTCGGCCTCTTCGCCGTGCCGGTGGTCGTGCTGTTCCTGCTGAAGCGCCGCCACCAGGACCTGCCGGTCTCCAGCACCCTGCTCTGGGCCGCGGTGCTCGAGGACCTCCGGGCGCGGGCGCCCTTCCGCCGTCCCACCGAGTGGCTGTCCTTGATCCTGCTGCTCTTCGCCATCGCCGCCGCCGCGCTCGCCGCCGCGGGCCTGCGCCTGGGCAAGGCGCCGCGCGGCCGCCGGGCCGTGGTGCTGGTGCTGGACACCTCGGCCTCGATGGCGACCGTGGACAAGGGCACGTCGCGCTTCGCACGGGCGCGATCCGCGGCCGTACGGACGATCGAGGGCCTCTCTGACTTCGACCCGGTGACGATCATCGCCGCCTCCGGGCAGGCGCGCTTCGCCGGCCACCGCACCGAGGACCACGCGGCGCAGCAGGAGGTCCTCGACTCCCTCGCGGTGGAGGCGGTCGAGGGCGACCTGCTGCCGTCCCTGGCAGCGGCGGTGCGCGAGGCGGAGGCGAACCCCGGCGAAGCGGGCGCCGAAGTGATCGTCTTCTCCGACTTCGCGGTCGACGGCGATCGGCTGGCCTCCCTCGATTCCCGCGGCGTATCGGTGACCCTGGTGAAGTGCGGCGAGGAGCGGCCGAACGCCGGCATCGTGCACGCCGCGGTCTCGTCCGAGGCGGAGGGCGGCCGCCTGCTCGTCACCGTGGCGGGGAAGGGCGAGTCGCCGCTCCTGCGGACGCTCTCGCTCTACCGCGAGGACGAGCTGGTGGACGCCCGCGGCCTGTCGATCGAGCCGGGCCGCGAGTCCTCCGAGGCGTTCGACGTGACCGCGGACGACCCGTCCACCTCCGTCAGGTACCGCGCGGTCCTCACCCCGGCGGACGATCTCCCGCTCGACGACGAGGTCTGCGCCGGCGTGGCGCGGAACCCGCCGCCGCGCCTGCTGGTCGTCGGTCCGGAGGATCCCTTCCTTGCGCGGCTGCCGCAGGTTTTTCCCGGCCTCGAGCTGGAGCGGGTCGAGGCCGCCGATCTCCCGGGTTTCGCCGCCGGCGTGGCCAGGCCCTTCGACCTGAGCGTGTTCACCGACGGTCCGCCGCCTTCCGCCGCCGTGCCCGCGACGCGCGAGCTCTACTTCGGCGTGGCGCCGGAGGGCCTGGGCGTGAGCCTCGGGGTTCCCGCCGCCGAGCCGGTGGTGCTCTCCTGGCGGCGCGGCCACCCGCTGCTGCGATCGGTCGGCTTCGAGAACCTGCTGCTCGTCCGCAGCCGCCGCCTCGAGCTTCCGGACGCGGCCGAGGTGCTGCTCGAGACCGGCGTCGGCGCGCAGCTCGCGCTCGTCGAGTCGCAGGAACGGAGCGCGCTCGTGTGGGCGAGCACGCTGGAGGAAACGAACCTCGCGCTGCTGCCGGCGTTCCCGCTGCTCGTGCGCAACCTGCTGGGCCAGAGCCTCGGCGGCGTGAACGGGGACTTGGACGGCAGCCGCGAGCCGCTGCGGCGGCCGGCCGGCCTGCTGCTGCAGATGGGGGAGGTGGAAGTGGAGATGACGTCCCCCTCCGGGGAGTCGCGCACGGCGACGCTCTGGTCTCGGGAGGACTTCGCCTGGCCGGGAGGCGTCGAACTCGGCTTCTACACCATGACCGCGCGCGGCGAGTCGGAGACCGTCACCCGCCACCTGGGCCAGAACCTCTTCTCGAGGCTCGAGACCACGGCGCCCCTGGCCGAGCCCGATGCCGGCGCCTTCAGCGGCGAGGAGGTGCGCTCGATCCCCCTCGACGAGCTGGAGACCGAGCGGCCGGTGTGGCGCTGGCTGGTCGCCCTGGCCGTCTTCCTGCTCTCCCTCGAGGCGCTGATCTGGTCGGGAGTCCTGGCCCGTTCGCGTTCGCGAGCCGCGTGACCTGCGCCGCGCGGCACGGGCACGGGCGCGGATGTCAGAACCGGAAGTAGATGAACGGCTGGGTGGCTTCGGGGATGCCGTAGACGATCAAGAGCGTCATGCCGGCCCAGAACAGGCCGCGGAGAGGCGGCGACAAGGGGACGAGGCCGCGTTGGCGGAAGTACCGGCCGCGGGCGAAGTGGAAGAGCGCGACCAGCAGCGCCAGTGCGAACGGCGCGCCGAGCTCACCCGACCAGGTCCAGGCGCGGGTGAAGATGCCGGCGATCATGTCGAGAGCCGCCGGCAGGTCCCTGGCGCCGAAGAGGATCATCAGCAGGACCACGTGTAGATCGGTGAGCAGGATCGCGAGCGGAGTGGACCACCAGCGGTCGCCGAGCAGCGGGCCGCGGCCGTTGCGCTTCCTCAAGGCGCGCAGCCACGACGTGACGGCGAGGACGACGCCGGCGACGAGCCCGAACGCGACGAAGTTCCAGGCGGCTCCGTGCCACAGGCCGACGAGCCCGAGCACCAGCACCGTCCCCGCCATCGACGCGACCGGGCGCTGGAGGCTCTTCCTCCCCAGCGGCCGTCCCACGTAATCGCGAAACCACCCGGTCAGGGTCATGTGCCAGCGGTTCCAGAAGTCCGAGGGATTCCTCGCCAGGAACGGCCAGGCGAAGTTCTCCGCGAGTCGTACTCCCATCAGGCGCGCGATGCCGATCGCGATGTCGGTGTAGCCGCTGAAGTCCAGGTAGACCTGCAGAGTGAAGCAGACGGCGGCGAGGAAGAGGACTGACCCGGAGGCGGTCGCGGGCTGGCCGAACACGTCGCCGGTGAAGACCGCCAGCCGATCGGCGATCACGAACTCGGGAGCGACGCCCTGGGCTACTACTTCGGGAAATCGTCGCGCCGCGCGACGATTTCCCGAAGTAGTAGCTCCCGCGGCCACGGGCCGCGGCCGCGCGCTCTCAGCGCGCGGTGGATGCGCGACGGCGAGACGCAGGTCCCGCGGGCGAAGCGTCACGCGACCATGCTGACCGCGCGGCCTCGTCCTCGAGCAGGGGCTGCCGAAGAAGCCGTCTCTTCCGGGCGGCGACACCCTCTTCCCTCTTGGGTTGCGGGCGAAGCCCGCGCTAAGAGTTGCCGATGAGGACGACGAGGGAGCCGCCGTCGCCGTCGTCCTCGGGCGAGACGTACTCGGTCCAGCCCCGGCGGTTGCCGTCGTTGCGGTCGGCCCGATCGGCGCGCGCCAGATCGGAGTAGGGTCCAGCCAGCCGCGCTCCCCCTTCCGCCATGACGAGAAACAGCAGGAATCAGGCGAACGGGCTTCGTGCAGGTCCCATGGCGGGATTCTATCGGAACGCTGCGCCCGCGGTGCCGCCGCCGCCGGGGCGACCGGTCGCCGGCGATCTCCCGGCTTCAGCCAGCCTGCTCGCGGACCGGCTGGAGCGCACCGGAACGATAGGCGATCTCCAGCGCCTCCTCCAGCCACTCCAGTCTCTGCTCCACGGTCGCGGCGAGCGCCGACTCCAGCGTTTGCCGCTGCGCTCCTTCCCAAGTTGTGGCTTCCCAGGCCCGAGCCGGGTCGTTCGACTCAACCACTGTCCCGCCCCTCGCGCTTCCTCTGGATCGTCTCCAGTCGAGTGATGTCGTCGAGATCTTGCGGTCGCCCCGCCAGCCGCTTCATGAAGACGAGATCGGGTATCGACGCCACGCGCACCGTCGTCTCCCGGATCTTGAACAGCTCGGAGCGCGCCCACAGCTCAGCGAACGGTAACGGGTGCTCCGCGAACAGGTCGACCACCCTCATCGGGTTGGAAGGGTCGAACATCGAGAAGACTCGCATCCGTCGCTGTAGAACCCAGGACTCCCGAATGACCCGGTCGGCGAAGTCCTGCGGGTTCACGGGAAGGCGTGGGCGAAGCCCCAACCGCACCAGAACGTCGATCGCTCGTTCGGCCTGCTCCGGGTCCAGATCGACCATCAGGTCCACGTCTGCCGTGAGGCGCGCGTGACCGTGCATCACGACCGCGAGTCCTCCGACCACGACGTAGCGGACTTCCGCGTCGTTCAGGGCATGGAACAGCGACTCGAAGATCGTCATGGCAGAGATCATATCGCGGCGGCCTGCCTGCCGGCAGGCGCCGCAATCGAACCCGGCCGCCTGGGTCCATCCGCGTCGCCGCGGGCCGGA
>DYIW01000011.1:25622-39925 GCA_020723465.1 Phycisphaera mikurensis
CGTGCGGCGACCGGAAGCGCCCGTGAATCCGCCGGGCCGATCCGTGCCAGGTACTTCGGGGACTCGCGCGCCGCGGTGTCCACGGCCGGGCCGGTGCCGGCGAGGATCTCGGGCAAGACTCTGGCGATGGCCTGTTGGCCTCGGTCGTGACCAGGAAGAGGGGGCCGCCCCCCGCATCGTTGACCCGGTGATCGGTGGTGGCGGGCACGCCCAGGCGCATGCGGGCTTGGCGCTCCCTTGCCAGCCCCGGCACGCGGCTCGGCGACCCTGCCGGTCCACTCGACGCGTGTCCGAAGCTTGCCGTCCGTGATGGCCGATACCAGGGCATCGTAGGATTTGCGAGATTCTCGCATCCGTGCTACCTTGGCTTCCATGGCCAGCGAAGGTACGACCCTCACGAACATGTCCATCTCGCTCCCGGCCGCCCAGAAGGACTACCTGAAGGGCAGGGCAGCCGAAACCGGTTGTGCCACGGCGAGCGAGTACGTTCGGCGACTCATCCACGCCGACCAGTTGGCCCAGGAGAAGGCTGCACTCGAACGCCGGCTGCTGGAGAGGCTCGACGAGCCGTCCACGCCGTTCACCGACCAAGACTGGTCGGACACTCGAACCGAGCTGCGGCGCAAGCTCGAACGGAAGCGGAGAGGCAGATAGAAGGAGCGATGGCACGACGACGTCGCGCGACCAAGCGGCCCAGCGCTCAGCGCGACATCGTCGAATGCGCTCTGTTCATCGCCGAGGACAAGCCGCTGGCGGCCGAGCGGTTTCTCGGCGCTGTCGAGGCGACCGTCCAGCTCTTGGCCGAGCAGCCACACACCGGTCGTGTTCAAGACTTCGGGAACCCCCAGCTCGAAGGTCTGCGGTGTCGCCCCGTGAGAGGCTTCAAGAACTTCGTCGTCTTCTACTTCCCCACCGCCGAAGGCATCGACGTCCTCCACGTCTACCACGGAGCGCGAGACTTACCTGCGCTCTTCGAGGAGAACGAAGGCGGTTGAGGCGTTCGCTCGCATTCACCCGCCCAGCGCACTCGAAGGATTGCGTCAGAGGTCGGCCTTGATCTCCTCGATGATCTGGAGCAGGCCGCCCTTGCGCTTGACGTCGGTCTCTTGAGCCAGCAGGCCCTTGACGTACTGGAGATACTCCTCGGTGTGGAAGGCGGCGTTGTACTCGACGGAGTAGCAGGCATTGGTGAAGACGGAAGCGTCCGTGCTGCGGAGCGCCTCCTGGAGGATCGGGCCGAGCTGTGCACGACGCGTTGCCGCATCGATCCCGTCGTTGGAGGCGAGGCCGTAGGTGCCGCGCATGGCCAGCGACCGGTCTCCTTCCGGTCTGTAATAGTCGTTGACGAACTCGGGGATGTCCGCCGCGGTCGCGTTCCTGCCCAGGGCTTCGATCGTTGCCTCCCGTGCCCCCTCGAACATCTGCGGATCTGCGGCGATGGCGCGTAGCTCAGCCGTGGTCGCGGGGTCCTTCCACGTCGCCAAGCCTGCAACGAGTTCTCTCGCGAGGGAGAACTGGCCGTTCCGGACGCACTTCAGGAACTCGGGTCCCAGGGTGCGATCGTCCAGCACCGCCACGGCTTGGGCGGCATGGTGGGCGGCTTGCTCCCCACCCTGCAGGAGCTCGAGCAACTTGTCGGATGCGACCCGCCCTCCCTTGGTGGCGATCAGGTCGATATAGCCTCCGGTGTAGGTCCAGTCGTCCAGTCCGTTCGCGAGGTTCCGGTCCAGCAGCCGGATGGCGGCGGGCTGGATCCGAGGATCGTCGACGTGCGAGAGCACGTCGCAGAAGGCCTCCGCCCGGTGGGAGAACGTGAAGTCCGGGTCCTCCATGGCCTCGAGGATCAGGCCGATGGCCTCGGGCGTCCCCAGAGCCGCGAGCTGCTCGAGGATCTTGCGGATGTCTTTGAGATTCGCACTGCCCGCCTTCATCTCCGCGAGCCGCGCCGACAGCTCGGCGAATCCGGCCGCGGGCGGCGGCTCTGGCGAGGTTGCCGCGGGCTGCGCGGTCTCCCGAACCGGCGTCCCCTCGCCAGCTTCCGCCGTGACCGAAGGCCCCGGGCTCTTGGCGCCGGCGGCGTTCGCCGCCTTTTCAGCAGTCGCCGGCGTCGCCGCGGCCGGCTGGTCCGACCGGAGCGCCCACCAGGTGACCAGCGCGCCGCATGCGGCGCCAACCGCGAACGTGATGAGAGGAAGTGACTTACCCATCGCAGCGGCCTCCTTCATCCCTCGTTATTCGATCGTGCCGCCCTTGTAACCCACGGTCACCGAGAGCGCCGGCTCGCATCTTGACGCACCGGGAGCGGCGCGGCCAAGATGTGCGTCGAGGAGGCGCGCCGTGGCCGGGACGCTCGACAGGATCCTGGACGAGGTGGACTTCTCGATCGTGCACGAGAACTACACCGAGCGCGAGCGGGTTCACCGCCTGCTCCTGCGGCGGCTGAAAGCCGGGCAGGTCGACCCGTTCGCGGTGCTGGCGCTGGGCATCGACGATGCCTTCGGCAACTTCAGCGCCCACCAGCACGGGCTCGGGCCGCTCGTGCTCGCGCAGAGCCCCGCCCGCAGAGTCTTCGAGCTGGCGCAGCGCTTCCTGGCGTGCCGGAGCTGCGCGGAGGTGCCCGAGATCGTGCGGGATGCGGGCATTCCGTTCCTCAAGATCGGCGTCGGGTCGGAGATGGCGGCCCTGCTGCGGCCGAAGGAGTTCTGGATCACGAACGTGCGCTCCGTGTGGGCGCACCTGGTCGTGAAGCACGGCGGCAATGCGTCCCAAGCGAACGCCGAGCTCGCGCTCTACCGGGACGACGACCGCGACTCGGAAATGGACTACGCCATCTGGGGCGCGCTGCACAAGGACCTGGAGCCGGCGATGCGCGCCATTGCCGAAGAGGGAGCGCGGAAGGCCGAGGAGCGGGGGCTCACCGCCGGGAAGTACACCTTCCTCTGGGCGGACGCGCTCGCAAACGAGATGTACGAGCTGCGCGACAACGTGTAGCGCGACGAGCACTGGCCCCGGGAGGTTGCCGGGGCTCCGAGGGTCCGCGCTCACTCGCGCATGAAGCGGCCGCGCAGCGGCGGCAGCGACCCGGCGGGTGCCCGCTCCAGACGGATGCGCGTGTCGTAGAAGCTCACGCTGCCGCCGACCGGGTCGAGCAGGCAGGTGTTCTTGAGGGCCGGGTCCACCCACATGGCGGCGTTGGCGTGGACTCCGGAGGCGCGCCGGGGATCGCCCGGGACGACCTCGCCGTCGATCACCGCGTCCTCCGCGCCCGTGGCCCAAAGGCCGAAGCCGAGGGCGAAGCTCACCACGCCCGGGCGGATGGTCTCGGTGAACTGCACGCGGCCGATCATGGGCCTGGCGTGGCCCTCGCGGATCGGCCAGGCGCCCTCCGGGTTGCTGCTGCTCACTACCTTGACCGCGTCGCCGTCCTGCAGGCCGAGGCGGCGCGCGTCCCGCGGGTTGATGAGGATGGCGTTCTCCGGCATGAGCGGCCGCAGCCAGTAGTTCGAGATGGTGCGGCTCTTGGTGGCGCTGATCACCTTGTGCGTGATGAGGTGCAGGTCGGCGCCGCGCGCGAGGTCGTCGAGCGGGTTGCCGTGATAGTCGGCGAGCGGCACGCAGCAGGCGTGGCCGCGATAGTGCTTGCCCGTGCCGGAGTAGCGCTGCTTGGCCGTCTTCTCCTGATACAGGCAGAGCAGCTTGCCGTAGGGGTTGGGCAGGCGCGGCGCGGCCTTCTCCATGGCGGAGAAGTCCTGGAAGCGGCCGCCGCGGTTCAGCACGTGCACGACCTTGGGCCACAGGTCCTCGCCCGCGATGCGCCGCCAGCGCTGCTCGTCGAAGACCGTTCGCGGCAGGTGGCGGCGCGCCCGGCTGAACAGGGCCAGCTCTGCATCGTCGGCCGCGGGCGCGGAGGCCGAGCCATCCGGCGCCGCTCCGGCCGCGAGGTTGGCCACGCAGCGCAGGTAGAAGTCGTCCATCTTGACGAGCGGGGCGCCCGGGCTGAAGCCGTCCGGGCCGAAGGCCGCGTACCCGAGCACCTCGGCCAGGCCGAGGAGCAGCGACTCGAGGCTGATCGGCTGCTCCTCGCCGTACACGGTGCACGACTCGGGGATGGGCGCGATCACCGGCTGCCGCACCGGCTCGACCTTCAGGTTCATGCTGGGGTGCGAGCCCTGGAACTCCCAGCGCTCCAGGTAGCTGAGGTCGGGGAAGATGTAGTCCGCGTAGAGCGAGGTGGGGCCGATGAGGATGTCGCTGGCGATGAACAGCGGCAGCTTGGCCACGTTGCGCAGGATCTCGATGTTGGTGTGGCCGGCAGGCAGGGAGTAGGTGGGCGCGCCCATGTAGAGGAGCAGCGCCTTGATCGGGTAGGGGTAGGCGTCCCCGAGCGAGGGAATGATCTCCTCGTACACGTCGCTCGCCAGCGGGTACCAGTTGCGCCGGGCCGGATAGCCCGAGAAGAGCGTGGTGGCGGCGTAGTCCACGCCGTGGCGGATCATGCTGACGCCGAAGGCCGCGAGCTTGCCGGGCGTGCCGGAAAGGTCGAAGGGGCCGCCCTTCGTGCCGTCGAAGCCGTAGGTCTTGAGCGCCGACATGCCGCCCTGCCAGTCGTAGTTGCCGAGCAGGGCGTTGACCGTGTACCAGGCGAGCACGCTGTAGAAGCCGTTCGTGTGCTGGGCGACCCCGCGGTGCAGGTCGACCGCGGCGCGCTTGCCGTGGCTGGCCAGCTCCGCGGCCACGTCGCCCACGTCCACCGGATCGAGCCCGCACTGGGCGCACCAGTCCTCGAAGGTCTTCTCGCAGGCCGCCTCGCGCACGAGCTGCAGGGAGGACTTGACGCGCGCGCCGTCCGGGAGCGCCGCGTCGACGAACAGGTCGCCGGTCACCGCCGCCTGCGCGTCGTTCGGGTCGAAGGCGACGAACGCGTCCCCGCGCCGCACCAGGAGGAACTTCTCGTCGTAGGTGATCTCCCCCTTCGAGGTCTTGGCCGTGCGCGCCTGCGCCTCGGCGAGGCCGTGATCGGCCGCGCGTGCGAACGCGCCGGGCTCGCCGTCCTTGATCTCGACCAGCCAGGAGGCGTTGCTCCAAGTGGTCTCTCCGGCCGCTTTCGCGGCGGCGGGGTTGGCGCTCTCCAGGAAGGCGCGGTCGTAGCGCTCGTTGTCGATCATCCAGCGCAGGAAGGCCATGGCGAGCGCGCCGTCCTCGCCCGGCTTGATGGGCAGCCACTTCCAGGCCTTGCTCGCCAGCTTGGAGAGGCGCGGATCGACCACGGCGATGCGCGTCCTGCCCTGAGCGATGCTGTCCGTGAGGCGCACGGCGCGGTTGGGCGGGCCGTAGTTCGCCTCGAACAGGTTGGCGCCGACGAACAGGATGAAGCGCGCGTTCTCCGTGTCCGCTTGCCAGTAGAACTTCTGCCCGCCGCCGAACGAGCCGCCCTCGTACTGCTCGCTCACTGCCTTGCCGGTGAAGTAGAGCGAGCCCTGGCAGACGGTCGTGTGGCCGTGCAAGTTGGTGGTGCCGCAGGCCGCGCCGAAGCGCTTGATGAAGTCGCCGCGGCCGCCCTTGAGCCGGCCCCAGACGATGGCGAACTGGTTGTTGCGCGGGCCGAGATCGGGGTGGTCCGGGTCGATCAGCGCCGCGAGGTGCGCGGCGTGGGCTTGCTTGAACTCCTCGACCAGCGCCTGCTTCTTGGTCGCGTCCTTCTCCTTCCAGAGGTGCTCCACGTCGGCGGCCATGGCGGCGGCGGCCTTGCCGTCGCGCAGCGCCAGGATGGAGCGCAGGCCCTCGACCTCGCGCGTCTCCTCGCCCGGCACGCCGGCGAAGAGCCGGCCGCCGGCCACGATCTCGCGCAGCGCCGTCGAGAACTCGATTGTGGTCCACTTGTTCTCGCCGCGCGCACCGGCGCGCTTCAGCACCTTGCGGAGGCGGTACGGATCGTACGCGGTCTGCAGGCCGGCCTGGCCCTTCGGGCAGATGCTGCCGTCCACGCGCGCCGCGTCGCCCGGCGCGGCCGACGCGGGCAGGTGGGGGAAGAGGGTCCACGGGTTGTGGGGATTGCCGTCGATCTTGGTCAGCACGCCGTCCTGGATCTTGGCCTTGATGCCGCAGCCGGTGTTGCAGTTCAGGCAGACGGTGTACAGGCAGTTCTCGGCCGCGCCGAACGGGTAGGGCGCGTCCGGCCGGTCGCTCTCGAGGATGCGGCCGCGGGAGGGGGAGCCTTCGGCGGCGCCAAGGGCCTGCGCCGCGAATGCGGTGCCGAGCAGCGCGCCGTTGGCCAGCAGGGCGCGGCGGCCGGGATCCGGGACGTCTTGCTGTTCTCTCGGAGTCATGTGCAGCATCTCCCTGTCACGCCTGGCAGCCGGCCGCGCCCTCGTCGTGCGGGGCCAGCGGCAGGAGGCGGAAGCCGAGGTAGAAGAGGGCCGCACCCAGCGCCACGATGAAGACGGTGACCTGCCACTCGAACAGGCTCGGCACGTACCAGAAGACCAGGCGGTGGTCGGTGAACGCCGTCTGCAGTCCCTGGAAGTGCGGATCGAGCAGGCCGGGAATGACGATGTTCAGACGCACGGTCATGAACGTGACCGCCACCAGGAGGCCGGCCAGCCCCACCGACCAGGCGCGCCAGCGCAGCGCGAGCAGCAGGATCGGCACGATGCAGCCCAGCCCCACGTGCAGCACCCAGAACACCCACCAGAACTCGCCGAAGAGCACGCGCATGAGCAGGCTGTACTCCGGGCCGACGCCGTACCACATGGGCACGGAGAACTCCGCCCACTCGAGGATCACATCGAAGATAAGGAGAGCGAGGAGGGCGCGGCCGAGCAGCAGGACGGTGTCGCGCTGCTCCGCCGGGCGCCGCGGGGCGAACAGCGCCGCGAGGAAGGCCACGAGTCCAACGCCGGACACCAGGGCTCCGGTCAGGAAGAGGATCGGCATGAGGGGCGTGTGCCAGAAGGCGCGCGCCGAGAGGGTGCTGAACAGCGCACCCACGCCGCCGCTGAACGCGATCGCCAGGGGGATGCCGGTGAGCACCAGGACCTTCAGCCAATGGCGGCACCTGCGCTCCTGGCGCGCGTCGAGCGGACCGCGACTGCAGGCGAGCAGCCGGCCGATCACGCGTCGCGCGCCGCGTGCCGAGGCCTGCCAGCGGGCCAGGTCGGCGCGCGTGGCGAGCCATAGCTCGATGAGCATGAGCAGCAGGTAGAAGCTGTAGAGCCAGACCATCCACGCCATCATCGAGCCGAAGTTCGGGCTGGTGAAGATCCGGTGGACGCGGGACATTTGGCCGAGGTCGCACCAGATCGAGAACAACGCCATGCACAGGGAGATGATGGCGGTGAACAGCGCCAGGCGGCCGACCCTCTCGAACCGCCGCTCGCCGAAGACATAGATCAGCGAGGACAGGAGGAACGAGCCCGCGGAGATGCCCACGAAGTAGATGTAGGCCGAGACCCACAGGCCCCAGACGATGTAGCTGCCGTAGTTGGCCGCGGCGTGGCCGCCGGACAGGCGCTCGACGAAGCCGAAGCCGCCCCAGACGGCCGCGGCGAGCCAGGCGATCCAGAGCAGGATTCTCCAGTGAACTCTCACGGTCTTCGCCTCCTCGGCTACACGAGATACACGACGCGCGGTCCGGTGCCCTTCTCTTCCAGCAGGCGCCGGGCGTTCGGCCTGGCGGCCAGCTCCGCGACCAGATTGTCCGGATCGGCGGCGTCGCCGAAGTAGGTGGCGCGGCCGATGCACGAGGTGACGCACTCGGGCAGCATGCCTTCCTCGAGGCGGTGCAGGCAGAAGTGGCACTTGCGCGCGTTGCCGACCGGCGAACCGTGGCCGCGGCGGTCCCAGAGCTTGCCGTACTCGAGGCTCGGCCGCTCCTCGTAGGGCTGGAGCGCCGGCGTGCCGTCGGTGTAGTGCTCGCCCAGGTCGCGCGTGCGCGCGTTGTAGGGACAGGCGGTCACGCAGTAGCCGCAGCCGATGCACTTGTAGTAGTCGACGACGACGATGCCGTCGGGTCGCTTCCAGGTCGCCCTCACCGGACAGACCGGCGTGCACGGCGGCTCATCGCAGTGCATGCACGGCCGCGGCGTGAAGCGTAGGGCGACGTTGGGGAAGGAGCCGATCTCTTCGGTGACCACGGGCCGGTAGACGACGCCCGGCGGCAGGCGGTTCTCGGCCACGCAGGCGATAGTGCACGCGTGGCAGCCCACGCACTTGCGCGTGTCGATCACCATGAGCCAGCGGCGCTCTTCCACGGGTTTGGCCAGCGCCCGGCGCAGCGCCTCCTGCATGCAGAGGAGCGGATCGGAGCGCCGCTCGATCGAGATCGACGCCAACGGCGGCAGGTCGCGCACCGATGCCGCGCCGGTCGGCTCGTTGCCGATCGTGGTGCGCTTGGCGTCGACGAGAGCGGCGGTGCCGGCGGTGGCCGCTCCGCCGAGCAGGGCCGCGGCCTTGAGGAAAGCGCGGCGGTTCTCGACCGAAGGGGAACCGGCGGGCGGTTCCTCGACGCGAGGGCTGGAGTCGCTCATGGGCGGCAAGCCTCCGCTGAGTGATTGCTCGGAACGAGTCGCGTCTCGCGGCTGGATCGCCGCGGGGTCCTCGATCATGCCACAGGAAGGGGAGAATCCACTTCGTTACTTGGCGAAATATCGACGAACCGGCGCGGCAGGGGGGGGCCAGGCGCACGCCGCCGCGGCGGCGGGTTCCGCGGCCTGATCAATGGCGACACGCCTTGACGTGCCGCGGCGCGTGGCCAAGATGCGCGGCGGAGGCGCGATGGAGATCCGGTTCAGCACGACGCGCCAGGAGCTCGGGCGCGCGCTCCGCGGGCTGCAGGCAAGCGGACAGGATCTGGGCGGCGCGGCGGAGGTTCGGCTCGTGTCGCAGGACGACGGCATCTGGCTGTCGCTCGGGACGTGTTCGGTCCGCATCCGCGGCCGCATGTCCGGCGGCCGCGGGCTGGTCCTGCCGGACGACACCCTGCGCACCATTCACCGCTGGGCGCTCGGCCGCGGCGAGGAAGTGGAAGTGGTCGTCGTTCCGGGCCGCGCCACCTACGGCCCGTGGACGTTCATCGAGCCGGGCATTCACGTCCGGGACGACCTGCCCGTGCCCGGAAGCGGCGCGGCGAGCGCGGGCGAGGCGCAGAGCATCACCGAGCGCTGCCGCGCCGCGGGCATCAAGGGCCGTCCCACCTGGCGCGATGCGTACAAGCTGCTGCGCGGCGTGGACGACGGCGTCCCGTTCGAGGAGGCGGCGCTGCGCGAGCGGCAGCAGCAGCTCCAGAGGGCCTTCGACCGGGCCCTTGGCAGCCTGGAGAAGCTGGGTGTGACGCGCGACACGCTGCTGCGCGTGCTCGACGAAAGCACGGGCGTGCGCGCCGCGTCGCCCGCGGGCGGCCGTCGCGCCGTGCCGGCGCGCGGCCGCGCGCGCATTGCGCCGAGCGATCAGGAGGTGCTGCGCGCTCTGGCCGATCTGCTGCGCCAGGCGCTGCGCTCGCCACCGCTCACCGGGCGCGAGCTCCTGGCGCTGGCGCGCATGCTCGCCTCTCTGGACGACCTGCCTCTTCTCCCCGAGTTCTGCGCCACGCTGCAGCTCACGCGCAGCGCTGTGCAGCTCCCCACGGAGTGGACGGTCGAGTGGTGGTCCTTCGAGTTCGATCGCGCCTGGGTGGCGTTTCGCGCCGGTGCGGACCACTGGCTGCCCGAGCGCGGAGTCGAACCGACCACGGCCTTCGAGTGGGTGGTGCGGGAAGCAGGCGCCGCCAGCGCGCGGCCGCGGCGCCCGGCGCGGGCCTTCGCGGCGGAGCGCGCGCGCTTTCTGTCCGAGATGGCCGCGCTGCGGCTCGACGCCGGCGACTTCGATGTTGCGGTCGAGGAGTTCGACTGAGCCGGGCCTATCGTGCGGATGGTCGGGCTCCCGCTCGCCGCGTCTCCGCGCTATCGTGCAGCGCCTCGTCCGGGACCATCCAGGACACGCTGCTGTCCACAGCCGGAGATCGACCGGTGACAGGACACCTCGACCAGCAACGGCGTGCGGAAGCCCTCGAGCAGGCCTTCTGCCGCGACCAGGATCTGGCGCCTCGCGGCAGCGACGAGGGAGATTCGGCCGGGACGATCCTCTCCCGCCTGCTCCTTCGCGTCGTCCCGGTGCTGATCCTGTTGGTCCTGCTCGACCTCCTCCTGCGCCGCTTCCTGCCGCAAGAGCGTCTTCTCCCCTACATGGACGACGAGATCGCCAGCTACACGCTGCTGGTCGACAACTACGTCCAGCGGCCGGCGCCCGACGTGCTGTTCCTGGGCTCGTCGCGCATGCGCGACGCCGTCGATCCGACGCTGTTCGCAGAGCTGCTCTCCCAGAAGCTGGGACGGCCGGCCAGCGCCTTCAACCTGGCGCTCGGCGGCGCGGAAGCGGAGGAGTTGCATGCGATCGCCACCTCCCACGTCCCCGACCCGCCGCCCTGCGTGGTGCTCGGCTTCTCCGGGGCGGAGGTCGGGAGCGTCCACCGATTCCGCTTCGCTTCGCGCTTCTTGTGGAACTTCGACAACCTGGTCGACTACCTGCGCCGCACCAGCCCGACGCGCCTCGAGGTGAAGCACGTCGAGTATTTCATCGAGCAGAGCATCTGCGCACCCTGGTATCTGTTCCGGCACCGCGACCCTCTGTCGGCCTTCGTCTGGCAGGGAGCGCGCCAGGTGGCGGGCATCGGGTTGACCGAGGAGGAGCTGAAGGTCCGAGCGTGGAACCGGGAGAGACTCCTGCCGTACGTGCTGTCGCCGGACGGCCATCAGGAGCTGCATCCCCAGGGAAAACCGCTCAGCGCGCTGATCGAAGAGAACCCGTTGCACGGCGCGGTCCTTCTCCGCGGCCGCGAGCTCAACCGAGATCCGGGCTTCTTCGATGCAGCCGCAGCTCACCTGCTGGAGCGGACCGTCACCGTGCTCCGCGAACGCGGCTCGAGTGTCATCCTCGTCGAGACTCCCACGAGCCCGCATATGCAGGAGTACAACGACGTGCTGTATGGTGAGTATTTCCGCGACCGGATCAGTGAGCTGGCCGCACACCTGGACGTTCCGTTCATTCCCTTCCGCCCGAGCGAGAGCGGGCTCACCGACTATTTCTATCAGGATCGGAACCACCTGTCGGCAAAGGGGGCGAGGAGGTACACGCAGCTGCTGTTCCAGGCTCTGAGTGACAATGGCCTCTTCGAGGTACTGAGGCCTTGATCTTCTCCAGCTTTCGCTTCCTGGTCTTCTTCCCGGTGGTGCTGCTCCTGTACTACGCGCACGGGAACCTCCGCTATCGGCAGGTGCTGCTCCTGCTGGCTTCCTATGTCTTCTATGGGAGCTGGGATCCGCGCTTTTTGTCGCTGCTGGTCATCTCGACTGTCCTCGACTACGTAGTCGGTCTGCTCCTTCCCGGCGCCCGCACGCTTGTCCGGAAGCGCGCGTGGCTGGCGACCAGCGTGGTCATCAACCTGGCGATTCTGGGCTTCTTCAAGTACGCCAACTTCTTCATTGGGTCGTTCCAGGCCCTGCTGCGGGGCGCGGGCGTCGAGACCTCCCCTCTGGTCCTGAGCGTCATCCTGCCGGTGGGGATCAGCTTCTACACCTTCCAGACGATGAGCTACAGCCTGGACATCTACCGGGGCCGGATGGAGCCCACGCGGAACCTGGTCGAGTTCGCGCTGTTCGTGGCGTTCTTTCCTCAGCTCGTGGCCGGGCCGATCGTGCGAGCCGTAGAGCTTCTGCCGCAGCTCCAACGGCGCATCGCGCTGCGATGGGAGGACCTCGCGGCCGGGAGCAATCGGTTCATTCAGGGCTTCGCCAAGAAGGTGCTGGTTGCCGACAACGTGGCGCCGTTCGTGGACCGGGTGTTCGAAAGCCCGGGGAACTGGGACGGCCCGACCCTCTGGGTGGGGTCGATCGGCTTTCTGGTGCAGGTGTACTGCGACTTCTCCGGCTACTCTGACATGGCGATCGGCTCGGCGCGTCTCCTCGGCTTTCGCCTGCCGGAGAACTTCCGCTTCCCCTTCACCGCCTTGAACGTGCCCGAGTTCTGGCGACGCTGGCACATCACCCTCTACTCGTTCATGCGCGACTACCTGTACATCGCCCTGGGCGGATCTCGCGCCGCGCCGGGGCGGGTCGCCTGCAACGTGCTCCTCACCATGACGCTGGTCGGGCTGTGGCATGGCGCCAACTGGCAGTTCGTGGCGTGGGGCTTCTACAACGGCTGCCTGATCATCCTCTACCGGCTGCTCCTCGGCCCGATCCAGGCCAGCACGACGCTCACCCGGCTCCTCGACTCGGTCCCCGGCCTGATCTTCCGCGCGGCCCTGAGCAACGTGCTCTTCATCATCGGGCTCGCCATCTTCCGCTGTCCGAACATTGGCGACTCCCTGGCGGCAGTCTGGCGCATGCTGGCGTTCGACGGCGCCGGGGCCTCGCTGATCAGCGGGTCTGTCCTGTTCTGGTACGGCGTGATCCTGCTGGGCAACGTCGCCTGCGAGTTCGACCTCTTGCGCCGCATCGCCGCACGGACACCCCTGCCGCTGCAGTGGCTCGCGTATGCCCTGCTCATCGTCGTGCTGGTGCTGTTCGGCGCCCACGACACGAAGGCGTTCGTCTATTTCCAGTTCTGAGGGAGCCGGGCGCTTGCCGGCGCGCCGGTTGGAGCACCCGGCCGGTTGCGGCGTGGCATTCGGTCCTTGACGGCACGGCCAGCGTCGGGTGGGCTGGTTGGATCGTCCTCGCACCGCCACGAAACGCTGCATTTCATGAAGTCCATGCGCTGGCTCATCGCCTTGCTGATCGTCCTCTGCGCCGCCGCGTTCGGGGCACGGCGCTGCGTGCGCGACCCGGCCGCCGTGGACGTGACCGCGGATGGGGAGACCGAGAGCGTGCCCAACCCGGGCGACGCGGCCGACGATCCCGCGGTGTGGGTCGATCCCGTCGATCCGGCGCGCAGCCTGATCGTGGGCACGGACAAGAAGGGCGGCCTCGGCGTGTACGACCTGGACGGCCGCCAGCTCCAGTACATCGGCGGAGGGCGCTACAACAACGTCGACATCCGACCGGACTGCCAGGCAGCGGGTTCCCGCGCGGCGCTCGCCGTCTCCGGCGAGAAGGAGGCCGACGAGCTGGTGCTCTTCTTCATCGACCCGGCCGCGCGCTGCCTGCGCGAGGCGCCGGGGGCGCGCATCGCCGCGGGCGTCAATCCCGAGGGCATCGCCCTCTACAAGAGCGCGGCGAGCGGCCGCTGCCACGTCTTCGCGCTGGGCAAGGAGCCTGGCGCGGGGGACGACTTCTGGGTCGAGCAGTGGGAGATCCTGCCGGAGGCGGGCGCGGCGAGCCGCCTCGTGCGCCGTTTCCTGGTCGGCGGCAAGTCCGAGGGCATGGTCGCCGACGACCGGCGCGGCCACCTCTACGTCTCCGAGGAGGACGTCGGGATCTGGCGCTATGGCGCCGAGCCGGACGCGAGCTTCGAGCGCGTGCTCGTGGACCGCACCGGGCTGGGCGACCGGCTTCGCCACGATGTCGAGGGGCTCGCCATCTACGATGGCCCGGAGGGCCGGCGCTTCCTCGTCGCCTCGAGCCAGGGGAGCGACGACTTCGTGGTCTATCGCTTGAGCGGCGCGGAGCCTCCTGCTTACACCGGCCGCTTCGAGATCGTCGCGGGCCTCGGCGTGGACGCGGTCACGCACACGGACGGCATCGAGGTCGTCGCCGCAGCGATGGGGCCGCGCTTTCCCGACGGCCTGTTCGTGTGCCAGGACGACAAGGACGACGAGGGGAACCAGAACTTCAAGCTGGTGTCATGGGGGAGGATCGCCCGGAAGCTCGGGCTCGAGTGACGCCTCCACGTCTTCGTCCGGGTCGACCGGCACGCCCTTCAGGCCATAGCCGGGCGGCCGCGCCAGCGCGAAGACGCGCCGGCCGTAGCCGCAGCCGATGAGCTCGTCCGTGGCGTTCCTGCCGTCGAGCTCTGCGGCGGCGAGCCAGTGTCCCTTGTCCCGGTCGATGAAGATGTCCTCGACGCGCCAGTCGCTTCCGGGTGCGCGCGCCAGGAGCTGCACCCTGCCGCAGTAGCCGAAGATCGCGACCGTCTCCACGGCCGGGTCCGCGGCGAAGCGGCCCGCGGCCACGCCGCGCAGGCCTTGCGGGCCGGCGCAGATGACCTCGCGCCGCCAGCCCTCCGGCCGCTCCTCGAGACGCAAGAGCACGCCGTCGTCGCGCGTGACGTAGAGCACCGCGGCCCCGGGCGCACATCCCGGCCGCAGGCCACGCGCCCGAGCCCCATGGGTT
>DYIW01000342.1 GCA_020723465.1 Phycisphaera mikurensis
CGTGTTTCGTGGCACGCTGATCCCGCTGGTCCGCGTCGAATGCAGAAGACGTCCGCCGAGAGGCCGCCAAGATTAGCCGGCAGCTCCGCCTGCTGCGCGCCCATCGAATCATCCGATAGGTGCCGCGGCACTGTTCGCCATGCGCGACGCGTCGCTGAACTGTCTCGTCAACATGGTCGCGTGACGCTTCGCCCGCGGGACCTACGCCTCGCTCTCGCGCATCCACCGCGCGTCCAGAGCGCGCGGCCGCGGCCCGTGGCCGCGGGATCGACTACTCCCGGGTCGCGTGGCGCGACGATTCCCGGGAGTAGTCGATCAGGGGCCCTTGAGGCCGGGCGGCACGGGCCTGCCGTTCGCCATGAAGCCCCTGACCTCGTCGTTCCTGATGACCACGCGCTCGGCCGTGACGTCCACGCCGTCGCCGCGGAAGTGCGCCACGCCGGTCGCCTCGAGCAAGAGCAGCACCGGCTGCGCCTGGTCCTTGAGCGGTTCGTCGCTGAACCTGACCTCGATGCGCTCGCGCCCGAGCACGCGCATGTTGCGGAAGGACAGCGTGACCGGATTCTGCGGGAAACGCGTGTCGAGGTTGACCAGGGTGATGCGGTCGGGCGTGATCTCCTTCGAGTGGTAGTCTTCGTTCACCACCGGCGCGAAGTCCTTGCGATAGGCGCAGACCGCTTCGATGAGGACACGATCCGCCGACAGCTCGCTCTCGGCCTCGATGAAGCGCTCGTAGCGATACGCCTCCGCGGGCAGAACCACGATCTCGCCCGGATCCAGCTCCGTGACGCAGCCCGCCGCCCCGAGCAGACCGCAGGCGACGAGGGCGTGCCGCGCGAGCGCGCCGCGCCGGCCCCTTGAACATGCGCGATCCATGAGGTTCCTCCAGGCGCCGCCGGGCCGGCCGCGGGAAGGCCGCGGCCCGGAAGAGCGCGCCGCCATCGTACGCGCCGAGCGGAGCCGCGGGCGCGCCTATTCGTGCAGGCCCCAGTAGTGGCGGATGCGGCCGTGCAGCCGCCGCGGCGAGGCGAGCTGGCGCGCGAGTCGGCGCGGCCGCAGGTAGAAGCGGCGGTAGGCGCGCTTGATCTCCGCGGCCAGCTCGCCGGGCGCGAGCACGGTGTTGACGCCCGTGGGCGTGTGGCCGTCGTAGCGCGCGTAACTCTCCGGCCGCCCCTTCTGGTGCTCGACCCACATGGGCGTGCCCGGGTAGGGCGTCACCGCGGTGAACTGCGCCGAGTCCGGATCGAGGCGCACCGCCAGCTCCACGGTGCGGCGCATCTGCGCGCGCGTCTCCTCGGGGAAACCGAGCATGAAGAACGCGCGCGTGCGAATGCCCAGGCGGCGCGCGGCCGCGACCACCCGCTGCGCGTGCTCCGCGCTCTTGATCTTGGCGTTCGAGTAGCGCGAGCCGAGCTCGGGATCGGCGGTCTCGACGCCGACCGACACGGACACGCAGCCGGCGCGCCGCATGTCGCCGAGCAGCTCCTCGTCCAGGCACTTGATCGCCGTCTCGCACTGCCACTCCAGGTCGAGCCGCTCGCGCTCGATGCCGGCGCACAGGTCGCGCACGCGCCGGCGGTTGGCGGAGAAGAGGGGATCGCGGAACACGACGTTCCGGATGCCGAAGCGCCGGCGGATCTCGACCAGCTCGGCGAGCACGTTCTCGGCCGAGCGCGCGCGGTAGCGCGTGCCCTGGCTGAGGGCGTAGCCGCAGTAGGTGCAGCCGATGGGACAGCCGCGGCTCGACTGCACCGTGGTCATGGGCCCGCGCATGTCCGGGATGCGGTAGCGCTCGTTGGGCAGGAGGTCGCGCGCCGGAAAGGGCAGGGCGTCGAGGTCCGTGATCCGCGCGCGCGAAGGGTTGTGCACGATGCCCTCGGGACCGCGCCAGGACAGCCCCTCCACGCCGGCGGCGCTCCCCTGCGCGGCGAGCGCCTCGACCAGCGCCAGGGTCGTGGCCTCGACCTCGTCGCGGATGACGAAGTCCACGCCGCTGCCCCCAAGCACCGCGTCGGGCGTGTTGGCCACCTGCGCGCCCATGGCGAAGGAGCGGGCGCCGAGAGCCGCCGCCAGCTCGGTGGCGAGCGCCAGGTCGGCCTCGATGGTCGTGGTGGACGAGTCCACGCCCACCAGGTCGCGCGCGCAGGCCGTCCCGCGGCGCAGGGTCTCGGCGCGGTCGAGGTCGAGCGCCTCCGCGTCCAGGATCTCCACCTCGTGCCCCTTCTGCCGCAGAAGCGCGGCCGCGTAGGCGAGGTTCAGCGGCGGGTAGACCAGGTTCTCGTTCACCGCCATGCCGAAGCCGCCCATGAGGCCGCGGCTGACGCGCAGCCTCTCGGGGCTCGGCGGATTGACCAGGAGGATGCGCATCCTGCGGCGTCTTTCGCTAGAGTCCGGCGCGTGGCGGCCGGCCGTGCGGGATTATAGCCCGGCGTCCCAGACCGCCCGCGAGCGCGCAGGACGGATGGCAGGCGGCCGAGGGAGCATGGGGCGAGACGAGAGTCCCGGCGGCGAGATGAGCCGCGGGGAGGCGGCCGCAGGCCGCGCAGCCCTCGTCTCGCTCGACCGCCTGCGGGCGCTCCTCTCGGGCTGCGGAGCGGGCGCGCTCGCCGGCGCCTGCCTCTTCGCCGGCTGGCCGCTCGCGGCCTGCGTCGCGCTCGCGCTCGCGCCGTACCTCGTCTCGCTCCGCGGCCGCCCGGATCCCTCGTCCCCCTGCCTCGGCACGGCGCTCGCCGCCGGCACCCTCGGGCTCGGCTTCTCTCTGTGGTCCCTCGGCGCGGCCTGGCCCTGGGCCTGGGTGCTCGGCCTGGCCTGTGTTCTCGCGGGGCTCGCGCTGCCCTCCACGGGGTGCACGGCCGCGGCGAAGCTGCAGGACTGGCGCCCGCTCGCCCTGCTCCTGGGAGGCGCGGGCGCCGCGCTGGCGCTGCGCGGCGCGGTCGAGGACGCGCTCCGGGTCAACGGCTCGGACGCCGGCTCGTTCGCGTTCGCACTCGCGCCCCTGCTGCTCGCGGCCGCGCTCGGCGCGGGGATCCTCACGTTCCTGTCCGAGCGGCACGCGCGGCTTGGGCCCTGGCTCCTGCCGCTCGCGGCCGCGGCTGCGGCCCTGTGTCTCGCTCTCGAGACGCTCCCGCCCACGGAAGTGCTCGAGGCCGCCTCCCGCATCCAGGGCCCGAGCGTCAACCGCCGGCACTTCCTGTTCGGCGTGAGCCTGCTCGCGCTCACGGCCGGCGGGTGGTCGGCAGCGCTCGTGGGAGCGCAGGCCGCGGCGCTGCTTCGAGCTGTACCCAGGGTGCACGGCCTGGCGGTGTGCGCGGGCAGCGCCTGCCTCGGCTTGATACCCGCGGCGACCCAGCCGATCGTGGCCGCGTGCGTGGTCGTCCTGCTCGGCGCCGCGGCCGCCGCGAGGACGCCGAGCACCAGGGTCTTCCTGGCGCTCGGCGCCCTCGCGGCGCTCTTTCTTGCCCCGCGCCACCACGGCGCCTGGTGGGAACCCTACGTCCAGGATGACCCGATCCTGCTCGCGGATGGCGCGGCCGAGGCGCCACCGGTCGAGCCGGAGCTGCCGCCCGATCCGATCGACGGCCGGCTCCCCTGGCCCGCCGCGCCGCCGGGCTGGCCCTTCGCGAGCCAACCCCTTCCGGCGCTGCTCCAGCTGCTCCGGGAAGCCGACCCTTCTGGGCAGATCGAGCTCATGGGGGCCGAGGCCGAGAACCTGGCCCGGCGCGCGGGCGTGGCCGGCGTGGCGGATCGCGTTGGCGCGGACCCGCACGCGCAGGGCGTGCTCGTGCTCCTTCCCTCGCTCTTCGCCGACCCGCTGCCCGACCTGCCGCGCGTGCTGCGGCGCGTGGACGAACGGCTCGCCGCCGGCCGGAGCGGCCTCGCCCTCGGCTTCGACCTCGGCGAGACGAGCGCCGAGGAGGTCGCGCTCATCTGCCGATCGGCGCTCCGCCGCGTGGCCGAGCCGCTGCTCCTCCTGCAGGGCACCACCTGCTGCGTGGCGGGCTTCCCGGACGCGGAAAGGACCGCGCGCCTGCGCGAGCGCGCCGTTCTGCCGCTGCCCGTCGCCGCGCTCTCGGCCGAGGCGCTCGCGCGCCTCGCGCAAGAGGCGCACGCCCCCGAGGCGAGCCTGCTGCTTCGCCCCGGCCGCGCGCGCCCCGCCAGCCGCTCGCCCGCCACTGCCGCGCGGAACCTCGCCCTGCTGCTCCGCGCCGCCGACCTGCTCGACGCGCCGGGCGCCGCGGCGCCTCGCGGCATGGAGCCGCGCATCCGGCTCGAACTGGCGCGCGCCATCCTCGAGGACGACGCGGGCGAGGAGGACCGTCTCCTCGCGCTCCTGGAGCGCACGGCCCCGGCGGAGGCAGCGCGCCTGCGCCGGGAGCGCGAGGCCGCGCGCGCGCGGCTCCTCGCCTTCCTGTTCGCGGCGCGCGATGAGGATCCGTTCGACGCGGACGTGCGCTTCCGCCTTGGGGCTCTCCTGCGGCGCTCAGGGCGCCCGGCCGCCGCGATCGAGGACCTCACGCGCTGCGTGGAACTCAGGCCCAAGCTCCTCCGCGGCGTCGTGGAGACGGCCGAGGCCTATCTCGCGGCCGAGGAGATGGGCTACCGGCGCCGTACTCCGGCCGGGCCCATAGACGGCCTGTGGATCATCATCGACGAGACGGCCGGCCTGCCGCGCTACACGCGCGAGCTGGACGAACCGCTGCTCACGGCGCGCTGGCACCGGGCCGTGGGCCGCGCCTGGCTCATGCACGCCACGCGGCCGGGCGCGTCGCCGGCCGCTCGTCTGGACGAGCTGCACACCGCGCTCGGCCGCTTCTTCGCCGCCCTGCAGCTCGATCCCCGGGATGCCGAGGCCGAGCGCCTCATGGCCGAGGCCATGCTCCTGCAGGGGCGCGCCGCGCAGGCGCTCGAGCACGCGCGCCGCGCCGTGGCGCTCGCTCCGCTCGACGCGCGCGCCCGCGCCCAGCTCGCGGCGACGACGCAAGACGCGGACGAGCGGCAGCGCGCGGCCGCGGCCTTCTTCAGCCTCGCGCCGGCCTTCCTGCCGCCCTGGCGGCCCTAGCCCGTTGAACAAGTCATCCTGCCGCGTGAACCCGCTCAGGTCCTCACGGCAGCCGGAACCTCTTCCATCCCCACCAGCCCCCGCCTTCGCCAGCCGACCGTGAGCAGCCAGGTGCGCGCACGCGGCAACGGCGGCTCCTCCTCCCTGCCGGCGAGAGCCTGGGGTATCCGGCCGCCCGTCTCCTTCCAGCCATCGAACCAGAAGCCCGTGCTGAACGGGTCGAACAACGCCCGGCAAAGCCGCGCCGCGTGCCGCCGCGCGTTGTTCAGCACGTAGCACAGCGCGCTCCGCACCTCGCGCGGCGTCCTCAGGATCCGGCCATGGTAGCGGTCGGCGAACACTCGGCCGCAGCGCCTCCACAGCCGGTTCAGCGCCCTGGCGAGACGGATGAGGAGCCCCTGCATTCCACGCGCCAGGGCCTGCTTGTCGCGCAGGCCGGGGAGCCCCCGCTCGAGCCGCACCGTCACGTGCACCGGGAAGC
>DYIW01000012.1 GCA_020723465.1 Phycisphaera mikurensis
CCCCCCGGCGCTCGCAACGCGGCCGCGGGGGATTCCTGCTCAGGCTCTGAGGCCGGGGGAGGCAATCGCGGCGGAAGCGGCGCGGCCACGGCCCGGGCCGCACGCTGGAGGTAGGTCGCGCGCGCGATCGCTCGGGCGTCCATCGATTCCAGGTGAGGTGCCACGCACTGGACGCCGGCAACCGAGACGAGCCCGCGCGCCGCCCCCTCCCCCTGTCCCTGCGAGGCGCCAGGACCTACTTCTTCTTCTCCGACTCCTTCTTTTCTTCCTTGCGCTGCGGGACGAAGTCCACCAGTTCCAGGATCGCGCGCGGGGAGCAATCGTTCAGGCGCGGGCGCGCCAGCTTGCGGATCCGCGTGTACCCCCCGGGCCGGTCACGGAAGCGCGGCCCCACCTCGTCGAAGAGCTTCTTGACCACGCCCTTGGTCGTGAGCACGCGCGCCGCCAGGCGCACATTGTGCAGCGTCTTGACCCGCCCCAGGGAGATGAGCTTCTCCGCGTGCGGCCGGTACTCCTTCGCCTTGGTCAAGGTCGTCGTGATGCGACCGTGCTCGATCAACGACGAGACCAGGTTGCGCTTCATCGCGATGCGGTGCTTGGTCTTGCGGCCGAACTTGCGGCCCGCCACTCTGTGACTAACCATCGGTGCCAGGTCCTTGGCTCTTCGCCGCCAGCGTCTCGGGTTCCATCCCGAGCGACAGGTTCAGGTCCGCCAGCTTCTTCTTGACCTCCTTCAACGAGGTCTTGCCGAAGTTCTTGATGCGCAGCAGATCGCCCTCGCTCCTGCGTACCAGGTCCCCCACCGTGGCCAGGTGCTCGGCATCCAGACAGTTGCGCGCCCGCACTGACAGGTCCAGGTCCTCGATCGGACGGGCCAGCAGACTGCGCACGCGCTGCGCCTCCTTCTCGGCTTCCTCGTCCGCCATGACCGCGACCTCGGGAACCGTGGCATCCTCGCCCGGATGCAGGTAATGCACGAACGGATTGAGGTGCTTGCGATACACCTTCGCCGCCTCCACCACTGCCCTCTCCGGGCGAATGGTGCCGTCGGTCCACACCTCCATGATCAGCTTGTCGTAGTTCGTGATCTTGCCGACGCGTGTGTCCTCCACCTTGTAGCGCACGCGCTTCACCGGCGAGTAGTTCGAGTCGACGGGGATCACGCCGATCTCCTGCTCCTCCGCCAGGTTCTCCTCCGCGGTCACGTAGCCGCGTCCCCTGCGCGCGGTCATCTCCACGCGGAAGGACACCTTCTCCGTGAGCGTCGCGATCACCAGGTCGCGGTTCACCACCTCCGCCCTCTGATCCGTGATGATGTCCGCGCCGGTCACCGCGCCCTTGCGCTCGACGTCGATCTTCATCGTGACCGGCTCGTCCCCCTTGATCTTCACCAGGAGCTGCTTGATGTTGAGGATGATGTCGGTGACGTCCTCGAGCACTCCGGGAATCGAGCTGAACTCATGCAGCACGTTCTCGATCTTGACGAGCGTCACGGCGCTCCCCTCGATCGAGGACAGCAGCACGCGCCGCAGCCCGTTGCCGATGGTGTGGCCGAAGCCCTTCTCGAAGGGCTCGATGATGAAGCGGCCGTACGTGGACGACAGCGTGCCGTGGTCGACCACGACGCGCGACGGCAACTCAAAAGTACGCCAGCGAATGCGCATTCGGTTCTCTCCCGCCTACTTGCTCATGAGCTCCACGATGAGCTGCTCCTGGACCTCGAAGCTCACGTCCTCGCGCCGCGGCAGGGCCGTGACCACGCCCTCCACCTTGGCCTCGTCGAAGGAGAGCCAGGCCGGAGCAGCGTGCCCCTTCCGCACCTCCAAAGCACTGGCCACCATCTTCTTGGTCTTCTCCCTGCCGAGCACACCCAGCCGGTCTCCCACGCGCCCCAGGCGCGACGCCGCCGAGCAGCGCCTGCCGTTGACCAGGACGTGGCCGTGGGCGATCAACAGGCGCGCGGCGCGGCGCGACGGCGCCAGACCAAGCTGGTAGACGGCGCTGTCCAGCCGCCGCTCGAGCAGGCTCATCAAGTTCGCCCCTGTGTTCCCGGTCATGCGGTTGGCGACGTCGAAGTAGCGCCGGAACTGCCGCTCCAGCACCCCATAGTACCGCTTGCACTTCTGCTTCTCGCGCAGCCCCACGCCGTACTCCGACGGCTTGCCGCGCGTCCACGAATGCTGTCCCGGCTGGTAGTTCCGCCGCGTGATCGCGCATTTTGCCGTCTCGCAGCGTACCCCTTTGCGGTAGAGCTTGACGCCCTCCCGCCGGCACATCTTGCACACGCTCTGCTTCGTCCAAGACATTGTCTGGATCTCCAGTGACCGGCCGCGTCAGACACGCCGCCGCTTGCGCGGCCGGCACCCGTTGTGCGGCAGCGGCGTGCGATCCTCGATCGCCCGCACGCTCAGCCCCACCTGCGACAGCGCCCGAATCGCCGACTCGCGTCCGGCGCCCGGGCCCTTGACGCGCACGTCGACTTCCTTGACGCCCATCTTGACCGCTGCTTCGGCCGCCTTCTCCGCCGCCCGCTGCGCGGCGAACGGCGTGCTCTTGCGCGAACCCTTGTAGCCCACCTGACCGGCCGATGACCAGCACAAGGGCTCCCCGTTCAGGTCCGTGATGGTGATGATCGTGTTGTTGAAGGTCGCCTTGATATGGCACAGGGCCTTGGCGCCGACCTTCCTGACCTTCTTTTTCTTGCCGGGAGCCATCTCTCTCACATCCTCCTTACCGGCCCTTGACGCTCTTCTTGCCGGCCACGGTCTTCCTCGGTCCCTTGCGCGTACGGGCGTTGGTGCTCGTCCTCTGGCCACGCACCGGCAGCCCACGCCGGTGCCTGATCCCGCGGTAGCACCCGATCTCCTTCAGCCGCTGGATGTTCGTGGCGATCTGACGGCGCAGGTTACCCTCGTGCACCACGTTCCGGTCCAGGTAGGCCGCGATCTGGACCAGATCCTCGTCGCTCAGGTCCTTGGCCCGCCGCGAGGGATCGATGCTCAGCTCGCGACAGATTCTCTCGGAGATGGTCCGTCCGACTCCATAGATGTAGGTCAGGGCGATCACGGTGCGCTTCTCGCTGGGAATGTCGACGCCGACGATTCGAGGCATGGTTCTACCTTCCGTCCGGCAAGCCTAGTTGCCCTGACGCTGCTTGTGACGACCGTTGGTGCAGATTACGCGCACCACTCCCTTGCGGCGCACGATCTTGCAGTTCTCGCAGATCCTGCGCACAGAAGTACGAACTTTCATCTGCTCCGCTCCGGCACCGACTACTCCCGGTACACAATCCGCCCCTTGGACAAGTCGTAGGGCGACAGCTCCACCGTGACCTTGTCACCCGGCAGGATGCGAATGAAGTGCATCCGCATCTTGCCCGAGACATGCGCGATCACCTGATGACCATTCTCCAGGGCAACACGGAAGACAGCGTTCGGAAGGGCCTCCTTCACCGTCGCCGTCACTCGAATCGCGTCTTCCTTTGCCACTCGATCCTCCGGGGCCCTGCGGCGGCCCCGCTGCGCTCCTGTCATGCCTCTGGCGGCCCGGTGGTCATACGCTCCCAAGGCTCACCGCCGCCGCCCGCGCGCCCAGCTCGCCGCGCTGCCGCCGCTCATGAAGCCCTCGTAGTTCCTCATCAGCACGTGCGCGTTCACCTTGTCCACCAAGTCAAGGGCCACGCCCACGACGATGAGGATCGACGTGCCCCCGAGGAACGCGGCGAGCACCGGTGGGATGTTCGAGAACCGCTCCGAGACCAGCGACGGCAGCAGCGAGATCAGGCACAGGAAGGTCGCGCCCACCAGCGTGATGCGCACCATGATACGTTCCAGCTCGTCGGCGGTCCGCTTGCCCGGCCGCAGGCCCGGCACGAAGCCGCCGTATTCCTTCAGGTTGTTGGCCACCTCGTTGGGCTGGAACATCAAGGCGGTCCAGAAGTACGAGAAGAAGAAGATGAGCACGCAGTAGCCCACCATCCACCAGAAGCTCCCCCACCGCAAGGCGCTCTCCATCCAGGAGAGACCCGGGAGCTTGGCGAGCGCCATCGGCACGATCCACAGCGCGGAGGCGAAGATGATGGGCATGACGTTCGCCTGATTCACCTTCAGCGGCAGGTACGACTTCTGCTGGCCGTACACGCGCCGCCCTTTCACGTGCTTGGCGTGCGTGATCGGGATGCGTCGCTGGCCCTTGGTCACGAAGACGATGCCGATGACGATTCCCAGGTAGAGCGTCGCCAGCGTCACCAGCGTCTGCCACTGCTCCTCCGGCTCGAGCGCCTCGGTGAGCATCGTGTAGCGCGAAGGCAGGTCGCTGACGATCCCCGCCATGATGATCAGCGAGACACCGTTGCCCACGCCGTGCTCGGTGATCTTCTCGCCCAGCCACATGATAAACAGAGTGCCCGCCGTGAAGGCGACGATCAGGACGAGCTGATAGAGGAAAATCAGCGTGCCGCTGCTCATGATGCTCGACGAGATCAGGTTGCTGTGCCGAGCCACGGGCATGATCATCCCGCGGATGATGAAGATCGCCTGGACCGCGCAGATCGGCACCGTGGCCCAGCGCGTGTACTGGTTGATCTTCTTGATCCCGGCCTGTCCCTCCTTCTGCAGCGCCTCCAGCGCCGGCACGACCTTGACCAGCAGCGAGAAGATGATCGAGGAGGAGATGTACGGCATGACGCCAAGGGCGAACAGCACGCAGTTGCCGATCGCTCCGCCCGACAGCGTATTCATGATGCCGAAGATGAAGTGCTCGCTCGCCGCCGCCTTGATGCTCGCGTAGTTCACGCCCGGGACCGGCACGTGGAAGCCGATCCGGTAGACGCACAGCAGGCCGATGGTGACCCACAGCTTCCGCCGCAGCTCAGGGATGCGGAAGATGTTGAGGACCGCGGCATTCACGAGATGATCTCCACCGACCCGCCCGCCCCCTCGACCTTGGCCACGGCGCTCGCCGACGCGGCGTGTGCCTTGATCTTCAGCGCAACCGCCAGCTCCCCGCCGCCCAGGATCTTCAGGCGGTCCGGCCCGCTCTTGATGAGCGCGCGCTCGCGCAGCACCACCAGGGAGACCTCCTCGCCGGCGCTGAACGACACCGCCAGCTCGCCGACGTTGATCACCGAGTAATCCACGCGGTAGCGCGCGTTGGAGAAGCCGCGCTTGGGCAGGCGCCGGAAGAGCGGCATCTGGCCGCCTTCGTGTCCGAGTTTGCCGTGAAAGGTCTGGCGCGCACCATGCCCCTTGGTGCCGCGACCGCTGGTCTTGCCGTTGCCAGAGCCCACGCCGCGTCCCACGCGCTTGCGCTTTCTGTGGGAGGGGCCAGCCCTCATGACGTCCTCGAGCCTCATGACACTGTCACTCCGCGAAGCTGCTCGACCTGGCTCCGGGACCGCAGGCGCTTGAGCCCGTCCATGGTCGCCTTCACCAGGTTCACCGGGTTGGAAGAGCCGATCGACTTGGTGAGGACGTCCGTCACTCCGGCGAACTCGAGCACCGCGCGCGCCGACGCTCCGGCGATGATGCCCGTGCCCGGCGCCGCCGGGACGAGCTTGACACGCGCCGCCCCGTAGCGGCCGACGATGGGATGGGGAATCGTCGTCCCCACCAGCGGGATGCGCCGCAGGTCCTTGCGCGCGTTCTTCACCGCCTTGGTCACGGCCGACGGCACTTCCTTGGCCTTGCCGAAGCCGACGCCCACGGCGCCGCCGCGGTTGCCGATGACCACGAGCGTGGAGAAGGAGAAGCGCCGCCCGCCCTTCACGACCTTGGCGCAGCGGTTCACCTTCACGACCGTCTCCTCGAAGTAGATCGGGCCGTCTGCCTGCTCAATTGCGTCGTTCGTAGTCATATCCGCTTTCCGTCAGAACTTGAGGCCGCCGGCGCGCGCCGCGTCCGCCAGCGCCTTGATTCGACCGTGGTACAGGTACCAGCCCCGATCGAACACCACGCGCTCGATGTTCCGCGCTTTGAGCCGCTCCGCCACAGCCGCGCCCACGACCTTCGCCGCCTCGGTCTTGCCGAGCGCAGCGCACTTCTCGCGCAGGTCCTTCTCCAGCTCCGACGCGCAAGCGATCGTGCGTCCCGCGACGTCGTCGATCGCCTGGCAGTAGATGTACTTGCATGAACGGTACACGCTGAGGCGCGGCTTCTCCGCGCTGCCGCGCACGCCGCGGCGCACCCGCAGCGCCTTCCTGCGCCGCCGTTCATGCTTGACCTTTTGTGGATTGGCCATTACCGACACCCTCTCGCCGCGTTCACTGCTCCGTCATGATCCGCCCGCGCCGACGGTCTTGCCCGCCTTGCGCCTGACCACCTCGTCGACGTAGCGAATACCCTTGCCCTTGTACGGCTCCGGTGGGCGCGCCCGCCGGATGTCCGCGGCCAACTGGCCGACGCTGTGCTTGTCACATCCCTTGACCACGATCGTGGTGGCGTCCGGGACCTCCACCGTCAGCCCCTCGGGAATCTCGATCTTCACCGGATTGGCGAAGCCCACGTTCAACTCGAGGCTCTTCCCCGCCGGGCGGGCGCCGAAGCCCACGCCCACGATCTTCAGCGTCTTCTGGTAGCCCTTGAGCAGCCCGGTCACCATGTTCTGGGCCAGCGCCCGGTACAAGCCGTGCAGCGCCCTGGTGCGCCCGTCATCGCTGCCGCGCGTGAAGACGACGCTCTCGCCCTCGATCGTCACGGTGATGGCCGGATCGATCCACTGGCACAGCCGGCGGCCGCCCTTCTCGATCTGGAGCTCCCGCCCGCTCAGAGCAGCCTTCACGCCCTCGTGGAGCAGGACTGGTTGTTTTCCGATGCGCGACACAGTGGCTTCCGATCTCTCAGCAGACAGTACAGAGGAACTCGCCGCCCACCCGCTCGCGGCGGGCCTCACGGTCGGAAAAAACTCCCTTGGGAGTGGACAGGATCGCGATCCCCAGGCCGCCGAGGACCTTCGGCACGTCCTCGACGCCGCAGTAGCGCCGCCGCCCCGGCTTCGACTCGCGCGCGATCGCAGTAATGGCCGGCACTCCGTCCGAATCGTACTTGAGGTTGATGCGCATCGTCCCGGTACGTCCGTCAGCCACGATTTCGTAGCCGCCGATGTAGCCCTCGCGCCGCAGCACGTCGGCGATCGATGCCTTCAAGCGCGACGTCGGGACGTCCACTGTCCCTTTCCTCACCGCGATGGCGTTGCGCATCCTGGTGAGCATGTCAGCGATGGGGTCAGTCATCGTCATCGGTCAAGCCCCCTACCAGGACGCCTTGCGCACGCCAGGGATCTCGCCCTTGAGGGCGAGCATCCGGAAGCAAATGCGGCACAAACCGAACTTCCGGTACACGGCGTGCGAACGCCCGCAGATCTCGCAGCGCGTCTTGGCCCGCGTCTTGAACTTCGGCACCTGCTTGGCGCGGTACATCCAACTCGTCTTGCCCACTCTCTTGCCTCTCCAGTCCTCTCTCGCGCGCAGTGATTCACTTCTGGCGGAACGGCATACCCAGGGCTGCGAGCAGCGCCTCGGCCTTCGCGTCTTCTTTCGCACTGGTGCAGATCGTCACGTCCATGCCCTGCATCGCCTGCACCTTGTCCACCTGGATCTCCGGAAACACGGTTTGCTCCGTGAGGCCCAGCGAGTAGTTGCCGCTGCCGTCGAAGGAACGGCGCAGCAGTCCGCGGAAGTCCTTGATGCGCGGGATGGCCACGGAAATCAGTCGATCGAGGAACTCGTACATGCGCTTGCCGTGCAGCGTTACCACGCAGCCAATCGGCATGCCCTCGCGCAGCCGGAAGCCGGAGACCGACTGGCGGGCGCGCGTCACCTTTGCCTTCTGCCCGGCGATCGTGGACAGGTCCGCGGCCGCCGCCTCCAGCAGAGTCTTGTTGTCGCGCGCCTGGCCGACTCCCATGTTGACGACGATCTTCATCAACCGGGGCACCGCCAGGTCGTTCTTGATCGCAAACAGCTCCTTGAGCGCGGGGCGCACCTCGCGCAGGTACTTCTCTCGCAGACGCGGCGGAGGCGCCGGTTCGGTCGCCACCGCGGCCGCCGCCTCGCCCTCTGCTCTTGGTTTCTTCGCTTTCGCCATGGTTGTAGACCGGCTTCGGCTCTCCGCACGACCTTCAGTCGATGTCCGTCCCGCACTTGACACACACGCGGATCTTGCGCTTCTCCTCCTGGCGCACGCGCGTCCGCACGCCGCGGCCGCACTTGCCGCACAGGACCAGAACGTTCGAGATATGGATCGCTGCCTCGCTCTCGATGCGGCCGCCCTGCGGGTTCTGCTGGGAGCGCCGCACGTGCTTGAACACCTTGTTGGCGCCCTCGACGACGACCCGCTCGCGCGCCGGCAGCACGCGCAGGATCCGGCCGATCTTGCCCTCCTCGTCGCCGCACATGATCTGCACTTGGTCGTCCCGGCGGATGCCCCACTTCGAGTGCTTGAACATCGCCCGACGCCTGACCTTGAGAAGCTTCTTGCCGCGGGCCGCCATCGCCTACACCACCTCGGACGCCAATGAGATGATCTTCATGAACTTCTTGGCGCGCAGCTCGCGGGCCACGGCGCCGAAAATACGCGTGCCGATCGGGTTGTTGTCCTTGTCGAGCAGCACGATCGCGTTGCGGTCGAAGCGCACGTACGAACCGTCGTCGCGCCGCACCGCCTTGCGCGTGCGCACGATCACCCCGCGCACCACCTGCCCCGTCTTCACTTCGCTCGAGGGAATCGCCTTGCGCACCGAGCCGACCACGATGTCGCCGATGCCGGCGTAGCGCCGACGCGTGCCGCCGAGCACCTTGAAGCACTTGACGATCTTGGCGCCGCTGTTGTCCGCCACGTCCAGCATGGTCTCGGCCTGGATCATGACTCACCTCCTGGCGCCGCGCCGGCAGGCTCACTCGCGGCCGCCGGCGCCGCCGTGCCGTGCGCCAACACGCGCACCAGCCGCCAGTGCTTCGTCCGCGAGAGGCGCCGCGTGTACTCGACCTCCACGCGGTCGCCGGCCTGACACTCGTTGCGCTCGTCATGCGCCTTCAGGACCGTCTTGCGCCGGACGTACTTGCCGTACCTCGGGTGCTTGACCAGACGGTCCACGCGCACCGCGATCGTCTTGTCCATGGCGCTCGAGGAGACCACACCCTGTCGCAGGATGCGCCGGCGCTTGCTCGCAGAGGGCCCACTGCCTTCACTCATGGCTTACTCTTCCGCTCGCTCCGCTGGCGAGGCCAGCTCACGTTCACGCAGGATCGTCCTGATGCGCGCAATCTCGCGCCGGATCAATCCGATGCGGCTCGGATTACCCAACTTCTCGGTGGAAGACTGGAAGCGCAGGTCGAAGAGCTCCTTGCGCAGAGCCGCCAGATCGAGCTCCAGCTCCTTGTTCTCTTTCTGCCGCAGCTCCCGCAACTTGGCGATGGACATCAGCGGTGCCTCCGCTCGACCAGCCGGCAGGCCACCGGCATCTTGTGGGCCGCGTGGTTCAGGGCCACCAGACACTCGTCCTTCGGCAGCCCGCCGATCTCGTAGATCACCGTTCCCGGCTTGACCGTCGCAGCATAGTACTCGGGTTCTCCCTTGCCCTTGCCCATGCGCGTCTCGAGCGGCTGCGCGCTCACCGGCTTGTGCGGGAACACACGGA
This sequence comes from Phycisphaera mikurensis, assembly GCA_020723465.1. Lineage (GTDB taxonomy): Bacteria > Planctomycetota > B15-G4 > B15-G4 > JADJEK01 > JACQZJ01. Next base: position 9,634 of record DYIW01000012.1, read on the forward strand.
TGTAGACCTTCCCATTGGGGACGGCGCGGCTGATCGCCACCCGACCCGCTTCGATCTGCCGCCCGGAGAGCCAGCCCGCTTCCATGGCCTGCAGCCCAACGTCGCCGAACTCGACGGTGTTGCCGCGCCGCGCGTCGCCCTTGACTCGGCCACGCTGCTGTTTGCGGTGCAGCACCCGCTTAGGCATCAATGCCATGGCTCACCTCAGCGGTCGCGGACCGGTTCTTCTCCCTGATCGGGCGCATGCCCAGGTAGACCCACACCTTGATGCCCGTGACGCCGTACGTCGTCTTGGCCTCGGCGAAGCCGTAGTCGACGTCGGCGCGCAGCGTGGAGAGGGGGACCGAGCCAAAGGAGACGTGTTCGCGCCGCGCCATCTCGGAGCCGCCCAGCCGCCCAGCGATGTGGATCTTCACTCCGAGCGCGCCCGCCTGCATCGTCATCTGCGCCGTCTTCTTGAGGGCGCGGCGGAAGGAGGCGCGCTTCTCGAGCTGCTCCGCCACCGACTCGGCGACGAGCTGCGCCGAGGTCTCGGGCTTGTCCACCTCCTTGGTGCGAATGTCCACCTTCGTGCCCGTGATCTCCTCCAGCGCCGTCCTCAGTTGATCGACGCGTGCGCCCTTGCGGCCGATCAGCACTCCGGGCCGGCCGGTGTAGACGATGACCGTGATGGCCTCGCGCGTGCGCTCGATGTCGATGCGCGGGATCGCCGCCTGCAGGAACTCCCCCTTGATGTAGCGGCGGATGCGCTGGTCCTCCAGGAGCAGCCGGCGGAAGTCCTTCTTGGTCGCGTACCAGCGCGAACGCCACGGCTCGGTGATGCCGACGCGGAAGCCGAGAGGATTCGTTTTCTGACCCATGCGTCCGACTGCGCTCCTATGTCTCGCTTCCTGCGCCGCTCTCCGCCGCGGCCGCCCCCTCGCCTTCCTTGAGGACCGGCTCGGGAGCCTGGCTAACCTTCACGTGAATGTGGCTGGTGCGCTTGCGGATCGGCATCGCCCGGCCGCGGGACGCCGGGCGAAAGCGCGGCCGGCCGCCCAGCAGCGGCCCGTCATCCACGCGCGCCTCGCTCACGAAGAGCTTGTTCGCGTCGATGTCCTTGTCCTGGGTCGCGTTCGCCACCGCTGACTTCAGCACCTTCTCCACCAGCCGCGCCGCACGCCGCGGAGTGAAGGCCAGGACCTCGATCGCCTGGTTGACCGCAAGACCACGGATCAGATCCGCGGCCAGCCGCGCCTTGCGCGCCGTCGTGCGCGCATACATGTGGCTCGCCTGGTACTCGCTCATGGCCGTGGCGCCTTCTTCGCTTCCTTCTTGTTGGTGTGGCCGCGGAAGGTACGCGTGGGCGCGAATTCGCCGAGCTTGTGGCCCACCATGTCCTCCGTCACGAACACCTTGGTGAAGTTGCGGCCGTTATGCACCATGAAGGTGTGGTTCACGAACTCGGGGATGATGGTGCACGCGCGCGACCACGTCCTGAGCGGCTCGCGCGCGCCCCGCTGGTCGAGCTTCTCGACCTTCGTCAGCAGCTTCGGGTCCACAAAGGGGCCCTTCTTCAGGCTGCGGCCCACGTCACACCTCCAGGTCTCTACTTGCGGCGCCTGAGAATGAACCGGTTCGACGGCTTGCGGCGGTTGCGCGTCTTGAAGCCCTTGGCCAGCAGGCCGGTCGGCGAGCACGGATGCCGGCCGCCTCCGGACCGGCCCTCGCCGCCGCCCATCGGATGAGCCACGGGATTCTGCGCGACCCCGCGCACGTGCGGCCGGCGCCCGAGCCAGCGCCGGCGGCCCGCCTTGCCGTAGGACACCAGACGGTGGTCGATGTTGCCAATCTGTCCGATCGTCGCGCGGCAGCGCGAGTGCACCCGGCGCTGCTCGCCGGAAGGGAGAATCAGCACGGACACCTTGCCCTCGCGCGCCGAGAACTGGATCCCGGTACCGGCGGAGCGGGCCATGCGGCCGCCGCGCCCCGGCTCCAGCTCGACGTTGTGCACCATCAGCCCGATCGGGATGTCCGCGAGCTCCATGCAGTTCCCGACCTTGGGCTCCGCGCCCTTGCCAGACTGCACGGGGTCGCCCACGCGCAGGCCGAGCGGCGCCAGGATGTAGCGCTTCTCTCCGTCCGCGTAGTGGAGCAGCGCGATGCGCGCGCTGCGGTTCGGGTCGTACTCGATCGACACGACTCGAGCCGGCACCCCATCCTTGTCGCGCTTGAAGTCGATCCGGCGGTAGCGCCGCTTGTGTCCGCCGCCGCGGAAGCGCGAGGTCGTGTGGCCGTGATTGTTGCGCCCGCCGCTGCGCCGCAAGGGCTCCAGCAGCGTCTTCTCCGGCTCCTTCGCGGTGAGGTCCGCGAAGTCGAGCACCGTGCCAAAGCGGCGGCCGGGCGAGGTCGGTTTGTACTTGCGAATCGGCATGGTCTGCTGTTTCCGTCGCTAGATGAACTCGATGGCTTGCCCGGGCTTGAGCTTCACCATGGCGCGCTTGACATTGGGCCGCCGCCAACTGCGGTAGCCCAGGCCCTTGACCTTGCCCTTGCGCAGCATGGTCGTCACCTGCACGACGTTCACCGGGAAGAGCTTCTCGACCGCCTTGCGGATCTCGACCTTGTTTGCGTCCGGCGCGACATCGAACACGTACGCGTTGGCCTTTTCCGTCAGGGTGGTGCCCTTCTCGGTGACCAGCGGCCTGCGAATGATGTAGTGGGGATCACGCATTGCCGAGCCTCGCTATGACCTCTTCCAGCGCCCGCCGGTCCATGACCAGGAGGTCGCGGCGCAGCACGCTCAGAGCGTTCAGGTCGCTGGCCATGGTGATGGCGACGTTCGGCAGATTGCGGAACGACTCGTGCACGTTCTCCGCGCGCTCCGCGAGCACCAGAGTGACGCGCTCATCCGCCACGCCGAGCGCGCGCAGCACCGCCGCCGCCTCCTTGGTCTTCGGCGCGGCGAACTTGACACCTTCGATGAGCCGCACCTGGCCGTCCAGCAGCTTGCCGAGCAGCGCCGAGCGCAGCGCCTCGCGGCGCATCCGCCGCGGCAGGTTGGTGGCATAGTCGCGCGGCTTGGGGCCGAACACGACGCCACCGCCGCGCCAGACCGGCGAGGAGAAGTCGCCAGAGCGCGCGCGGCCGGTGCCCTTCTGGCGCCAGGGCTTGCGCTCGTTGTAGTTCACCTGGGAACGTGTCAGCGTGGAATGAGTGCCCTGGCGCACCGCCGCCGCGTAGTGCAGGCACGCCTGGCGCACCAGGCGCTTGCGCACCTTCTCGCCGAGAGGCACGCTGTCCACCTCGACCTGGGTGAGGCCGCCGGTCGCGCCGCTGTAGCAGGTCACGTTGACCATGGCACTAGTCCTCACGAACTCCGGCGCACGCGGCAGGCGCGCGCGCTGCGAACGGTGACGAAGCTGTGCCGCGAACCGGGCACCGCGCCGCGCAGCACCAGCGCATTGTTCTCGGCATCGACGCTGACGACCTCGAGATTGCGCACCGTGGCGCGCTCGTCGCCCCAGTGAGTCGCCATCCGGTGACCGCGCAGCACCATGCCCGGCTGCGAGTGCATGCCGATCGAGCCGGGGCCGCGCTGGTTCATGTTGCCGTGCGTGTGCCGCTTGCCGCTGAAGTTGTGTACGCGCACCACGCCCTGGAAGCCGCGCCCCTTGACCGTGCCGATGACGTCCACGCGGTCGCCGGGCTGGAACACGTCGACCTTGATCTCCGCCCCGACGGCGAGGTCGGCCGGAGCCTCGAGCCGCACCTCGCGCAGAATGCGATACGGGCCGACACCCGCCTTCTTCAGGTGTCCCTCGCGCGGCTTGGTGAGCACCTTGGCCCGGCACGGCTCGAACGCGAGCTGCAGCGCGACGTAGCCGTCGCGTTCGACCGTCTTCACCTGCGCGACCTTGCACGGGCCCGCCGAGATGACCGTGACCGGAACCTGCCTGCCGTCCTCAGTGAAGACGTGCGACATCCCGACCTTGCGTCCCAGGAGGTACTTTGGCGCTGTCATCGCGATTCCCTCGCGGCCGGCGCATTGCGCCGGTGCTCGCTCGTCATGCCTTGACCCGGATGTCCACTCCAGCGGGCAGATTGAGCCGGCTGATGGAGTCGACCGTCTTCGCCGTCGGATCGGTGATGTAGATCAGGCGCTTGTGCGTCCTGATCTCGAATTGTTCGCGCGACTTCTTGTCGATGTGCGGCGACCTGAGAACCGTGTAGCGCTCGATTCGCGTCGGCAGCGGGATCGGTCCGGCCACGCGGGCACCGGTCCGCTTCGCCGTGTCGACGATCTCCGAGGCGGACGTGTCGAGCGCCTCGTGATCAAACGCTTCGAGACGAATGGTGATCTTCTGATTCAGCATCGAACACAGTCCATGCCTGGCTCGCGTCCGTCCCGATCGAGAGACGAGCCACGACCGGGCGGCACATCGCCCCTTTGGTCGGGCAGGCTCCCCAACCGAATCCACGCAGCCCCGGAAAGGCTAGAGCTGCTAGTCAGTTACGGAGGTGGCACAAAGACCGGGCATTCTATGGGAATCCCCGCCGGAGTCAACGGAATCTAGGGAGCAGGAGGCGCCGCAAGAAAAAAAGAAAAGGACCCGCGCGGCTGCCTCCGGCCGCATCAAAACAGCAGGCGGCGCGAGACCTCCTCGGGCACCACGGCGTAGTCCGAAGGCTCCATGGAACAGGAGGCCCGGCCCTGGGAAAGGGACCGGATCGACGTGGAGTACCCGAACGTCCCGGAAACGGGAATCGTTCCCCGCAGCAGAACCGGGTCCTCGTCCCTGACCTGCTCGGTGACCCGCCCCCTGCGGGCGGTCAGGTCGTTCATGATGCTCTTCATGTACTCCGCCGGGGTCCGGATCTCGAAGCTCATGATCGGCTCCAGGATCTGGACTCCACCAGTCTGCAACGCCTCGTCGAACGCTCGCTCCGCTGCCACGGAAAAGGCCGTCTCGTTCGATTCCCCCTCGATCCACTCCCCGGACAGGAGCGTCACGCGCACGCGGATGACGGAGAACCCCAGGCTCCCACCGGACAGGGCGGCGCTGCGCACCGCGTTCTCGATCGCGGGCAGGAAGGCAAGGGGCACCGCTTCCCGGCGCGTCGCGTTCACGAAGCTGAGCTTCCTGGATTCCACGTCAGGCTCGACGCGGAGCCTGACCTTCGCGAACAAGTTCTTGCCGCCAATGGACTTGCGGAACTCGCCCCAGGCCGTGCCCGCGCTCTCGATCGTCTGCTTGTACGCGACCCGCGGCTGCCCCACGCGCGCGGCGACACCGTGGTCCGTGAGCAGGCGGTTCCGGAGAATCTCGAGGTGCAGCTCCCCCATGCCGGAGATGATCGTCTGGCCGGTCTCCTCGTCGAGCTGCCAGCGGAAAGTGGGATCGTCCTTGGCGAGAATGGCCAGCGCCTGCTCGAGCGCCTCCTTGTCCCGGGAAGTCCTCGGCTCGATCGACATGTCGATCACCGTCTCCGGGAAGAGCATGCCTTCGAGGAGGATCTGTTGATGCCGCGGGCAGAGCGTGTCGCCCGTGCTGGTGAGCTTCAGCCCGACCACGCCGACGATCTCGCCTGGTCCCGCCTGCTCGATGGCCTCGCGCTCGTCCGCGTGCATGAGCAGGAGCCTGGTGATCCGCTCCTGCTTGGCCGTGCGCGGGTTGAAGACTGCGTCCCCGGACCTGAGGACCCCGGCGTAGATGCGGACGAAGGCGACCTCGCCGTGCGCGTCGTGGATGGTCTTGAAGACCAGCGCGGTGAGCGGCTCCTGCGGATCCGCCCGGCGCCTCAGCGCCTCGCCTCTCTTGACCCCAAGACCCTGGATGGGCTTGGCCTCCGCAGGCGAGGGCAGGTACCTGATCACCGCGTCGAGCACCGGCTGCACGCCCTTGTTGCGCAGCGCCGAACCGGCCAGCACCGGGACCGCTTTGAAGCCCAGCGTCGCCTCCCGCAGGCCCGCGTCCAGATCGGCGGGCGTGAGCGGCTCGTCGGCGAGGAACTTCTCGGCCACGGCGTCGACCACCTCCGCCAGCTTCGCCACGAGCGACGCCCGGCGCCGCTCGGCCTCCCCCAGGAGCTCCGCCGGGATCTCCTCCTCCAGGACGCGCGCGCCCAGCTCCTCCTCGGCGAAGCGCAGCGCCTTCATGCGCACCAGGTCGATGACGCCGGCATGCTCCCGCTCCCGGCCGAGCGGCAACTGAACCGGCAAGGCGAGCACGCCCAGGCGCCGCTCGATCGACAGGACCACGCGATCGAAATCGGCGCCGACGCGGTCCAGCTTGTTCACAAAGGCGATGCGCGGCACGCGGTAGCGGTCGGCCTGGCGCCAGACCGTCTCGCTCTGCGCCTCCACGCCGGCCACGCCGCAGAACACGCCCACGGCTCCGTCGAGGGCACGCAGGGAGCGCTCGACCTCGGCCGTGAAGTCCACGTGTCCGGGCGTGTCGATCAAGTTCACGCGGTGGTCCTTCCAGTAGCAGGTCGTGGCCGCGGAAGTGATGGTGATGCCGCGCGCCTGCTCCTCCGGCAGGTAGTCCATCTTGGCCGTGCCGTCGTGGACCTCCCCCATCCGGTGCTCCTTGCCCGTGTAGAACAGGATCCTCTCGCTGAGAGTGGTCTTCCCCGCGTCGATGTGGGCGATGATGCCGATGTTGCGAATCCGGCTCAGATCCATGGTCGATCCTGCTGCCGTCTCGGTCGGATCGTTCGGCCGGGGCCTGCTGCCGCCCCGGAACGGAGGAGCCCGCTCCGGCTCCGCGCGGCCGGACCGGGCTCCCGTCGAGTTGCGATGACCTCTACCAGGCGAAGTGGGCGAAGGCCTTGTTCGCCTCGGCCATCTTGTGTGTGTTCTCGCGGGTCGTGTACGCCGCACCCTGGCGGTTGAAGGCGTCGAACAGCTCCTCGGAGAGTCGGCGCGCCATGGGCTTGCCCTTCTTCTTGCGCGCGGCCTCGATGATCCAGCGGATGGCGAGCGACTGCTGTCGTTCCTTCTTCACCTCGTGAGGAACCTGGAGCGTGGCGCCGCCCACGCGCTTCGATCGGACCTCCACCATCGGCTTGACGTTCTGGATGGCCTGGGTGAACGCCTCGAGCGGTTCGGTATCCGGGATCTTCTTCGCGAGCAGATCCAGCGCGTCGTAGAAGATGCCCGCGGCGACCGTCTTCTTGCCTTCCCACATCAGGCAGTTGACGAAACGCGTGGCGAGCTTCGAGCCGTGGCGCGGGTCGCCGATCAGGAAGCGGTCATTCGACTGGTACTTGCGCGGCATTCCTGCCTCTGCCTAACCTGTTACTGGTTTACGATTTCGGACGCTTCGTCCCGTACTTGGAGCGGCCCTGCCGCCGCTCCTCCACACCGCCCGCGTCGAGCGTGCCGCGGATGACGTGGTAGCGCACGCCCGGCAGGTCGCGCACGCGGCCGCCGCGCACCAGGACGATCGAGTGCTCCTGGAGGTTGTGCTTCTCGCCGGGGATGTAGGCGGTGATCTCGCGGCCGGTGGAGAGCTTGACGCGCGCGATCTTGCGCAGCGCCGAGTTCGGCTTCTTCGGCGTCATGATCTTGACCTGGACGCAGACGCCGCGGCGCTGCGGGCAGGCCTCCAGCGCCGGCGCCTTGGTACGCGTGCGCTGGACCCTGCGCCCCTTCCGGACCAGTTGGTTGATCGTCGGCATGTACCCATTCGCTTTCGGCGAGAGACGTCCGAGCAGAACGACCGCGCGGACAGATCACTCGCGTTTCGACCACCGCTCTTCCCGCCCGCGCACTCTTCGCCGCCGGCGGGAAGCCCGGTATTCAAGCAGTTCGTGCCGCGCCTGGCAAGGAGCCAGCGCGCATTCTCCGGGAGAGACCGCGGTCGGGCTGCGTCATGCCGCTGTCCCGGTATCGCCGGCCGGCTCCTTCTCGTCCTCCACGACCTCGGCGGGCGCGGCCTGCAGGATGCCGAGAGCCTCGTCCGGCGGCTGCACGTGCTTCTTGATCTTGGTCCAGTGATACTCCTTGAAGCCCGTGCCGGTCGGCACCATGTGTCCGAGGATCACGTTCTCCTTCAGGCCGATCAGCTCGTCCTTGCGGCCCGCCAGCGCCGCCTCGGTCAGCACCTTCGTCGTCTCCTGGAACGACGCCGCCGAGATGAGCGAGTCGGACTGCAGCGACGCCTTGGTGATTCCCAGGAGCTGCGGCTCGGCGCGCGGCCGGCGTTTCTTCTGCCCCGCCATCTCGTCGTAGACCCTGCGGAAGCGGAACTTGTCGATCAAGATCCCGGGCAGCAGGTCGGAGTCGCCGGCCTCCTCGACGCGCACCTTGCGCATCATCTGACCGATGATGATCTCGATGTGCTTGTCGTCGATGGTCACGTCCTGCGAGCGGTAGACGTTCTGCACCTCGCGCAGCAGGTACTGCTGCACCGCCTCCTCGCGGTTGATGCGCAGGATGTCGTGCGGAATGAGCGGCCCCTCGATGAGCGGCTGCCCCGCCTTGACGCGGTCGCCGGTCTGCACGCGCAGGTGCTTGCCGTGCGGCACGAGGTGCTCGTGCACCACGTTCCCTTCCGCCTTGACCAGGATGGTGCGCTTGCCGCGCTTCATCTCCTTGACGATCTCGACCACCCCGTCCACCTCGGCCATGACGGCCGGCTCCTTCGGCCGCCGCGCCTCGAACAGCTCGGTGACGCGCGGCAGGCCGCCGGTGATGTCGTCGGTGCGGCCCGTCTCCTTCGGCGTCTTCGCCAGGAGCCGCCCGGGCTCCACGGCCTCGCCGTTGTCGACCTCGATGTACGCCTTCTCCGGGATCGGGTAGTAGATCAGCGGGTTGCCGGCCTGGTCCTCGATGACGATCTGCGGGTGCAGGTCGCCCTTGTGCTCGATCACCAGCTTGCGCTGCACGCCCGACGCGTCCCGCTCCTCCTTGAAGGTCTTGCCCTCGACCAGGTCCTCGAAGCGCACGCGCCCTTCGCGGTCGGCGAAGATCGGCGTGTTGTGCGGGTCCCAGCGCGCGATGACCTGGCCGGCGCGCACCACGGCGCCCTCCTCGGCGCGCAGCACCGCGCCGAGCGGCACCTGGTAGCGGTCCAGCTCGCGGTCCTTCTTGTCGACCACCAGGATCTCGCCGTTGCGGTCCAACACCACGCTCATGCCGGCGCTCTTCACCACCTTCAAGCCGTCCAGCTTGAGCACGCCGCCGCGCCGCGCCTTCACCTCGGAGGTGGCGAGGCTGCGCGCCGCCGCGCCGCCGATGTGGAAGGTGCGCATGGTGAGCTGCGTGCCTGGCTCGCCGATCGACTGGGCGGCGATGATGCCGGCGGCCAGCCCTTCCTCGACCAGCCGGCTGCGCGACAGGTCCATGCCGTAGCACAGGGCGCACACGCCGAGGGACGCCTCGCAGGTGAGCGGGCTGCGGATGCGGATCTTCTCGTAGCCGAGGGACTCGATCTTCCTGGCGATCTCCTCGGTGATCAGCTCGTTCTCGCGCACCACCACCTCGTCGGTGACGACGTCGACGATGGGCGAACGGGCGACGCGGCCGCGGATCTGCTGCCAGAGGGGCACGTCCACCTTGTCGCCCTTGAAGACCGCCGACTTGGCCACGCCGTTGATGGTGCCGCAGTCGTGCTGCGTCACCACGACGTTCTGCGCCACGTCGGCGAGCTTGCGCGTCAGGTAGCCGGAGTCCGCGGTCTTGAGCGCCGTGTCGGCCAGCCCCTTGCGCGCGCCGTGCGTGGACGAGAAGTACTCGAGGACCTTCAGGCCCTCGCGGAAGTTGGCGCGGATGGGCGATTCGATGATCTTGCCGGAAGGCTTGGCCATGAGGCCGCGCATGCCCGCGAGCTGGCGGATCTGCTCGAGCGAGCCGCGCGCGCCGGAGGAGCTCATGATGTAGATCGGGTTCAGGTACGGCAGCCCGTCGCGGGTGTCGTTCTTGAGCTCGTTCATCATCTCCTCGCCGACCAGCTCGCGCGCGTGCGTCCAGCGGTCGACCACCTGGTTGTAGCGCTCGCCCTCGGTGATGATCCCTTTCTCGAAGCGGCGCTGGATCTCGGCCACCTCGCGCGCCGTCTCATCGATGATCGTGACCTTCTTGGGCGGGATCTTGAGGTCGTGCGTGGAGAAGGACAGGCCGGCCAGGGTGGCGCTCTTGAAGCCCAGGTCCTTCAGGTCGTCCAGCATGTTGATGGTGCGGCGCCGCCCCAGGAGCTTGTGGTATTCGCCGATGAGCCGGTTCAGCTCCTTCTTCGTCATGGTGTAGTTGCAGAAGGGCGCCTCGTCGGCCAGGATGTCGTTGAAGATCACCCGTCCGACGGTGGTCTCGACCGGGTTGAGGATGACGCCGCGCGCCGTCAGCTCCTCCGGGCTGAGCGCCGCCAGCTCGGGCCTGCGGCTCTTGACCACCTGCTCGGCGCCGCCGCTCTTGGCGCGTACGGTCCTGCCCTCGGGCAGGCGCACCTTGACGCGCGCGTGCAGCGCCACCTTGTGGTCGGCATAGGCACGGAAGACCTCGAGGTCGGAGGAGAAGACCTTGCCCTGCCCCGGCTGATTGTCCTGCTCGGCGGTCAGATAGTGGCAGCCCAGCACGATGTCCTGGGTCGGCGTGATGATCGGATTGCCATGCGCCGGCGAGAAGATGTTGTTCGTGGACAACATGAGCGTCGCCGCCTCCACCTGCGCCTCGAAGGACAGCGGCAGGTGCACGGCCATCTGGTCGCCGTCGAAGTCGGCGTTGAATCCCTGGCACACCAGCGGGTGCAGCTTGATGGCGTTCCCCTCGATCAGGATCGGCTCGAAGGCCTGGATGCCCATGCGGTGCAGCGTGGGGGCGCGGTTCAACAGCACCGGGTGCTCGTGGATCACCTCCTCGAGGATGTCCCACACCTCGGTGTCCTTGCGCTCCAGCATCTTCTTGGCCGACTTGATCGTGTCAGCGAAGCCGAGCTCCTTGAGGCGGCGGATGATGAAGGGCTGGAACAGCTCCAGCGCGATCTTCTTCGGCAGCCCGCACTGATGCAGCTTCAGCTCCGGGCCGACGACGATCACCGACCGGGCGCTGTAGTCGACGCGCTTGCCCAGCAGGTTCTCGCGGAAGCGGCCCTGCTTGCCCTTGATCATGTCGGTCAGGGACTTCAGGGGTCGATTGGAGGAGCCGAGCACCGGGCGCCGGCAGCGGCCATTGTCGAACAGCGCATCCACCGACTGCTGCAGCATCCGCTTCTCATTGCGGATGATGACCTCGGGAGCGTTCAGGTCGAGCAGCTTCTTCAGGCGGTTGTTGCGGTTGATGACGCGCCGGTACAGGTCGTTCAGGTCGGAGGTGGCGAAGTTCCCCGACTCGAGCAGGACGAGCGGCCGCAGGTCCGGGGGGATGACCGGGACGACGTCCAGGATCATCCAGTGCGGCTGGTTCGGCGAGTCGCGCAGCATCTCGACCGTCTTCAGGCGCTTGATGATGTCCTTCTTGCGCTGCTTCGAGCGGGTCGTCCGCAGCTCCTCGCGCAGCTCGACGGACAGCGCCTTCAGGTCGAGGCGCATGAGCATCTTCTTGATCGCCTCGGCCCCCATGTCCGCCTCGAAGGTGTCGCCGAACTGGGCGCGCGCCTCCTTGTACTGCTCCTCCGTCAGGAGCTGGCGGTCCTTGAGCGGGGTCGGTCCGGCGTCGACGACGATGTACTCCTGGAAGTAGATGACCTTGTCCAGCGCGGCCACCTTGATGTCCAGGAGATTGCCGATGCGCGACGGCATGGCCTTGAAGAACCAGATGTGCGCGACTGGTGCCGCCAGGTTGATGTGACCGGCGCGCCGGCGGCGCTCCTTGGACGAGGTCACCTGCACCGCGCAGCGCTCACAGACGACGCTCTTGTGCTTGATGCCCTTGTACTTGCCGCAGGCGCACTCCCAGTCGCGCGTCGGCCCGAAGATCTTCTCGCAGAACAGGCCGTCCTTCTCCGGCCGGTAGGTGCGGTAGTTGATCGTCTCGGGCTTCTTGACCTCGCCGTAGGACCAACCGTGGATGTCGTCGGGCGACGCGAGGCGGATGGTCACGCAGGTGTAGTCGTTCACCCGGTTAGGCTGCGTGTCGAACACGTCTCACTCCTTTGTCTCGCCCGGCCGCAAGAGGCCCGGCGCGCCCAATGCCCACTTCCTCACAGCACCCTCCGCTTGTGCAGTTCCATGTTGAGAGCGAGACCGCGGATCTCGTTCGTCAACACGTGGAATGACACAGGCGTTCCGGACTCGAGGATGTTCTTGCCCTTGACCATCGCCTCGTAGATTCTGGTGCGGCCGTCCACGTCGTCCGACTTCACGGTCAGCAGCTCCTGCAGGATGTTGGCCGCGCCGTAGGCCTCGAGCGCCCAGACCTCCATCTCGCCGAAGCGCTGGCCGCCGAAGCGCGCCTTGCCGCCCAGCGGCTGCTGCGTGATGAGCGAGTACGGTCCGGTGGCGCGCGCGTGCACCTTGTCATCCACCAGGTGGTGGAGCTTCATCATGTAGATGTAGCCCACTGTCACGTTCTGATCGAAGGGACTTCCCGTGCGCCCGTCGTACAGGCGCACCTTGCCGTCCACCGGCAGCCCCGCCTTCTCCAGCTCGGCCTCGATCTGCTGCTCGCTGGCGCCGTCGAACACGGGCGTCAACGCCCGGAAGTTGAGCGTGTTGGCCGCCCACCCCAGGTGCGTCTCCAGGATCTGTCCCACGTTCATACGGCTCGGCACCCCCAGCGGGTTGAGCAGGATGTCGACCGACACGCCGTCCTCCAGGTAGGGCATATCCTCCACCGGGAGGATCTTGGAGATCACGCCCTTGTTGCCGTGCCGGCCGGCCATCTTGTCGCCGACCGACAGGTGGCGCTTGGTGGCCAGGTAGACCTTCACCATCTCCAGCACGCCGGTGGGCAGCTCGTCGCCCCGGGAAAGGCGGTTCACCAGCTTGTTCTTCTCGTTCTCCTGGCCGTCGATGTTGTCACTGTGCTGGCGGAAGATGCGGTACGCCCTCTCCCCGGCGCCGCGCGGCTTGTAGTACTCCAGGCACACCTCGCGCACGACGTCGAGCTGGCGGCGCAGCTCGGCGTACGGCGCCTGGTCGTCGATCTTGATCGCTCCCTTGGTGGTCGGGTCGGTCAGCTTGACGCCCAGCTCCGCGCCGATCTCCTCGATCATGAGCTTCAGCTCATTGCGGAACGTGCCCAGGAACTCCTTCTCGGCCTTGCGGATGTCGCGCAGGTTCTTCAGCGACTGCTCTTCCGACGTATCGATGCTGCGCGACAGCTTCTTGGTGTCGATGACGATGCCCTCGACGCCCGACGGCACCTCGAGGGAGTCGTTCTTCACGTCCTCGCCGGCGCGGCCGAAGATGGCGTGCAGCAGCTTCTCCTCGGGAGTCAGCTCCGACTTGGACTTCGGCGACACCTTGCCCACCAGGATGTCGCCCGCGCCGACGCGCGTGCCGTTCCGCACGATGCCGGCCTCGTCCAGGTTGCGCAGCGCCTTCTCCGAGACGTTCGGGATGTCGCGCGTGAACTCCTCGCGCCCGAGCTTCGTCTCCCTGATCTCGACGTCGAACTCGTTGATGTGGATCGACGTGTACACGTCGTCCTTCACCAGCCGCTCCGAGACGATGATCGCGTCCTCGAAGTTGTAGCCGTCCCAGATCATGAAGGCGACCAGCAGGTTGCGGCCCAGCGCCAGCTCCCCGCGGCAGGTTCCCGCCCCGTCAGCAATGACCTGCCCCTTGCGCACGCGGTCGCCCACGCCCACCAGGGGCCGCTGGTTCAGGCAGGTCTTCTCGTTCAGACCGCTGAACTTGCGCAGGCGGTAGGTCGCGATCTCCGCGCCGCGATCGTTGCTCAGCTTGATGGTCCGGGCATCCGCGTACGAGACCGTCCCGGCCGTGTCCGCGACCACCACCATGCCCGAGTTCTCGGCCACGGGCCGCTCCATTCCCGTGGCGATGAGCGGCGGCTCGGTGCGCAGCAGCGGCACCGCCTGCCGCTGCATGTTCGAACCCATGAGCGCGCGGTTGGCGTCGTCGTGCTCGAGGAACGGGATCAGCGCCGCCGAGACTCCGACGAGCTGCTGCGGTGAGATGTCCATGTACTGCACGTCGTTGCGCGGCCTCTCCGTGAAGTCGCCGCACACCCGGCACAGCACGCGCTCATGGACCAGCTTGCCCTTGGCGTCCACCTCCGTGTCGGTCGGCGCCAGGATCGACTCGAACTCCTCGTCGGCGCGCAGCAGCTTGACCTCGTCCGTGAGGCGGCCGTTCTTGACCACGCGATAGGGTGTGACCAGGAAGCCGTACTCGTCGATGGTCGAATAGATCGAGAGCGACGCGATCAGCCCGATGTTCGTGCCTTCCGGCGTCTCGATGGGGCAGATGCGCCCGTAGTGGCTGATATGCACGTCGCGCACCTCGAAGCCGGCGCGCTTGCGGTTGAGGCCGCCCGGACCGAGCGCCGACAGGCGGCGCTCGTGCGTCAACTGCGAGAGGGGATTGGTCTGGTCCACGACCTGCGAGAGCTCGCCGCGGCCGAAGAAGTACTCGATGGCCGACGAGATCGTCTTGGAGTTGATGAGCGTGCGCGGCGTGGCGGTCTCGATCGACTCCAGGTTCATGCGCTCCTGGGCGGTGCGCTTCAGCTTGACGAAGCCCTTGCGGAACTCGTCGCCCGCCAGCTCGCCGATGGTGCGCACGCGCCGGTTGCCGAGGTGGTCGATGTCGTCGATCTCGCCCTTGTTCTCGCGCAGGTCGAGGATATAGCGGATCGAGTTGACCACGTCCTCGCGCTGCAGGGTCATCTCCCCCTCGGGGATGTCCTGGCGGTACTTGCGGTTGATGCGGAAGCGTCCCACCCGGCCCAGACGGTAGCGCGTCGCGTCGAAGAAACGCTCATGGAACAGGTCGCGCGCCTTGTCCAGGTTCGGCGGATTGCCCGGTCGCAAGCGATTGTAGATGCGCAGCAGGGCGCTGGTGTGGCTGTCGGTGTCGTCCTCGCGCAGGGTGTTGAGGATGAGCGGGTCCTCGACCGTCTCGACGACCTCGATCTCCTTCATGTTGCTGGACAGGATGGCGTCGATCTGGTCCTGCGTCACCTGCGTGCCGTGCGGGATGACGATCTCGCCGCTCTGCGCATCGACGACGTCCTCGACCACGACCTTGTTCAGGAGCTTCTTCTCGGTCTCCTTCGGCCCCGCGAGCTTGACCTTGCTGGTCTGGTAGAAGAGGCGGATGATGGCCGCGTTGGTGCCGAGCTCCTCGCTCATGGCGCGCAGGTACATCGTGGCGGGGAAGCGCCCACTCTGGTCGATCTTGATCTGCAGCACGTCCTTCTTCGAGACCGACAGCTCGATCCAGGAGCCGCGCTCCGGGATGATCCAGCAGGAGTGGATCTTCTTGTCGCCGGGCAGCACGTCGACCGAGAAGTCGACGCCGGGCGAGCGGTGGAGCTGGGAGACAATCACGCGCTCCGAGCCGTTGACGATGAACTCCCCCCCGCCGACCATGATCGGTATCTCGCCGAGGTAGACCCACTCCTCGACCGGGTCCGGCTTGTCCAACTTGACCCGGATCTTGAAGGGCATGCCGAAGGTCTGGCCGAGCACCTTGCATTCGTCGGCCGTGTAGCGCGGCCGATTCAGCTCGTAGCCGACGTAGTGCAGGGACATCGTCTTGTCGTAGGAGTGGATGGGAAACGTCTCCTGGAGGATCGCCTCGAGTCCGCTCGGGGCGCGCCGGTTGAAGGGGACGTCGACCTGCAGGAAATCGGCGTACGACCGGGTCTGGATGTCGGTCAGACTCGGAACCTCGATGCTCGAGGCGAAGGACCCGAAGCGCTTGACTTCCATGTTACTCCTTCAGGAAGCGATCGATCCTGCCGGGGCGGCACGCGGTGCCGCCGCGAGGCGGAAGTCCGAAGTCGGAAGTCAGCAGGGGCCTTCGGCCCGCTGCCGCCATCTTCCTTGTCGCGCCGCGGCAGGACCGCGGTGCCCCTTGATGCTGCATCGGACCTTCGCGCCTCGCGAGGTTCTTGGCGGTTAGTGGCATATAGGCAATCTCGCGGGCTTCCGGCCCCAATGCTGTCCGCCGCCACATCCTCGCCGCAAACGCCTTGAGCCCCTGCTCGCATGGGAACGGCCGGCCAGCGGACAGACCGCGCGGGGAACGGACGGCTTGCGTCCGCTCTCCACGGTGGATCCGCTCCTCGGCGGCCAGCGCCATCGGCGCGCGCAAGGCGGCAAAGCGCGGCTCTATTTCAGCTCCGCGGATGCTCCAGCATCCTCTAGCTGCTTCTTGACCTTCTCGGCCTCTTCCTTCGGCAGCCCCTCCTTGACTGCCTTGGGAGCGGCCTCGACCAGGTCCTTGGCCTCCTTCAGGCCCAGTCCGGTGATCTCCCGCACGACCTTGATCACCTGGATCTTCTTGTCGCCGATCGCGGTGATCACGACGTTGAACTCGGTCTTCTCGACCTCGCCCGCGCCAGCTTCCGCGGCGGCGGGCCCGGCCATGACGATCGCGCCCGAGGCGGCCTGGACTCCGAACACGTCCTCGAAGTCCTTCTTGAACGCGGCCAGCTCGAGGACGCTCATGCCCGCGAACGTCTCCATGAGCTGGCGGCTCTTGCCCTGGGGAAGGGCCTCGAGTCTCTCCTTGATCGCGTCCATCGACATCTCTGTTTCTCCAGTACGCTCCGATCAGTTTCGTTCACGGGCCCCTCGACACGGCCGGAGAGCGCCTCCGCCGCCGACGACCCGTCTGCCTGCCGGCTACCCAGCCGCGGCTCCACCTTCGTTCAGCTTCTCCTTGAGCGCCTGCGTCAGGCCCGGAACCGCGGCGATGAGCGCGTTCAGCGCACCCGCCATGCCGCTGAGCGGCGCCACGATCGTGCCCAGGACCTGCGCCAGGAGCTCCTCGCGTCCCGGCAGCCGCGCCAGCACCTCCACCTGCTCCGCGCCGATCGCCCTGCGATCGAGCAGGCCGCCACGCACCACCGGCCGCTTGCGCGCGCGCGCCAGGTCCTTGACGGTGCGCGCCACGGCCGCGACCGACTCCCCGCCGTACACCACGGCGGCGGAGCCGCGGAACAGCTCCTGTGCGCCCTGCAGGCCGAGGTTCTGCACCGCCAGCCGGGCGAGCGAGGACTTCAGCACCTGCATTTCCATCTGGCGGCTGCGCAGCAGGCCGCGCATGTTCTCGGCCTCCGCCACGCTCATCCCGGTGAAGTCGACGACCACGCAGTCGCTGGACCGGGCGAGGAGCCCCTCGATCTCCGCGAGCATCTGCTTGTTGAGGACGTTCGGCATGATCGTCTCAGGTGACCTCGACCGGGACACCCGCTCCCATCGTCGTGCTGACGAAAACCTGTTCGATGTACTTGCCCTTGGCCGTCGGCGGCCGGAGCGACCGGACGTACTCGATGAACGTCTCGATGTTCTCCCGCAGCGCTTCCTTCTCGAAGCTGATCTTCCCCACCGGAGCGTGTACGTTCCCGCCGCCGTCGGCGCGGAACTCGATCTTGCCGGCGCGGAACTCGCGCACCGCTTTGGCCACGTCGGGCGTCACCGTGCCAGACTTCGGCGACGGCATCTTGCCCTGCGGGCCGAGGATCTTGCCGAGGCGGCCGACCACGCCCATCATGTCCGGCGCGGCCACGGCGACGTCGAAGTCCAGCCAGTTCTCGTCGCGGATCTTCGCGGCCAGCTCGTCGCCGCCGGCGGCGATGGCGCCCGCCTCCTTGGCCTCGGCCAGCTTCTCTTCCTTGCAGAAGACGATGACCCGCATCTCGCGGCCGATGCCGCGCGGCAGGCTGACCGCGCCGCGCACCATCTGATCGGACTTCTTGGGATCGATGCCCAGCTCGAGGCAGATCTCGACCGTCTCGTCGAACTTCGCGGGCTTCTGCTTCTTCAGGATGTCGAGGGCGTCGGGCAGCGCCAGCGGACCGACCCCGGCCACCAGCTCCCTGTTCGCCCGCTGCCTCTTGCTCTTCTGGACCATTGCTCCACCTCGTCGCCGGCCGCCGGCCGGGGCGATTCCGCTCGCGCGGACTAGACCACCTCGATGCCCATGCTGCGCGCCGTGCCCGCGATCATGCGGCAGGCCGCCTCGATGCTCGCCGCGTTCAAGTCCTTCATCTTCTTCTCGGCGATCTCGCGCACCTGCTCCTTCGTCACCTGGCCCACGACCTCGGTCCCGACCGTCGTCGCGCCCTTCACCAGATTGGCCGCCTTCTTCAGCAGCACCGCCGCCGGCGGCGTCCTGGTCACGAAGGTATAGGACCGATCCGTGTAGACGGTAATGACCACGGGAATGACGGTTCCCTGGTCGGCGCGCGTGCGGTCGTTGTACTCCCTGACGAATTGGCCGATGTTCACGCCGTGCTGGCCCAGCGACGGCCCCACCGGCGGCGCCGGGGTCGCCTGACCCGCCGGCATCTGCAGCTTGATCAAGGCCTTGACTTCTTTTGCCATTGCTTACACTCGCTGTGCGCCCGCGGGGGCCGGGCGCGCCGGGCTAAACCTGCTCGACCTGGGATACCTCGAGTTCCACGGGCGTTTCGCGCCCGAAGATGGTCACAATCACGCGCACGACCATCTTCTCCTCGTTCACCTCGTCGACCACGCCGTTGAAGTTCTCGAACGGGCCGTCCTTGATCTTCACGCGGTCGCCGACGCTGCACGGGATGTTGACACGCGGCTTCTCCTCGGTGCTCTTCATGCCACCGAGCACGCGATCGACCTCCTCCTGGGACATCGCCTGCGGGTGCTGATCGGAACCGACGAAATCGCCGAGGCGCGGCGTCTCCTTGATGAAGAACCAGAGGTTCTTGTCCAACTGGCCCTCGGCGTCATAGAGGTCCGCCTCGAGGAGCACGTAGCCGGGGAAGATCTTGCGCTGCACCACGCGCTTCTTGCCGTGGCGGATCTCCGCCTCGCTCACCATGGCGACCACCACCTGCGGGATCTTCTCGCTCAGGCCCTCCTTCTTGATGCGGTTCTGGAGGGACTCGCGCACGCGCTCCTCCATGTTGGTCGGCACCCGCACGACGAACCACTGTTTCACCATCGTCCCGCCGTCTTTCCTGGCCGTCAGAAGACGAATCCCTCGAAGAACCGAGCGAGGACGAGGTCCGCACCGGCGAGCAGCAAGAGCATCGCCACCACGGTGGCGATCACCACGAGACTGCTGTTCCAGGTCTCGGGCCAGGAGGGCCAGGTCACGCGCCGCAGCTCGCCTTCGGTGTCGATCAGCAGCTCCGCCAGCTTCACGTGATTGACCGCGTAGCGCAAGCCGAGGGCCACGCCGACGAAGACCGCCGCCGCGATCAGGAAGGCCGGCGACACCGGAATGCGCACCACCGGAATGGTCCAGCCGAGAGACGCGGTGGCCCAGTCCCACGACAGGAAGTGATAGAACGTCACCACCCCGTAGTAGGCCAACGCGAGCAGGAGGCCGATGGCCGTCCCACGCGTGTAACGGCCCTGCTCCGGCTTGTACCTGTAGATAAGTGCCATCTCGGCCTGCCCAGATGCCGCTGTCTCGTTACGTCCTCATCTCCGCCGCAGCCTCTAGCACGAGGCGCGGCCGAGAAGTCGCCGCCGTCGCTCCACGCGCCGGGGAAGCCCCGGAAGGAACCTCTTGGCGCTACTCCAGGATCTTCGTGACGACGCCCGCGCCCACGGTGCGGCCGCCCTCGCGAATCGCGAAGCGCAGGTTCTCCTCCATGGCGATCGGATAGCCGAGCTTCACCTTGAGGCTGCAGTTGTCGCCCGGCATCACCATCTCGGCGCCGCCCAGCAGATCGACGTCACCGGTCACGTCCGTGGTGCGGAAGTAGAACTGCGGGCGATAGCCGTTGAAGAATGGGGTGTGCCGGCCGCCTTCCTCCTTCGAGAGGATGTAGACCTCGCACTCGAAGTTGGTGTGGGGCGTGATGGACTTCGGCGCCGCGAGGACCTGGCCGCGCTCGACGCCTTCCTTCTCCACCCCGCGCAGCAGCAGGCCGACGTTGTCTCCCGCCTCGCCGGAGTTCAGCGTCTTGTTGAACATCTCGACGCCGGTGCACACCGTGCTGTCGACCTCGAAGGAGAGGCCGACGATCTCGACGGGATCGCCCATCTTCACCACGCCGCGCTCGATGCGGCCCGTGGCGACCGTGCCGCGCCCCTTGATCGAGAACACGTCCTCGACCGACATGAGGAACGGCTTGTCGCGGTCGCGCACCGGCAGCGGGATGTGCTTGTCCAGCGCCTCCATGAGCTGCTTGATGCACTTCCCCGCCTCGGGATCCTCGCCCGCCTTCTGGTAGGCGCGCAGCGAGTCGCCGCGGATCACGGGGATGGTGTCGCCCGGGAACTCGTACTTGGTCAGGAGCTCGCGCACCTCGAGCTCGATCAGGTCGAGCAGCTCCTGGTCGTCGACCAAGTCGACCTTGTTGAGGAAGACGACGATCGCCGGAACGCCGACCTGGCGCGCCAGCAGGATGTGCTCGCGCGTCTGCGGCATGGGGCCGTCGTCCGCCGCCACCACCAGGATGGCGCCGTCCATCTGCGCCGCGCCGGTGATCATGTTCTTGATGTAGTCCGCGTGGCCCGGGCAGTCGATGTGCGCGTAGTGGCGCTCGTTGCTCTCGTACTCGACGTGCGCGACCGCGATGGTGACCGTTTTGGTCTCGTCCCGGACCGTGCCGCCCTTGGCGATGGTGGCATAGTCCTTCACCTGAGCCATTCCGTCCGCGGCCTGTGTCTTGAGAATGGCTGCCGTGAGCGTGGTCTTCCCATGATCGATGTGGCCGATCGTGCCCACGTTGACGTGTGGCTTGGTTCTTTCAAAGACACCCTTGGCCATCGACGGTCTCCTTATTCTGCTCTGCGACGCCCGCCTCGCGGGCCCTTCGAATCGAGTCGAGTCCAACCGCCGTCCCGCGCCGTGCTTCCTATGCCGGACCGCAGGACCGGATCAGTCACCTGGAGCGGGTGATGGGAATCGAACCCACATAACCAGCTTGGAAGGCTGGAGCTCTACCACTGAGCTACACCCGCGTCTTCGTTCAGCGAACCTCCCGCGACAATCTCGGCCGCCGGCCCGACACCCCTCACTGCAAGTGGTGGGGAGTGAAGGATTTGAACCTCCGTAGCGTAACCGCAACGGGTTTACAGCCCGTCCCCTTTGACCACTCGGGCAACTCCCCGTTGAGTGCCGTACCGACTCCTGGATACCCGGGATGCTCCACGAACCGCCGGGACTCAGGGGCAGACCCGGCCAATCACACTGCACGTCTGGAGCCAGCGGCGGGAATCGAACTCGCAGCCCCCGGTTTACAAAACCGGAGCTCTACCGTTGAGCTACGCTGGCGCTTCTCGCCGAGGACTTTGCACCCACGGGCGAAAGCTGGACACCTTAGGACGCGCGCTCCAGAAGTCAAGCCCGAATCCGACAGATCCTTCCGTCGATCAGGGGCCCTGCCTGGTCACCTCCCAGGCGCATGGCCCCCGCCGGAGAACCTTTGCTTGCGGAGCTCGCTCTGCTGCCGAACCGCCGTGCTCAGATCCTCGATAGTAGCACCTCCGAAGCGCTCAAGGAAGACCTGAGCGAGAACGATCAGCATCATGGCCTCCCCCACCACCGAGCCCGCCGGGACCGCGCACACGTCCGACCGCTGCGATTCGGGACGTTCCGGCTGTCCACTCCTAAGATCCAGTGTTTCCAATGAGTTACGTAGTGTTGACAGTGGTTTCATGGCGACCCTGAGCCAGATCGCCTCTCCGTTCGACATCCCCCCCTCCAGGCCGCCCGCGCGGTTGCTGGGTCGTGTGAAGAGCCTCTCCCCGGCCGGGCCCTGGATCGGATCGTGAACCTCTGATCCCAGGCGGCCGGCATTCCCGAAGCCCTCCCCGATCTCGACCCCCTTGACCGAGGGAATCGACATCATCGCGGCAGCGAGGCGCGCGTCCAGGCGGGTCGACCACTGCTCCAGCGAGCCCAATCCTGCCGGAACTCCTTGTGCACAAACGAGAAATATCCCCCCGACCGTGTCTCCGTCCTGGCTCGCGGCCTCGATCTCGTGGCGCATGGCTTCCTCCCTGCCCGGTTCGTGCGTGTAGAAACCGGAGGCATCGCGGCGCTCCCGGGCCGCGGCGAGGTCCGCGGGCAGCGCCGCCGGCTCGCTCCCGCCGATGCTCAGCACGAACGCCGCGACCTCCACCCCCTGCGGCCGGAGAATCTGCCGTGCCACGGCTCCGGCCGCCACGCGCGCCGCGGTCTCTCGGGCCGAGGCTCTCTCCAAGACCGGCCGGAAGTCGGCCGCGGCGAAGCGCAGGGCCCCGGCCAAGTCCGCGTGGCCCGGGCGCGGCCGATGCAGCGGGCCGAGCCGGTCCAGCGAGCAATCCGCGTT
Organism: Phycisphaera mikurensis; assembly: GCA_020723465.1. GTDB lineage: Bacteria > Planctomycetota > B15-G4 > B15-G4 > JADJEK01 > JACQZJ01. The sequence goes on from DYIW01000012.1 coordinate 32,000, forward strand.
GGCGATGCGGAGCACCAGCGGCGCGCCGCTCGTCTTGCCGCGATAGAGGCCCGCCACGACCTCCACGCGATCCTGTTCGAGCTGCATCCGCGCGCTGCGACCTGGCCCCCCCTGCCTGCGGCGCAGCTCGACGTCGATGGCCGCAAGGTCGAGCTCCAGGCCGAAGGGAACGCCCTCCAGGAAGGCGAGAATCGCCTGTCCGTGCGACTCACCGGCCGAGCGAAAGGAGAATCCGGCCATGAACGGATCCCCGGGCGTCAGAACTCGCGGCTCACCGCCTGCCCAGCCCGGTCCTTCCTGGTCAACTGCTCGACCCTCTTCATGAGGTCGAAGATGTCGAACGGCTTGCGCAGCCAGCCCGCCACGTTGGGCTCCTCCTCGAGCGCGTCCACGGTCTCGACGTCGAGGAAGCCGCTGACCACGAGAATCAGGACCTCCGGCCGGCGCGCGCCCAGGCGGCGCGCGAACTCCAGACCGTTCAGGCCGGGAATCGCGTAGTCGCTGATCACCAGGTCGTAGTCCCCGGTCGCCGCCTCGACGAGCGCCCCCTCGCCGCCCGCGCTGACCGTCACCGTGAAGCCTTGTCGCCGCAGGATGTCCCGGATCAGCTCGGCCACCGGCTTCTCGTCGTCGATCACGAGGATGCGACCGCGGTTCGGGCGCGAGGCGCTGCTCATGGAGTCCACCGTCCTGTTGAAGCCGCGCGGGCGCGGGCGCCCGCATTATGGCTCCTCGGGGCGCCGGAACAAGTGGCTCTGTTCGACCGGGGCGATCTCGTCGAAGCCCACGGTCAGGGACATCGCCCGGTAGTCGACCTCCACCTTCTCCTCCTTGGCGATGACGCGCCGCACCAGGCAGACCTCGTTGTGCCGCAGCAGGAACACCTTCTCGCCCTTCTTCAGCTTGCGGCCGAAGCGACGCCGCTGCTCGGCCAGCGGGGAGGCCGAGAGCGCCCGCCGCATCGCTTCCATGATCTGCCCGGCGGCCAGCGCCGCGCGGCCGCCGTGGGCCAAGAGCGCGCGCCGCGGCGCGTCGATCTCCTCGGCCAGGCGGCTGAGGCGGCTCTCGGCCGCGAGCTCGGCCTCGACCAGAAGAGTCGCTCCCTTCTCCGCCAGACGCCGCTCTTCCGCCGCGGCACGGCGCGCGGCCTCGGCCGCGGCGCGGCGGTCCGCCTCGGCCTCGGCACGCAGGCGCTCCACGGCCGCGCGCGCGCGGTCGAGCTGGTCGAAGAGCGCGCTCTGGTCACGTCCCGCGGCGCCGAGCAGCGTGTCCGCGGCGGCGATGATCTCGCTCGCCACTCCCAGGTTGCGCGCGATCCTGAGCGCGTTCGACGCGCCCGGGATGCCCGCGATCAGCCGGTACGTGGGCTTGAGGCTGTCTGGATCGAACTGCATGGAGGCGTTGGCCGCGCGCGGCCGGCGGCCAGCGAACTCCTTGAGCCGCCCGAGGTGGGTGGTGACCACGGCCAAGAGCCCGCGCTCGAGGATGTGGTCCAGGAGCGCGGCCGACAGCGCCTCGCCTTCCAACGGGTCCGTGCCCGAGCCCAGCTCGTCGAGCAGCACCAGCGCCCCGGGCCGCGCCGCGGCCAGGATGGCCGAGATGCGGCTGATGTGGCCGGAAAACGTCGAGAGGCTCTGCGTCAGATCCTGCTCGTCGCCCACGTCCGCGTACACGCCCGGGAACCAGGGGATGCGCGCCCCGGCCGCGGCCGGCACGAAGCTGCCGCTGCGCGGCAGGAGCGCCAGCAGGCCGATGGCCTTGAGCGTCACGGTCTTGCCGCCGGTGTTCGGGCCGGTGAGCACCATCACGTCGAAAGAGTCGCCGAGGCGCAGGGAGAAGGGCACGACCGCGCGCCGCGCCGCCTCGCGGCGCACGCCCGCGTCGCCCTCGGCGCGGTCGAAGGAGAGCGCGAGCAGCAGGGGATGGCGTGCGTCGCCTGCCTCGAGCGCGCCCGTCTCCACGAGGATCGGCTCCTCCAGGCCGAGGTCGGCGGCCACGGCCGCGCGCGCGCACGCCAGATCGAAGCGCGCTACCTGCGCGCGCACCCGCTGGAGGTCCGCGGCGCGATCGAGAGCGCGCCTGGTGAAGCGCCACAGCAGGCGCGCCACCTCGCGCTCCTCGTCGATCGCCAGGTCGCGCAGCCGGTTCTGCTCCTCGACCACGGCCTCGGGTTCGACGTAGACCGTGGCGCCGGTGGCCGAGCGGTCGTGGTAGAGCCCCTTCACCTGGCCGCGCGCGCCGGCGCGCACCGCCAGCACGAAGCGGCCGTCGCGCAGCGACGGGTGGCCCGAGCGCAGGAAGGGACGCACTTCCTGGCGGCTGGCGAAGCGCTCGATCTCGCGCCGCACGCGCTCCTTCAGCTCGGCGATCTCGAGCCGCAGGCCGCGCAGTCGCTCGCTGGCCGAGTCGAGCAGCAGGCCGCGCTCGTCCACGGCCAGCTCCAACTCGCGCACGAAGGACGCGAGATCCGGCAGGGCCGCGCCGATGGCGCGCAGCGCCGGCTGCGCGGCGAGCGCGTGCAGCTCCTGGCGCAGGTCGCGCGCCGCGCGCAGGAAGCGGAACAGCACGGCCAGCTCGCGCGCCAGGAGCGGCGTACCGCGGCCGCGCGCCTGCTCGAGCAGGTCGAGCCCGTCCTCCTCGACGCGCAGTCGCGGCAGCGCGCCCGCCGCGGCCAGCAGCAGGGCCTCGCGCGTCTCGGCGAGCAGCTGCCGCGCCTCGTCGAGGCTGGCCGCGGGACGCGTCGCGCGCGCCGCCGCGCCGCCGGCGCGGCAGGCGGCGCGCCGCGCCACGTGCTCGTTCCAGGCGTCCGTTTCGAGGACCCGCAGTGCGTCCCGGTCGGTCATGACGCCTTCCGGCCGGAGCCTGGAGCCGGCGCGAGCGTTTGACCTGTCCCGCGCGGCGCCGGTAGACTCCGCCGTATCTTCAGTCGGGGCACGTCATGATCCACGACTCGGTCCTCAGCCTCATCGGCAACACCCCGCTGGTGCGCCTCAACAGGGTGGCGCGCAGCGTCAAGGCCAGCGTCATCGCCAAACTGGAGTACCTGAACCCCGGCGGAAGCGTCAAGGACCGCGTCGGCATCGCCATGCTCGGCGAGGCCGAGAAGCGCGGCGTGCTCAAGCCCGGCGCCACCATCGTCGAGGCGACCTGCGGCAACGCCGGCGTCGGCCTGGCGCTCGCCTCCGTGGCGCGCGGCTACAAGATGATCTTCACCATGCCGGACCGTATGAGCCAGGAGAAGGTGGACACGCTCAAGGCGTTCGGCGCCCAGGTGATCCTCGCCCCGAGCGCGGTCGAGCCGGGCGATCCGCGCAGCTACCGCTCGCTCGCCGCGCGCCTGGCGCGCGAGATCCCGGGCGCCTTCCAGCCCAACCAGTTCGAGAACCCGGCCAACCCGCTGGCGCACTACCAGGCGACCGGGCCGGAGATCTGGGAGCAGACCGAGGGGCAGGTGGACGCCGTGGTCGCCGGCATGGGAACGGGCGGGACGATCTCGGGCATCGCGCGCTTCCTCAAGGAGAAGAAGCCGGAGGTGCAGATCGTGGTCGCCGACCCGGACGGGTCGGCGCACGCCGGCCTGATCAAGGGCGGCCGCGCGGGCGAGCCGCACGCCTTCAAGATCGAGGGCATCGGCGACGACACCCTGGCGGCGATCGCCGACCGCGGCCTGATCGACGAGGTGGTGACGGTCAGCGACAAGGACGCCTTCACCATGGCGCGGCGCCTGGCGCGCGAGGAAGGGCTCTTTTGCGGCGGCTCGGCCGGCGCGAACGTGTGCGCCGCGCTGCGCTTCGCGCGCGCCCTGCCGCGCAGCAAGAACGTGGTGGCGATCCTGCCGGACGCGGGCACGCGCTACCTGTCGCGCATCTTCAACGACGCCTGGATGGAGGAGAACCAGCTCCTCGAGGAGACCATCGAGCAGACCGCCTTCGAGATCCTGATGGCCAAGAGCGAGCTGCCCGCCGGATTCGTCTTCATCGGCCCGGACGAGCCGGCGCAGAAGGCCATCTCGCTCATGCGCCGCCTGGAGATCTCGCAGATCCCCGTGATCGAAGAGGACCGCAACCTGGGCGTGGTCGAGGAGACCAAGATGATCGACCTGCTCATCCAGAAGGCCGATCTCGAGGCCACGCGCGTGCGCGACGTGATGGGCCCGCCGCTCCCCGAGGTGGACCTCTACGCCGACGTGAGCGACATCTCCGCGCTGCTCGCCGCCGGCATGCCCGCGGTGCTGGTGAAGATGGGCGGCTGGTCCTACTCGATCATCACCAAGTTCGACCTGCTGCACGCGCGGCGCTGATGACAGCGGCGGCGCGGCGCGGCGAGAAGCGGACGACATGACCGACCTGTCCATCGTCATCCCGGCCCTCAACGAGACCGAGGGCATCCGGGCCACGCTGGAGCGCCTGCGGCAGGCGCTCGGCGGTCTCGACGCCGAGATCATCGTGGTGGACGACGGCTCCACCGACGACACGGCCGCGCAGGCCGAGGCGGCGGGAGTGCGCGTCATCCGCCACGAGAAGAACCGCGGCTACGGCGCGGCGCTGAAGACCGGCATCCGCCACGCGCGCGCCGGCGTCATCGGCATCGCCGACGCCGACGGCACCTACCCGGTGGAGCGCCTCGCCGCCCTGTTCCGCGAGATGGGGTCCACCTACGACATGGTCGTGGGCGCGCGCACCGGCGCGAGCGTCGCCATCCCGCCGCTGCGCCGGCCGGCGAAGCGGGCGCTCAACCTGCTGGCGAACCTGCTCACCGGCCAGAAGATCCCCGACCTCAACTCCGGCCTGCGCGTCTTCCGGCGCGCCGTGGCCGAGAAGTACCTGCACTTCCTGCCGGCCGGCTTCTCCTTCACCTCGACCATCACGCTGGCGATGCTGAACGACGACTACCTGGTCAAGTTCGTGCCCATCGACTACTACCCGCGCGCCGGCAAGTCGAAGATCCGGGCGTTGCGCGACACGAGCGGCTTCCTGCTGCTCATCCTGCGCGTGACCATGTACTTCAACCCGCTGAGGATTTTTCTGCCGGTGAGCGGCCTACTGCTCCTCGCCACGGCCGCGGCCGTCCTCGTCGACCTGCACAGCGCTGCCGGCCTCTCGGACAAGACCGTGGTGCTCTCGCTCGCCACGGGCATGGTCTTCCTGGTCGGCCTGCTGGCCGACGCCGTGGCGCACCGGTAGGGGGACGGCGCGCGCCCGCGCGTCAGCCGATGTCCACCGGCCGATCCGGCCCGGAGCCAGCGGGCCGTCCAGGATCCATCCCCGTGCCGCGCCGCGGCCCCGAAGGCGCGTCGCCCACGCCCACGCGCTCGCGCATCACCCGCCCCACCTTGAACTTGACGACTTTCTTGGGGGGAACGTGGACCTTCTCCAGGGTCCGCGGGTTCTGCGCGCGCCTGGCCTTCCTGGACTTCACCTCGAACACGCCGAAGTCCCTGAACTCCAAGCGGTTGTCCTGGGATAGCTCCCTGATGATCTCATCCAGGAACATCTGGATGATCTCCTTGGTGACGACCTTGGTCTGGTTGGTCCGGTCCGCGATTCGATTCACGAGTTCCTTCTTCGTGATCGTGACCATCGCAGCTCCTCTCCGTGTGCTTCTTCCGCTTCAGACGCCGCCGAATGCTCGATGTGCCAGAATCTGATATCGGATGAAGGCTAGATATAAATAACACTCTGTCAAGAAAGATTTTGCGACGGGCGCCCTCGTCCAGCACCTGTACAGCCGGCTTCCGGCTCGCTTCCGAGGCACATGCCCGCGCTCAGCCGTTACCCGCTCCACCCTAGATGTTTAGCTCGAAGCGGCGCCTCTCTCGCGCCAGATCGCCGAATCGAGCACGAAAGTCGCGGGCCCCTGGTTGACCAGGGAGACCTCCATGCTCGCGCCGAATCTGCCTTGCGCAACCGCAAGTCCTTGTTCCCCCATGACCTTGGCGAAGAAGCCGACCAGCTCCTCCGCGCGCTCCGGCGCTTCCGCGTCGTCGAAGCCAGGACGCCTGCCGCGGCGCAGGTCCGCGCACAGCGTGAACTGCGGCACGACCAGGACATCGAGGCGCAGGTCGAGCGCGCTCCGATTCATGCGCCCGGCCGCGTCCTCGAAGATGCGCAGGGCCGCGACCTTGCAAGCGAGCAGGCGCGCATCCTCCTCGCCGTCGCCGGCGCGCACGCCGAGCAGGACGAGCAGCCCGCGGCCAATGTTCGAGACGAGCTGCCCGCTCACGGCGACGCTCGCCCGCGAGACCCTCTGGACCACGGCGATCATCGCTCCTCCGCAGGCCTCCCCGCCTGCGCGCCACGCTGCCGCTCCAGCTCGGCCAGGCGCACGGGCGCGTAGATCAGCCGATCCGCATCCGACTGGTTCTCGGCGCGCGGCCCCTGCCAGTGAATGAACTCCTCGAAGCAGCGGCGCGCGTCCTCGGGCCGGTCGAGGTGCTCCTGGTAGAGCAGGCCCAGGTTGAACAGCGCCGAGGGCTCCTGGTGCTGGATCGACTCGTAGAGGCGGCTCGCTGCCTCGAACTTGCGCTGCTCCGTGAGACAGACCGCCAGGCCGACCACGGCCTCGGTCATGCTCTCGTCCATGTCCAGGAGGATGCGATAGTGCTCCTCCGCTTCGCCCGGCCGGTGCAGCTCGCGGTGCAGGATGGTGGCGAGGTTGTAGAGCGCCTGCGTGTCGCCGCCGCACAACCGCAGGTAAGCGCGGTAGTCCTCGGCCGCTCCCTCGAAGTCGGCGATCTGATCACGCACCTGGGCCCGCGCCAGCAGCGCCAGGTCGAACTGCGGATGGTGGTCGAGCGCCTCGCTCAGGGACTCCTCGGCCTCGCGGCAGCGGTTCCCCCGCGCCGCGGCCACGCCGCGCGCGAGATGCGCCCAGGGGAAGGCCGGCTCCAGCTCGAGCGCCCGCTCGATGAGATGCGCCGCTTCTTCCTGGTCCGCGGTGACGCGCGCCAGGAGCACGTGCGCCGCCGCATCCTCGCGCTCGCGCACCAGGCCGCGCGCAAACTCCTCGGCCGCGCCCGTCCGCCCGAGCGCGCAGAGCGCGTCCTGGTGCGCCCTGAGGCCGCGGAAGTAGCCGGGCTCCGCCGCGATCACGCGCTCCAGACTGGCGAGCGCTGCCTCGGCCTGCCCGTTGGCGAGGAGCGCTTCGGCCTCGCGCACCTGTTCGCGCCTGGCGGGCGCGGCCTCCTCGCAGGCCGGCAGGCCGCGCGCCGGCAGCCGGCAGGCGGAGGCGAACAGCAGCAGCAAGAGCGCCAGGACCCGCACGGACTTAGCGCGGGCTTCGCCCGCAACCGAAGTATTGGAACGGCGTCGCTCCCCGAGTAGGACGGTTGTTGTTGAAGCAGCCGCTGCGCGAGGACGACGCCATGAAGGAGCTTCTATCGCATTTCGGCTCGCGGATCACCGGGGTCCTGTCGGGATTCGATCGACT
>DYIW01000343.1 GCA_020723465.1 Phycisphaera mikurensis
CGCCGGGTAGACCTGCACCGGGGCGAGCCGCTTCCCCGGGTCGCTGACGTCGAAGACCTGGAACTCGAGCACCGCGATGTCGATCAGGATGCCGTTCACCTGGGTGAAGAGGTCCAGGACCGGGTTCGAGCAGTCGCTCGGCTGCCCTCTGGCGATCGCGGGCATGGTCAGGGGCTCCCCGGCTCGATGCCGGACGGCACGACGATGGGAAAGACCGGCGCGTCGCCAGCACCGGGCACCTCGAACTGGGCGGCGAGCGCGTCGCCCACCTGCGGTGGCTCGGTCGTCGTGAAGCTCTGCGGTCCGGCCTCGACGAAGAAGATGCCGCGCCGCTGGCGCACGCCGTTCAGGTAGACCTCGAGCGTCCCGGGCAGGAACTCCTCGAGCGTCACGAACCCGGTTGTGAAGCCGGTCACCTGATCGGTGAGGTCGAGGGTGCGCGTGGCCATCTCAGCCGCTCACCTTGAAGCCCTCGAGCCAGGCGATGATCTGCTTGGCCGCGGCGGACTTGTTCTGGCGGACGACGCGGAGCTTCTTGGTGCCGTTGCCGCGGATGTCCCGGCTGAGCTCGACCTCGGCCACGGCGCTCACGACGCCGAAGCCGCGGACGGTCTGCCACGCGCTGCCGTCCCAGAGCTGGAGCGCGACCACGCTCGCCTTGCCGTCCCCGGTTCCAACCTCGCTCCCGCCGAAGCGGGTGACGCGCCAGACCTCGTTGTTTGGGATGACCGGCAGCTCGACGATGTCCTGGCTGCCCGCGGCGACCGCGCCATCGAAGACGCGGTCCACCTTCTGGCGCTCGATCCGTCCGACGGCCATGGCTCAGAGCTCCCGCGCTTCGTAGCGGCCGCCGAGGACGCGCGCCGACAGCGAGTCGTTTTCCAGCACCAAGGCAAGCTTCTTGGCTCCGTCGCCATCCACCTGGCGCACGAGCTCGAGGTTCGCGTCGCCGTGGGTGCAGGCGATGACCTCCTCGCCTGCGCCGCCGAGATCCCAGACGAGCTTCACGCTCGCATCGGGCGAGTAGGCCGCCGAGCCGACGAAGCGAACGATCTCCCAGGTCTTGCCGGTCGCCGGGACCTGGTCCTTGGTCACCCGCCCGAGGGCGGCAACCGACTCGTAGAAGCCGTCGCTCCGATCGATCATGTCGCCGTCCTCTCGTAGCCGGCCATGAAGGCCGCGATCTCGCGCGAAGGGCCACCGAGGCTCACTCGCCGCAGCCGCACCGCGTGGGTACCGTTGCCCGGCCCGAGCTCGCGGTTGAGGTCGATCGAGAAGCTCGACCCGGTCACGTACGCGACCCGCAGCAGCGTCATTCCGGTGCCGTTCCCGTTCGGGTCATCGTGGAGCTCCACCTTGGAGCCCGATCCGATGGGCGCCGCGCCTCCGCTCAGGTTCTGGATGACCAGTGTCTTGCCCGTCCCGATGATGTGCACCGTGTCCACTGGGGTATTGCCCACGATCTGGATGCCGCCGAGCTCCACCGGCGTCGTGGCGGGTGGCGGAACGGGCGGTTCCTGGGCGACCTTGAGCCGGCCGTCCGCCGTGAAGGTCGCACCGTCGATCTCGACCACCTGGAAGCCCATCACCGTCTCCTCAGGTCACTGTCACTGCGCCGCCCGAGACCCTTCCCCGAGCGTCGCGCGCGAGCGTGAGCATCCGCGTCCGGACCAGCGTGCCCGCCGGCTCGAACTGCCGATCCGTGATGGTCGCTGCCCTGCCCGAGCTGTCCCGGGCCACCTCGGTCTCCCGGAGCGCCGATCCGCCGACACCGTCCAGGTGCCGAACGAGCTGGACCCGGCCGGTGCCGTCCCGGTCGATGAGGAGCACCGCGGCCCGGTCGAGCTCGTGGAGCAGCGTCCGGTCGCGGTGCGCGGCGATCCGTGCGTCCACCTCGGGCTCGGTGGCGAGCTCCCGGCCGTACTGGCGGTCAGGCGTCGTGCCCATCGCCCTCCTCGTGTCCCGGGCCGACCCCGGCCTCGCGCTCGCGGCGGCGGACCTCCTGGCGAGCGGTCGCCTGGCCACCCTCGCTCATGGCGCGGGCTATGCCATCTCGCGCCTGCTCGAGCCGCCGGAGCTGATCCTCGAGCCCGCTCGCGTGGCCCTCGATGCGGTAGGCATCGCTCGCCCACTCCTCGGCACGGCTCGCCACGTAGTGACCGGCCCGTTGTGCCTGCTCGATGAGGACGGTCGCGAGCGCTGTGAGCGTGGCCGCCGACCCGTCCTCGCCCTCGGTGCCTGCCCGCTTCAGAGCAGCCTCCCACCGCTGGCCGAGAGCACCGGAGGTGAGCCCGGCCTGGATCTGGGCGACCAGCGCCTTGGGCAGGTCGATCGCCAGCGCCCGGCCTGCCGCGGCCATCCCGACGTGCTGTGGGATCTGGACGCGGCGCAGCCGCTCGAGCTTGTCCGCCGCCTCCGCGGCGAGCGTGCGTAGCAGGGCGAGCTGCCCGTCCTCGGTCGCTGCCTCGCTGGTCTCGGTTGTCGGCTTCATGTCGTCCATCGGTTCCTCTGTCACTGGAGCAGGCACATGACGACGACCACGTCGCCAGGCAGGATGGGGTGGCCAAAGATGAGGTCGCCGGCCGTCGGCGAGTTGCCGAGCCGCACGTCGTGGGGCGCGAGCGCGTCGCCGTTGCGCTCGAGCACCCCGTTCACGAAGACCAGCGTGTTCCGCAGGCTCGGGACGTTCGTCTCGTCGTGGAAGACGAGCCCGGCCACGGTGAAGTCGAAGAAGCCCCCGCCCGCGACGTTGCTCCCGGCGGGGACCGCCGCGCCCGTGTGCTCGCGCAGGCCGAGCCGGAGGTCCACGCCTCCGATCGTGGCCGCCTGGTTGAGCGCCGCGAGGATCGAGGGCTGGCCCGCCAGGGGGCCGAGGAAGGCCGCGCTGCCTGGCGACGAGAACGGGATGGGCGAGGCGACCCGCGAGTCGGCGAAGGCGAGCTCGCCGCCTGCACCGTCGAGCACGAGTGAGCCTCCGGTGCTCTCGATCTCGAGGCCTCCCGCAATGCGCGCGATCTTGCCCGGCGACACGCCGAGCTCGATGCCGCCGTCGGCCGTGTCCACACGGAGCCCCTTCTGGAGGTCCGCGGGCTGGGTGTTGTTGAGGTCGATGCGGTCGGCCGTCGCCTCGAGAAGATCGCCGGCGGCGCCGTCGTCACGAACCAGCCGCAGCGCGTTCGCGCTCCCGACCCGCCAGGCGACCTCGGCGCCGTCCTGGGCGAGGTCCGTGCGGTGCGGTCTGGCCGTGGCCACGCCGACCGCGGGTCCGAGGTCGTAGGCGTTCTGCCGCGTGACATCGATGGCGGCCGCGCCGTCCACGAACGCCGCCCCGTCGATGAGGAACCCGGCGCCCGGGATCGCGCGAAAACGCTGCCGCTGCGCGAAGGCGTAGCGGATGGTCCGCCCCGCCACGCTGGCGACGTCGGCCGGCTCGAGCGCGAGGGTGCCCGGGTTGGTGACGACCAGCGAGAGCTGGGCCTGGTTCAGGGTGTCGTCGAAGGGCTGCCCGTCGGCGGCCGAGTCCTTCACCTGCAGCACGCCACGGATGGGCTGGTTGAGGACGGCGTCATTCAGGTCCTCGCCGGTCGCGGCGTCGACCACGTCCAGGAGGAGTCGGATTCCGTCCTCGGTCGGCGCCCCGAGCCGGTGGGCGCCGAACTCGCCGGCCAAGAGCCGCATGGCCACGGCGCCCTCGGTTTCGGGATCGAGGCTCGCGGGCGCGGTCGGGGTCTCGCCGCCGGCAGCGGAGAGCACCGCCCAGTTCTGGCCCGCCGGCACCACCACCTGCACCTGCACCTGCACCCGGCGCGGCCGGACGATGACCCGGTCGACCGCCTCCATGTCCTGGTCGAGCTGCTTGAGGGCGCGGATGCCGCCAGCCACGAAGTCCTGGTCCCAGCTTCCGGGCTCGTCGCCGACCAGGATGCGCTTGATCTGCGAGAGCAGGGCCTCCTGGAGGTCCTCCTGGGTGACCGCGCTGGACTCGCGCGCCGTGATCGTCGCTGCGGCGAGCTGGTCGTCGAGGTTATCGGCCCGCCGGACGGCGTTGTAACGGATCAGCTGCCGGGTCATGGGCCACCTCGGTCATGGCCTCAGGCCCGGCGAGCTGTCCTGGTTTCGGAGCGTGCCGGACGCGAGGACGGCAGGTCGGCGGTGGTCAGGTCGGCCGGGCGGGCGGACACGTCGTGTGCGGTGGCCACGTTGGGTGCGCTGGCGACGGCGCGCTCCTCCTGCTCCTTCTTCTCGCGGGCCTCGACGGCCAGCGCCTCCTCCTCGGAGCAGACGTCGAAGGCGAGTGGGGTGTAGTCGAGACCCGGCTGCTCGTGCACCCCGGCCAGATACTTCGCCAGCTCCTCGGATACCCGGTACCAGCCGCGCGACTCGTCGAACCGGACGCCGAACGCGGTGTAGCGGCGCAGCACGTGACCGCGCTTGGGATCGTACGGCTTGAGACGGACCAGCTTGGTCATGGCTTCCTCCTACGCGCTACACGGCCTTGGTGGTCTTCAGGACCACCGCAGCGAGCGCGCTAACCTTCGCCTTGAGCTCGTTGAGGAGCGCTTGCTCCGGGGCCCCATAGGTCGCGCCGGCGTCCGCTGACGCGACTGCCGACGGTTTGAACGCCGCCAGGTCGTCGGCGACGTCGCGGAGCGCCTCGGCCAGCGACGGCTGCCCGGCGGAGCCTCCGGGCGCGAGGTTGGCGCCACCGGAACCGAAACGAGGGCTGATCGCTGCCATGACAGGCTCCTTAAGCCACGCGAATGTTGACCGTCTTCACGACGGCCGTCTCCTCGGCGAACCGGACATCGAAGCGGAGGGTCGCCACGATGATGAGGACGCCCTCGGAGACCAGCTTGTCCGTCTCCACCCGGATGTTGCGCCAGATGCCGATGTTGATGTTCTTCGGGTCGGTGAGGATCGCGTCGGTGAGGTTGCCGCCCACGCCGAGGTTCTCCGGGAAGAGGGGCACCTCCACCACGGGAACGCCGGAGTAGGTGACCTCGACCTCCTCCTGGAGGGCCTTGTCGCCCGCCGCGGTGGCCCGGTCGGCGAGGCTGTCGCGGTAGTCGATGGTGGCGTCGACGGAGGTGAAGAAACGCATCTCCCGCTTGTTGCGCAGGAAGGGCGAGGGCATCGACTTCAGCATGTCGCGCAGCACGCCCTTGTTGAGCGTCTGGTTCTGCGCGTCGACCACGTTGGAGGTCGACTGCTTGAGGATGCCGTCGAGCTTGGCGAGGAACGTGTCCACGCTGGTCTTGTCGCCGCGGATGATCACCTCGTCCATGTCACGGGAGATGGCCTCGGCCATGAGCTGCATGATGGTCTGTCGCAGCTGGCCGCGCTCGATGGAGTCCTCGAGCACCTCGTTGTTGAGCCGCACCTCGGCCTTGAAGAGCTGGGCGTCGAGCTCGACCTGGGAGAGGTCGGGCCTGACGCGGTCGCCCGCAGGCAGCGCCGCGGCCTCCGAGCCGGCGCGCAGGATCCGCCCGGCGAAGCGCACCTTCTCGATGAGCT
>DYIW01000344.1 GCA_020723465.1 Phycisphaera mikurensis
GACACCACGCTGGAGCCGTTCACCATCTTTGTCGGCCCCAACGGAGCGGGGAAGTCAACCACCCTCAAGATACTGACCTGCTACCTGCCCGCCACGTCCGGAACGGCCCGCGTGGCGGGATTCGACGTCTTCCGGGAATCGATGAAGGTCCGGGAAAACCTAGGCTACCTGCCTGAAAACGTTCCCCTCTACGGCGACATGAGGGTCCGGGAGTACCTCTACTTCCGGGCCCGGCTGAAGGGGCTCGGCGGGCGCGAGGCCCAAAGGCGCATCGAAGAAGTCGCGGAGATCTGCGGACTCAGGGACATGACCCGGCGGCTGGTGGGGCAGCTCTCCAAGGGATACCGCCAGCGCGTCGGCCTGGCGGACGCCATCGTGCACGACCCGCAGATCCTCGTCCTGGACGAGCCCACCTCCGGGCTCGATCCCAACCAGCGCATCGAGGTGCGCCGCCTGATCTCCTCGCTCGGGGAGAACAAGACGGTGCTGCTCTCCTCCCACATCATCCCCGAGGTCGAGGCGGTGGCGGAACGGGTCATCATCATCCGCCGGGGCGAGGTCGTGGCCGACGGGACGCCCGGCCAGCTCTTGCAGGGCGCGGACGCCGGGCGGCGCGTGCGCGTGGAGCTGAAGGGCGAGGCCGCGGCTTCCGCGCTCGCTGCCTTGCCGGGCGCGCGCCGCGTCGAACGCTCCGAACTGGGCGAGGGCTGGCTCCGCTGCGAGATCGAGTTCGCCGAGCCCGGCGACCAGCGCGAGCACGTGGCCCGGACCGTGGTCGAGGCCGGCGCGGCGCTGCGCGAGCTGAGCGCGCCCTGCTCCAGCCTCGAGGACGTGTTCCGCAGCCTGACGACGGCCGACGACGAGGAGCCGGGAGGGCCGCGATGAGGGGCCTGCGCGCTCTCTTCATCCTCACCGGCCGCGAGGTGGAGTCCTACTTCCTCGCGCCGCTCATGTACCTGGTGCTGGCCGTCTTTCTGGTGCTGAACGGTCTGGCTTTCAGCTACAGCCTGATCGACATGCAGGGGAACGTGGACGCGACGGTGCGCAGCTTCCTGGGCGGCTCGATGCTCTTCTGGATCAACATCCTCCTGGTGCCGCCCCTGCTCACCATGCGCCTCATCGCCGAGGAGCGCCGCTCGGGCACGCTCGAGGGCCTGATGACCGCGCCCGTGACCGACGTGGCCGTGGTGCTGGCCAAGTACCTGGGCGCGCTGACCTTCTACGTGGCGCTCTGGGCCCCCTCGATCGTCTACCTGCTGGTGCTGAAGTCCTACGGCGCGCTGCCGGACGGCGGCATCCTCGCGACCTCCTACGCCGGCATCCTGCTGCTCGGCGCCCTGCTCCTGGCGATCGGCGTGCTCGCCTCGGCCGTCAGCCCGAACCAGATCGTCGCCGCCATCCTGGGCGTGGTCTTCGACCTGGCGCTGTTCTTCGCCCCGCTGCTGTCGCTGCAGATGCCGCGCGGGAAGCTGCGCCTGGCGCTCGAGCACGTCTCGATCCTCTTCCACTTCCAGAACAGCTTTGCCAAGGGCATCCTCGACACCGGCATCGTGGCGGTCTACCTGATCGGCGCGGCCATCTGCCTGTTCCTGGCGGTGCGAGCCGTGGAATCGCGGAGGTGGTCGTGAAGCGGCCGCTGGCGCGCACCTTCGGCCGCGGCCGGCGGCTGGCGATCCTCGCCAACGTGCTGGCCATGGTGGGCTTGGCGGTCGCCGCCGCCGTGATCGGCATCTGGCTGACCGGCTTCACCGACCTGCGCCGGCGCTTCGACCTGACGCAGGCCGAGACCTACACCCTGCGGCTCGACACCACGCGCCTGCTCGAGAGCCTGGACGAGGACGTCGAGATCATCACCATCTTCGACCGCCTCACCTGGCACTGGGACGTGGACCAAGTGCGCCCCAAGGCGATGGAGTACGTGGTCGACCTGCTGCAGGAGTACCGCGTGCGCGCGCGCGGCCGCATCAGCGTGGAGAATCTCGACCCGCGCGTCGACTTCGACCGCGTGCGCGACCTGTTCACCCAGCACGGCCTGAGCCAGGCGAACGTGGTCATCGTGCGCTCCGGCAAGAGCCGGCGCATCCTCGGCCTGGAGACCGACCTCGCCGAGTTCGACTTTGGCTCGGCCACCCCCGTGTTCCAGCCCACGCGCCTGCTGGCCTACACCGCCGAGGAAGCCATCTCGTCCGCCCTGTTCGAAGTGACCCAGGCCGCGCAGCCGGTGATCTACGTGCTCACCGGGCATGGCGAGCTGTCCCTGTCCGACGCCTCGGAGATGGGGGGGAGCTACATCGGCTCGACCTTGACGCGCGACAACTTCGACGTGCGGCCGCTGTCCCTCATCTCGGAGCGCAAGGTGCCCGAGGACGCGGGCGCGCTGGTGCTGCTCGGACCGCAGACCGCCTTCCTGGACGAGGAGATCGTGGCGCTCGACGACCACCTGCAGGGCGGCGGCAAGATGCTCGTGGCCGTGGACCCGCTCGGCGACCGTTCGCTCGATCCGTTGTACGAGCGCCTCGGCGTGCGCCTGGAGCGCAACATCCTGTGCCACGACCAGAAGGGCACGCTGCGCGGCGCGTCCGCGACCGAGATGTGGATCGGGCCGGCGCGCCTGGGCGGCACGCCCGGCACCTTCGGCGGCCACGAGATCACCAACACGCTGGCCGAAGACGGCGTCACCTTCGTGGTCATCCGCTCCGCCGGCATCGCGCCCGTGGACGAGGCCATTCCCTGGTTCACGTCGCTCCTCTCGTCGCATCCCGACACCTTCGGCGACATCCCGGACGGCCAGACCAAGGCCGGCAACTACCAGCAGGACCCGCGCCTGGAGAGCGCGGGCCAGCGCTGCCTCGGGGCCGCGCTCGAACCGGGTGGCGCCTACGCCGGCGCGCGCCTGGTGTTCATGCCGAGCGTGCCCTGGGTGACGAACCGGATGCTCTACAACTTCCCGGGCAACGACACGTTCCTGCGGCGCTCCGCGGCCTGGCTGGTCGGGAAGAAGCGCTCGATCCAGTTGCCGCCGCGCCGGCCGCGCGCCATCGTCGCGGATCTGCGGCCGGGAGAGGAGGACGCGATCTTCTGGTACACGGCCGCGTGCCTGCCGGCGGGCGCCTTGCTGCTGGCTTCCCTGGTCTGGTTCTTACGGCGGAGGTGAGCGTGAGCCTGAAGACCACGCTCTGGCTGCTCGCCGCGGTGGTGCTGCTGGCGCTGCTGCTGCTGTTCCTGCGCAAGGACGTGGCGCCGGTGGAAGAGGGCCCGCCGCCGCTCGTCCCGGTCTGGCCGGAGGAAGGCGTCCGCCGCCTCGACATCATGCTCGTCAGCGGCCAGATGATGGGGCTGGAGGTGCGGAACGGCCTGTGGTGGCTCGTGGTTGAAGCCGTGGATGAGGAGCCCTTCGTCGATCGGGCGCAGCAGGATGTCCTGGACCAGCTTCACAACGTGCTGCGCGACAACGCGCGTCTCGAGGTGGACCGCGCGCCGTCCCTCGACGTGCTGAAGAAGCTCGGCCTCGAACCACCGCGCGCGCGCGTCACGCTCGTCTCGCCCAAGGGCGAAGCCTGCCGCCTGCGCGTGGGCGAGCGCGACCCGGGCTTCAACCACGTCTACGTGATGATCGAGGGGGACAAGTCCCTCTACCGCACGGGCGCGAACCTCTCGAACCTGCTGGAGAAGTCGCGCCAGGAGTGGCGCGACCAGCGCTTCCTGCAGGGCGACGCCAACCTGGTGCGGCGCGTGGAGGTGGTCCGTCCGGGGGGCGAGCGCATCGTCTGCGAGAGGCCGTCGACCGAGTGGACGATGGCGGAGCCCCGGCCGTTCGCCGCGGACAGCGCGGTGGTGCGGCAACTGGTCAACGGGCTGTTCCTGCTCCAAGTCGATTCCTTTGACCAGGCCAAGCCACAGCCCGAGGACCTCGATGCCGTTGGGCTCGTGCCCGCGACCGAGACGCGCGTCGTCCTCGACTTGGGCGGCGGCCGCAGCGTGACCGCGCGCTTCGGCCCGGCGCCTCCGGGAGGCGATCCGGCGGCACCGCGGCGCGCCATCGACTCCGAGCGCGGCCACATTTTCACAGTGAGCGGGCGCGCGCTCGAATACCTGGCCTTGCGCGCGAAGCAGTTCCGCGACCCGAGGCTATGCCGCGTCACGGCCAGCACCACGCGCCGCATCAGCCTGCGCCGCCGCGACGCTCCCGCGCTGGAGATGCGCTTCAGGGAGGCGGCGCGGCGCTTCGAGATCATCGAGCCGTTCGCGCGGCCGGCCGATGACCAGCGCAGCAGCTTCCTCTACGGCTGGCTGCTCGCCGTCTCCAGCCTGCAGGCGGACGACTTCCTGGACGTGGAGGAGCTGCCGCCCGCGCCGGGCGGGGACCCCTGGAGCCAGGTGGGATTCGACGCGCCGCGCGCGGTGCTCGAGTTCGACCTGGTGGACAACGCCGGGATCAGCGAGCACGTGCGCCTCGAGTTCGCCGACCCGGACGGCGCTGGCACGGTGCCGGTGCGGCGCCCGGACCGTGCTCCGGACACCGCCTACCTCGTGCCCGAGGAGAAGGTCGAACGCGTGATCTCGGCCGACCCGCGCCAGTTCATGGTGCCAGAGTTCCTGCCCAAGGACATCCTGCGCCTGAAGCGCGTCACGGTTCGTGCCCGCGGGCGCAGCCTGACCATCGAGCGCGACCGCACCCAGGGCGCGGAGTTCTGGCGCGATCCAACGGACCGCGAACGCAACACCGGGGACTTCCAGGCGTACGTGGCGGCGCTGCCGGCGGCCAAGGCGCTCGAGTTCCACGCGCGCGATCCGGTCGAAGAGGACGGGTTCACGGGCGCGGATGCGGCGGTTCTGGAGGTCACCCTGCTCGACGAGGAGCAGCGCCGCGCCACGTTCACTGTGACTCTCGGCAGCAAGGATCCGACCGGCACAACGGTAGTCGCGACCACCGACTCCTTCCCGCCGCGCACCGTGCTCACGCTCGAGGCATGGGTGAAGGACAAGCTGCTGGAGTTGTTCGACCGGACCGGAGGGTAGGGAGGGGAGGGATCGCGGCTTTCTGGCTGGGAACCGGGAGGGACGGGAGGGGAAGTGTGCCGAGCGATCGCGGCCGTTTCCCCGGGGTCCGGGGCCGCATCGCGACTCCCGGTGCATCGTGTGCGCGATGAACGCGCAGCGGCTCGTCGAGGCGAAGGCGATGCTGGCGGTTCTGTGGCGTGAGCTGCGGCAGGCGTGAGTGGAGCGTCGTCGCTGGCGGCCCCTCAACCGGGGAAAGGCCGCTCCGCTCGTCCGCCACGCCGCCTCGATGGTCCCGGTCAAGGCGGGCCGCTTTGGACGAGTCACTGGCGGACGGCGGTCGCGGGCCGGAGCCCGCTCCCGCCCCAGAATCATGCACCGCGCAAAGACGCGCGGTGAGAGAGGCGTGGCAGTCGGTTTCTCGGAGATGTGATGGGGAGGCCGGCCTCTCGCGTGACTCAGTACGCTCTTAGGCAAA
>DYIW01000345.1:0-3925 GCA_020723465.1 Phycisphaera mikurensis
GGCCTGCAGCGGCGTTGCGGCTCCTCCATGACTCGAAAGGAGTCGAGGCCGCGTCGACCATCCAGCCCCCCGGCGCTCGCAACGCGGCGGCGAGAGATTTCTGCTCAGGCTCCGAGTCAAGGGCTTGCCGGCGGCAGGCGCGACGCGGCCGGCGCGCGCGCGGCCGCTGGCACGCGACGCGCGACCAGCAGGCCCAGCTCGTAGAGGATGAGCATGGGCACGGCCACGAGCGAGAGCGTGACGGCGTCGCCGGTCGGCGTGATCACGGCCGCCGCCACGACCGCGCCCATGATGAACGCCTTGCGATGGCGCGCCTGCGTCGCCGCGGACACCAGCCCGAAGCGCGCCAGGATCACCTGCAGCAGCGGGAGCTGGAAGACCGCGCCCAAGAGCAGGCAGAGCATGACGAAGAAGCTCAGGTAGTACTCGAGCCGGATGTCGGGCTCGATGTACTCCGGGTTGCCGTAGCCGAGCAGGAAGCGCAGCGCCACCGGGATGAGCACGAAGTAGGCGAAGAGGACGCCCAGCAGGAAGAGCGCGAACGAGACCGGCAGCAGGTGCATGACCGCGCGCCGCTCGTGCCGGTAGAGGCCTGCCGAGATGAAGCGCCACATCTCGAACAGGAAGTACGGCATGGTGACGATCGCGGCGCCGTAGAGGGCGATCTTGAAGTGAAAGAAGAAGCCCTCGGGCACGCTGAAGAACTTGAGCTTGCTGGGTTCGCGGCCGTAGGTCTCCTTCAGCCACTCCTGGGTGTCGAGATACGGCCACATCACCAGGTAGGCGATCTCGTCCTGGAAAATCCAGCAGACCACGCACAATGCCACCAGCGCGAGGACCGAGCGCAGGACGTGCCCGCGCAGCTCCTCGAGGTGCTGGGCGAACGTCATCGCTTTCCCGCCGCCCGGCAGGTCGCTCTCACCGTCCCCTGGCTTGCGCTCCGCTGCAGCCACCGCTCGAGCATCCTAGATTGCGAGCCGACCTGGAATCGCGACCCGCACCGCCGGCGCGCGCAGGAGGCTTCCGTTCGTCAGGTCGCCGGCAGCGCGCGGCGTCCCGGCCAGGCGCCCAGGCCAGGCGCAGGCACGGCGTCCGCTCACGTGTGTTGCGCCCGAAGAGGGGGCGCGGGTCGCGCTCAGGGCTTCAGGAAGCGGTCGATCGACTGCACCGGCAGCATCTGGATTCCCAGGTCCTGCGCCACCTTGTACCCGGGCAGATCGGTGACCTCGGGAGCGTCCTCCTCCGGTCCGCGCTGCCCAAGCACCACGAAATCGACGCGCGCATTGACCTCGGCCTCGACCTCGGCGCCCAGGGCCTTGAGTCGATTCTCCAGGAACGTCTTGCCGTAGACCGGGAACGTGCCGAGCAGCGCGAATACCTTCGACCGGTTCGTGCTGAAGTGCGGATTGGAGATGACGTCCCCGGCGGTGATCGGGTCGAGCCGGTTCACCTCCTCCATGATCCCACCGACCGCGCTGTCAGGATGCACCTCGCGAATCTCGATGAGTCCCTTGCGGATCAGTTCGCCGCCCTTGCCGAAGCGGAACACGTCGAAGCGCACGCCCTGGCGCAGCAGGTCGGCAGTGCCGACGTTCACGAACACGAGACCGGTCTCGGCGCCGACGCTGACCACCTCGCCGTCCGGATCCCAGGGGCTCTCGTCCACGCCGACCAGCTTGACCTTGTCGCTGAGCTGATCGATGCGCGCCTTGGTGGCGCTCATGTCCTTCGTCAGCTCGGCGATGTTCTGCTCCTTCTGGGCCACCTGTTCGCGCATCTGGGCCGAGATCTCGTCGACCTGATCCTGCAGGTTCGAGATCGTGCCGTCGTCCGTCTGCTTCTGTTGCGCC
Source organism: Phycisphaera mikurensis (assembly GCA_020723465.1). Classification (GTDB taxonomy): domain Bacteria; phylum Planctomycetota; class B15-G4; order B15-G4; family JADJEK01; genus JACQZJ01. The sequence continues at coordinate 1,851 of DYIW01000345.1, forward strand.
GCCCGATCGCGCTCGTCGCGCAGGTCGTTGTTCGCCGTGGTGAGCTGCCCTTCCATGCTCTGCTGGATCGAGTTGCGGTTGGTCTCGGTCTCCGTGCGCTTCGTGCGCTCGGTCTCGAAGTCCGTGGTCGCCTGGCGCGCGGACTGCTGCGCCCCGTTGGCCAGGGAAAGGAAACGATCCGTGATGTCCTCGAGCGTCTTGTCGCCGGCGCCGATGTCGTTCGGGAACTGCCCGCGCACCTGTTCGAGCTTCGCCTCGATGGCGTTCACCGCGGAGAACAGGTTGCCGCCGGACTCGTCGGTGAACCCCACCGCACGCGAGAGCGCCAGGTGCTTCTCCTTCTCCCTGAGCTCGCCCGCCTCGAACTGGGCGCGGGCGTTCTCCGCGTCCTTGGCCTGCTTCTGCAAGGCCGCGATGTCGGCCTGCACGAAGTAGACGTAAGCGCACGCGCCCAAGAGGAGCACGAGCAGGAAGATCACCCACATCACGCTCACGGTCGCGCCGACTTCACGACGAGTCATTCGGAAACCTCCGACAACAGGGAATGTAGTCCTCGGGCCGGCCGCGAAGAAACCGCCGCGACACAAGGAACGGCAGCACTATAGGACCGGCGCCAGAGGAAGCAACCGCGAGCGCCGCTTGCCTCTTCTTTTGCGCGGACCGAGGCGCGCGCCTCGCCCCGCTTGACAGGAGCGGTCGCTCATGGGAGCATCGTTTTCCGCTCTTGCGTGGCGAGGAAGCGCGAGAATCCCAGATTCTGCCGCCGGCGAGCGGGCGCAGCCGCCCCCTCGAGTCGCGCGGCCGATCGCGCCGCCATCCTAACCGTCTTGTTTTCACGTAGTTATGTGCGCGGACAAAGTCCAGTCGCAACCCCATCCATGACGAACCTGGTCGTGCTCGGCCTTCTCGGCGGGATCGGCTCCGGCAAGTCGACCGTGGCGCGCCTGTTCGAGGAGCTCGGCGCCGTGGTCCTCGACGCCGACTTCATGGCCCGCGCCGAGCTTGAACGCGAGCCGGCGAAAAGCGCGATCTTGAAGGAGTTTGGCCCGGGGTTGCTGAACGAGAACGGCCGCATCGACCGCGAGCGCCTCGGCGACCTCGTCTTCCGCGACCCGGAGCGCCTGCGCCGCTTGAACAGCATCGTTCATCCGCTGGTGCGCCGCGAGATCCGGCGGCGCCTCGAGGAGCTGCGCGCCGCGCCCGGCGCGACGCCCGGCGCCCTGCTCGTGCTCCTCGACGTCCCGCTCCTGCTCGAATCCGAGCTGAACGCCCTGTGCGACCAGCGCCTGTTCGTGGACGCGCCGCTGGAGCTGCGCCTGGAGCGTGTCCGCCTGCACCGCGGCTGGTCCACGGACGAACTCGAGCGCCGAGAAAAAAACCAGAAATCGATCGACGAGAAGCGAGCCAGAGCCGACTATAAGGTCATCAACGACGGCGCACTGGCGCCCGTCCGCGCCCAGGTCCGGGCGATCTTCCAAGAACTCATCTCCAGGCCCGGAATACCATGAACTGCCCGAGAACGGTCTCGGTGGCGATGCGCGCGGACTCGCCCCGCGGCCGCCCTTCTACCGCGAGCGTCGAATCCCCGCCGCGACAAGCGTGAGCAACACAGCGCGCCGCCAGGCGCGACCGCGATAACGGAGAACCCCATGTCACCGGACAAGCCTCCTCGCAACAGGGTCACCAGGAAGAAGCGGAGCTCCGCCGCGCGCCCGGTGTCGAGACCGCCCGCCCGCGGCCGCAAGGCCGAGCCGAGCGCGCAGGAAGACGAGACCGATGAGTTCGAGGCGGTCAGCCTCGCCGAGGAAATCGAGGACGCCGAGCTGATCGAGCCGCCGCCGCGCGAGATGGAGCGCTCCCGGCCCGAGATGGAACGTGCTCGGGCCGAGGTGGACTTCGCGGAGGAACCCGAGGAAGAGGCCGCGGAAGAGCACGGCGAGGAACACGAGGAGAGGCCTGCGGAGAGGCGCCGCGAGGAGCACGAGGAGAGGCCCGCGGACAGACGCCGCGAGGAGCCCGGCGAGAGATTGCGCGAGAGGGCCAGGGAGCGGGCCGAAGCCGAACAGGCGGCGGCG
>DYIW01000345.1:3935-5433 GCA_020723465.1 Phycisphaera mikurensis
GGCGCGCGAGGTGGCCATCGCGCGCCTCGATCCGAACAGCGCCGCCGCGCGCTACGCGCGCACGCTCGGCCAGGACGTCCATCTTTCCGACCTCCAGGCCATGTCCATCGAGGATCTGCTCGAGATCGCCGCGTTCGAGCGCATCGAGACTCCCCACGGCGCGAAGAAGCAGGACCTGATCTTCAAGATCCTGAAGCGGCGCGTGAACACGGCCGGTGCGATGTTCGGCGAAGGGGTGCTGGAGATCCTGCCCGACGGCTTCGGCTTCCTGCGCACGCCCGTCTGCTCCTACCTGCCGTCCCCGGACGACATCTACATCTCGCCCTCGCAGATCCGGCGCTTCGGCCTGAAGACCGGCCAGGTCATCTCCGGCCAGATCCGCCCGCCCAAGGAAAACGAGAAGTACTTCGCCCTGCTGCGCATCGAGAAGATCAACTACGAGGAGCCGGAGAAGGCCTCGCAGGTGATCGCCTTCGAGGACCTGACGCCCCTCTACCCGGAGGAGCGCTTCGTCCTGGAGACCACGGCGGGCGAGTTCGCCATGCGCGTCATGGACCTGATCGCGCCCATCGGCAAGGGCCAGCGCGGCCTGATCATCTCGCCGCCGCGCGCGGGCAAGACCATTCTGCTGCAGAAGATCGCCAACGCCATCACCACCAACAATCCCGAGGTCTACCTCATGGTGCTGCTCATCGACGAGCGGCCCGAGGAGGTCACGGACATGCAGCGCTCGGTCAAGGGAGAGGTTATCGCCTCCACCTTTGACGAGCCCGCGTCGCGCCACGTCGTCGTGGCGGAGATGGTCATCGAGAAGGCCAAGCGCCTGGTCGAGGCCGGCCGCGACGTGGTCATCCTGCTCGACTCGATCACGCGCCTGGGCCGCGCCTACAACACCGAGCAGCCCCACTCCGGCCGCATCCTCTCGGGCGGCATCGACGCCTCGGCCCTGCAGAAGCCCAAGCGCTTCTTCGGCGCGGCGCGCAACATCGAGTTCGGCGGCTCGCTCACGATCATGGCCACCGGCCTGATCGAGACCGGCTCGCGCATGGACGACGTGATCTTCGAGGAGTTCAAGGGCACCGGCAACATGGAGCTGCACTTGGACCGCAAGCTGGCGGACAAGCGCGTCTGGCCGGCCATCGACATCAACCGCTCCGGCACGCGCAAGGAGGACCTGCTCTTCACGCCCGAGGAGCTGAAGCTGGTCTGGATCCTGCGCAAGGTCCTGAACGAGATGAACCCGGTCGAGGCCATGGAGCTGTTCGTCGACAAGATCAAGAAGACGCGCTCCAACGCGGAGTTCCTCATGGGCATGGCGGGAGGCGGGATCAGCTGACGCGCTGGCCTTCCTCGAGGCGCCGCGCCAGGGCGCGCGCGCTCGCGGCCCCATCGCTCTCGCCGCCGCAGCGGCCGAACACGCGCTCCTCGGCCGCGGCGAAGAAGCGCGCCACTTCGGCGCACAGCTCCTCCTCCACGCCGCGCTCGCGCAGGACCTGCG
>DYIW01000346.1 GCA_020723465.1 Phycisphaera mikurensis
GGTACTGACAGCGACGGCTTGACCGCGCCCTTGAGCAATTTGATCAGTTTGGATTTGGCTTGACGCAGCGTCGTGCCGCGAATCAGCGCGGCAGCCGCTTTGTCGTGCCCTCCCCCGCCGAACGCGGCGGCGATCGTCGCGACGTCAATCTCGGCGCGCTCGGAGCGCGCACGACTCCGGTCCGTCTGGACAGCGGCCGCTTCGGCCAGAAGGTCGCGCAGCTCCGGCTCGGCGGCGAAGAGGGCCCGCGCCTCCTCGAGCGACGGGTGCGCCGCGCCGAGCCGCAGGGCGTCGCGGAAGGCGGCACGCGCCTCCTGCATCCGGCCGAGGCGCCAGCAGGACCAGGCCATGCCCCAGCGCGGATCGGGAAGCAAGGGATTGCCGGCGCAGGCCGCGGCGAAGTCGTCCAGGGCCTCGCGCCAGCGGCCCTGCGCGTAGGCGCACCAGCCGACGAACGAGCGCGCGTCCTGCAGGTCGGGGTTCAAGGCGAGGACGGCCTCGAGCGCCGCTTTGGCCTCGTCGAAGCGCCCGAGAAAATAGAGGCTGAGGCCGAGCCCCTTGCGCGCGTGGATCAGACCGGGGGAGAGCACCAGCGCGGCGGCGAAGGCTTCCTCGGCCGCGGCGAAGTCGCGGAGCGCGTAGTGGCACCAGCCCATGCCGGCGAGGGCGTCGCCGCGCGTGGCCTCGGGCGCCTGGCGGCCGATGGCCGCGATGGCGGCGTCGAAGGCGGCGAGCGCGTCCTGCTCCCTGCCGGCGTGATAAAGGCGCCAGCCGCACATGAGCGGCTCGTGGCGCCAGGCGCGCAGGGCAAGAAGCGCCTTCTCCGCGCGGGCGTGGCGCGGGTCGCGCTCCAGGGCCGCGGCGAGCCAGGCTTCTTCCTCGTCGCGAGACGCGTGCTCGTCCGCGGCCGCCACGCGCCCCAGCAGGTAGCAGGGCTCGGCCCAGGACGGGGCGCGGCGCAGGGCCTCGCCGAGGCTGGCGCGGGCCGCGGCCAGGTCGCTTTTCGCCAGGCTCGCCTCTGCGCGGCAGACCAGCACGGCCGGCCGCCAGAGGTGCAGGCGCGCGGCAAGGCGCAGGGGCCGGGACAGCTCGACGTCGATCATCGCTCGCGGGCAGGAAGCGGTCGTGTGGGGCACGGCCATCCTAACCTGCAGCCTCGGGCGAGGTTCTGCCGCAACTTGGCGCGGCGGCGCGGCGCATCAGTCCAGGCCCACCCGCGGCACCACGCGCTCGGCCGCCGAATCCAGCTCGAAGAACGTGGGCGCGGAGAAGTGAAAGAGGCCGGCCAGGAGCGAGGTCGGGAACATCTCGCAGAGCTGGCGCATGTCGCGCACGTTGCCGTTGTAGAAGCGCCGCGCCGCGGCGATGCGGTCCTCGGTCAGGGCCAGCTCCTTCTGCAGGGCGAGGAAGTGGGCGTCGCTCTTGAGCCGCGGGTAGTTCTCGACCACGACGAAGAGCTGCTTCAGGCCGAGCATCAGGGCCGATTCGTCCACGGCCTGCTCGGCCGCGCTGCCGCGGCTCGCGGCCGCACGGTTGCGCAGTTCGACCACCCTCTCGAGCACCGCCCTCTCGTGGGCGGCGAAGCCCTTGACCGTCGCGACCAGGTTCGGGATCAGCTCGTAGCGGCGCTTCATCTCCACGTCGATGTTCGACCAGCTCTCGGTGATGTGATTGCGCAGGCGCACGAAACGGTTGTAGTTGGCGATGAGCCAGACGAGGAGGAGCAGCGAGGCGGCGAGCGCGGCGATCAGGCTAGCTTCCATGGCCGGCACCTCCCTCGAGCGCGGCGAGCACGTGCTCGGGCCAGAGCTCCAGGAACCGCTCCAGGAAGGAGAGCTGCCGCCGGAAGGCGGGCGCGTCCCAGCGCCGCGAGCCGTCGGCCAGGCAGACGCGGCCGTACTCGAGGTCGAGGGCGGCCGCACGGTTGGCCAGCAGGAACTCCATCATGCGCGGGTGGAGCACGTCGTAGGCGAACTTCTTGTCCGGGCTCTTCACGTAGAACTTGCGGCTGAACTCCTCGGACTCGAAGTCGATGTCGTCGAAGCCGAACACGCCGGCCAGCTTGTCGAACATGCCCTCGGGCCGGATGAGCAGGGCCGGCGCCTGGAAGGGCAGCTCGACGATCGCGTAGCTGAAGTTGTGCGTGTGCGTGCGCCGGTTCTTGCCGCTGCCCGAGGTGACCTTGTAGCGAAAGTCGCCGGCCACGACGCGGCAGCTCCGGCCGGCAACCGGCAGGTCTCCCGACATGGTGTTCAAGGCCACGCGCGAGTGCCCGCGCCGGAAGATTTCGAAGTGCCCGTACTCCTCGTCGTGGCCGTGGTCCGGCCCGGGATCGAAGCGGAGGCCCAGGGAAGCGGCGAGCGCGGCCATCTCCTCGCGCCGCTTTTTCTCGGCCAGGTAGCCGAAGTACCCGAGGACGCAGACCAGCACCACGACCAGGACGATGATGAAGACTGGGGACATGCGCGCCAGGCTCCCTTCCGGGCCAAGGGACGCATCCTAACGCCAGCCGCGGCCGGCACGGCCGGCCGAATCCCGGCACGCCTCCGCCGCCGGCTGCTACCCTGTCCCGGGCTGCAAACCGTGGAGAGGAGGCGGCAGCGCATGGCTCGGCTTCTCGTGATCCAGCTCGAGCGCCTCGGCGACCTGATCCAGACCACGCCGCTCCTCGAGGACGTGCACCGGTCTTCCCCCGAGGACGAGGTCGAGATCCTCGTGCTCGAGGAGACGCGGCCGGCGCTCGAAGGCTTTCCCGGCCTCGCGCGCGTGCACATGCTCGAGGAAGAGCGCGTGCGCGAGCTGGTCCGAGGGCTGCGCGAGTCCTACCCGAGCATGGAGCCTCCCCCTGGCGCGGAAGAGGCGTTCCTGCGGCTCGACCTGCCGCGCTACGACCGCGTGATCAACCTGACCACGCACGAGTTCGGCTGCTGGCTGGCGCGCCGGGTCGACGCCGCCGTGCGCGCGGGCGGTGTGATCACGGAGGACGGCGAGTGGCTGTCGCTCGGCGACTGGCACGTCTACCTCGTGGCGCGCACCGACTTCCGCTGGGAGAACGGGATCCACGCAGCCGACCTGTTCCGCGCGGCCGCGCCGGGCGGCGCGCCGCCTGCTTCCTCGCGCCGGCCCTTTGCGGCCCAGGCTCCGCGCCTGCCCTTCGCCCTGCCCGCGGGCCGGCGCGTGGCGCTCAATCCCGGCTCGAGCAAGGCGGCGCGGCGCTGGCCCGCGGAGCGCTACGCGCGCCTGGCCGACGCCCTGCGCGCGCACGGCTTCCTGCCCCTGCTGGTCGGCGCACCGGCCGATCGCGAGCTGTGCGCCGCGGTGGCCGCGGCCTGCCGCGAGGCGCCGCCGGACTTCTGCGGCAGGACGAGCGTGCAAGAGGCCGCGCGCCTGCTCGCCGAGGTGGACCTGCTGGTGAGCGGCGACACCGGCGCCGTGCACCTCGCGGCCGCGGCCGGCACGCGCGTCGTGGGCCTCTACGGCGGCTCGTCCGTGTTCCGCGAGACGGCGCCCTGGGGAGAAGGCCACCTCGTGCTGCAGGCGCCGCCACGCGCCGGCGCCTCGAGCATGAACGCCATCAGCGAGGCGGCCGCTCTGGCGGCGGCGCTCGTGGCCCTGGGCCGGGCGGAGCGCGCGGACCTGCGGCGCGAGGCGGCCGCGGCGGGCCATGAGGCCTGGGAGACCTTCTTCCTGCCGCCAGACGCGGATCCGCTCGGCGGCCTTGCGTATCGCCCACTGCATGAGGCGCGCTTCACCTCGTCCGACCTGCAGGTCATGATCCTGCGCCACGTCATGGCCTGGGAGCTCTGCGGCCGGGAAGGATCGATCTCGCTCGAGCACGTGCGCGCGCTACAGGGTGCCGAAGGCGTGAGCGTGGCGCTCGAAGATCGGCGCTTTGTGGCGAAAGCTACGCGCGACTTGAGCAAGCTGCTGCGCGCTCTCGCCGAGGCCGCGTCCGAGGCCGAGGATTCCTGCTACGAGGCGGACGAGCAGGCCCTGGACCGCGTCCAGGCGCTCAGCGCCCGCATCGAGCAGGGCGTGGAGACGCTGAAGCAGGCCGCGGCGCGAAGTTGCTGCGTGCGGCCTGTGATCGGCTTCCTCGACTGGACGCTCCGCAACCTGCCGCGCGGCCACGCGGCCGCGCTCTTCCGCCGTCATGAACGCGAGCTGGAGCGCGCGGCGGAGCTGCTTGACGAGGCCGCCGCGCGCGCACAGGAACTCGGCGCTTGAGCGGGCGGCTCAGGCCTTCTTGGCCTGGAAGCGGCGGAATGCGCCGTAGGCGGCGGCCAGCGCGGCGAGGAGCGTCAGCCACAGGCCGAAGCTCGTGCCGATCTTGACTCCACCCGCGTCCCCGCTGTCCATCTTCAACCAGAACCAGATCACCATCAGAACGGCCAGGCCCGCGCCGCCAAGCTGCACCTTGGGGTAGAGCGCCCGCTTGGCCGCGTCCGCCTTGCCCCACTTCTCGTGGGCGTAGGTGCCGGCGGCCACCAGGAAGCCGACCAGGGCCAGCCTGCCGTTCCAGTCGTCCAGCCCGTCAAGGCCGACCTGGAACATGCCCTTCACGTTCGTCCCGTACCACTCCAGCAGGCAGCCGACGATGCCCACAATGCTGCCGAACAAGAGGAACTTCGCGTTGGTATCGAGCGCGGCGACCTCTCGCTTGACCTCGTCCATGCTCACCATGTCTGCCCTCCGTGGAATGGCGTCGCGCGCACTATAGCCCCTCGCTGGCGCGAGTCATCAGGAATGAGGCTCGCCATGCGCCGTCGGCCGAATTCCGGCCCGGCTACTTGCCCACCGCGGTCAGGTAGAGAGGCGCCTCCACGTCCGGATCGCAGCCTACGACCGCGGCCACGTCTGAATCGGTGAAGGCGCCCACGCCGCACGCGCCGAGGCCGAGCGCGGTGGCCTGGAGGTAGAGGCCGCCCCCCATCACGCCGGCCTGGATGCACGCGTAGCGGTAGCCCCGGTCGCCGTCCGAGGCGAGCAGATCGCTCCAGCGCGCCGTCTTGATGAAGACCGCGTCCGCCGTGCCGCAGAAGTCCTGGTCGAGAGCCGCGGACCGGCACTGGGCGGAGACATCGCCGTGGCGCACCGGGTGGAGCGCCCGCGCCGTCGGGTCGAAGAAGTACACGCCGGGCTCGATGCCGGTCACGTCGCGCACGACGACGTAGAGCGCGAGGGGCGCGGCCGGCGCGAGGAGGGAGCGCTGCCTCTGCGCGAGCGCGCCCTGGGCCGCGGCGCACAAGGCGCACAGCTCCGCGGCTGCCATGGGCCGATCGGAGTACTCGCGCACGGAGCGGCGCGCCCGGATGGCCGGAAGCAGGTCGCCTCCTGCAGCCGGCGCGCCGAGGCTCTGCGCCGCGGCGAGGCCCTCGAACGGGCGCAGCGCGAAGGACGCCCCTGCGG
>DYIW01000347.1:0-4797 GCA_020723465.1 Phycisphaera mikurensis
CCGGCCCCCCGGCGCTCGCAACGCGGCCGCGGGGGATTCCTGCTCGGGCTCTGAGGTTGGACTCCCCTATCGCGCTTGACGTCGCATCATGCATAGAGGAGGTGAGGATGCACCACCTGAACGGTGGGGACCTGACCCCGCCGGCAGGAGGTCACTCCGTGCACGCCGGCTACAAGCTTGTGCTTCGGCTGGAAGATGGCTGGGTCCGCCGCCGCTCACACGCGCCGCTCGACCCCCAGGATGTCGAAGATCCGGTCCTTGAGGTCGCGGAACTCGGCCAGGTCCGGGTCGCGCGGGCGCGCCACGGCGTTGTCCAGGATCGCGTGAATGCGCGCGGGCCGCCGCGTCATGACCGCGACGCGGTCGGACAGCTCGACCGCCTCCTCCACGTCGTGGGTGACGAGGATGCACGTCTTCCCGGTCTGCTGCCAGATGCGCGCCACCTCGCGCCGCATCTCCAGGCGCGTGAAGGCGTCGAGCGAGCCGAACGGCTCGTCCAGGTAGAGCACGTCCGGGTCGACGGCCAGCGCACGGGCGAACTCGACGCGCTGCTTCATGCCGCCCGACAGCTCGCTGGGGAAGGCGCGCTCGAAGCCCTCCAGGCCGACGAGCCGGATGTACTTCATCACGATCTCGTGCTTCCGGGCGAAGGGGAGCCCCTGCAGGCCGAAGCCGATGTTGTCCCACACCGAGAACCAGGGGAAGATCCCGGTCTCCTGGAAGACGAAGACGCGCTTCGGCGAGGGCCTCCGCACCTCCTCGCCGTCGATGCGGATCGACCCGGCGCTGACGCTCTCGAAACCGGCCATGCAGTTGAGCAGCGTCGACTTGCCGCAGCCGGACGGTCCGACGATGGCGAGGAACTCGCCCTGCCGCACCTCCAGGTCGACTCCCGCGAGCACCTCGGTGTCTCCCTGCTTCCGGGAGCGAAAGGTCTTCCGCACCCCCTCGAGGCGGATCTTGGCGGCGGCCTCCCTGGCGGTCACGGCAGCGGTCCGGTTCATCTCCTGATCATCCCCCGGCGCGCCAGCACCGCCCGTTCCACCGCCGACATGAGCGTGTCGAGCAGGAGCCCGATGAGGGCGATGACGATCATGGCGGCGATGATCAGGTCGTAACGCAGGTTGTTCCTGGAGTCGAGCACCTGGTAGCCGAGCCCCGACTCGACGCCGAGCATCTCGGCCGCGACCACGACCACCCAGGCGATCCCCAGCGCGAGGCGCAGGCCGGTCAGGATCTGCGGCATGGCGGCAGGCAGCACCACGCGCCGGAACAGCGCCAGGCCGCCCACGCCGAAGTTGGCGGCCGAGCGGATGTACTTCAGCTCGATGGAGGCGACGGCTGATGTCGCCGCCGTCACGATCGGGAAGAAGGACGCCAGGAAGATGATGAAGATCGCCTCCACGTCGGACGGCTCGGTGAAGCGCACCCGCCCGAAGATCAGCACCGCCAGCGGCAGCCAGGCGATGGGCGAACACGGGCGCAGCGCCTGGATCACCGGGTTGACCACCGCCTTCAGGGCGGCGTACCAGCCGAGCGCGACCCCGAGCGGGATGCCGATCGCGGCGGCCAGGAAGAAGCCCCAGCCCACGCGATACACCGAGGCGACGATCGCCTTCCACAGGATGCCGCGCCGCTCGGTCTCGATGATGGCCTGAACGGCGGCGAGCGGGCTCGGCACGCGCTGCAGCAGGGGCAGGCCGCGGCCGAGATGCCAGAGGACGAGGAACAGGGCGAAGCCCAGGACTCCCAGCAGGCAGGCGCGCAGTCGCGTCATGCGCTCACTTCTCCTGCAGGGGCAGTTCCCGGCCGGTCTGCCGCTCGAAGCGCGGGTCGCAGTAGTCGTCGAAGCCGAAGGGATCCTGCGGCGTGACCGGGCGCTTGCTGAAGAAGCCCAGGCGCTCGGCGTAGCCCTGGATCTCCTCCATCTCCTCCTCTGCCAGCAGGAGGTTCGTGTACTTGACCCGGTCGGGCGGCTGCGACAGCACGAACTCCAACAGCTCGGGATCCTGATTGAAGTAGTTCTCGCGCGCGGCGATGAGGGCGGCCTGCATGCGCGGAGCCCGATCATGGCCGTCGGGCAGGACCACCAGGTCGGCGCGCGCCAGCTCGTCCGCCGGGGCCTGCTCCTCCGGCACCACGCCGGCCATGAGCCGCTCGTCCCCCTGATCCAGCCACAGGCCCGAGGCCGTGATCCCGGCCACGAGCTCGGCGACCAGCCCGGGATCGCTGTCGATGAGCCGCTCGGTCACCACCAGCACGCAGGAGATGAAGTCGGGCCAGATGTCCTTGGTGTAGTACAGCACGCGGCCGAAGCCGTCGAGCTCCGCCTTGGCGCCGAACGGCTCGCCCACGATGTACGACTCGAACTGCCCGGTCTCGAGCCCCGCCGGCATCTCGGGCGGAGCGTAGTCGATGATGGTGATGTCCTGGTCCGTGAAGCCGTACTGGTCCTTCAGGCGCTCGATGAGGATGCGCTGGTTGGAGTAGCGGTGCGGGACCGCGACCCGCGTGCCCCTGAGGTCCGCGAACGACCGATAGGGGGAGTCCGCGCGCACGACCATGGTCGTGCCGTCGCGATGGCCAAGGTGGACGATCTTCACCGGCGCGCCGCCCTCGCGCGCCATCACCATGGCCAGGGGCGCGAGCAGGAACGCCGCGTCGAGCGTGCCGCCGTTGATGTCGTCCGTGATGGCCGGCCAGCTCGTGTACTTCTTCGAGAGGAACTGCGTTCCCCTGCTGGAGTGCTCCGTCACCCAACTGGTGACGGGGCAGGTGAGATGTCAGGTGACCGGCAGGTGGCCGACGCGCAGGACGCGCCGCTCCGGCTCGAACCAGTCCAGGTTGAGCGTGCCGTGCGCCAGCGTGATCGCGGCCAGAAAGGCCAGCAGCATCCCCAGCAGGCGCAGCGATTGACTCATCTCGATTCGTCTCCCTGACCAGCGCCGGTGCGCCAGGACAATCCGTTTCACTTAGCCCGCGCCGGCGGCCTGTCAACGCGAGGCCGACGTTCCAGCCTCTCCCAGCGGGGCGCGGCCGCTACGTATGGCCCGTGGCGGAGAGCCATTCCAGGCGCCGCACTCCTCGCTGCGCCATGTAATGGAAAAGCAGCACGCCGGCGGCGAAGACCCCGGCGCTGAAGGCAGCCAGGCCGGGCTGGCGGTACACGTCAAGCAGGTAGATCCCCCACAGGAACTGCGCCCCGATCGAGACGTAGAGGATGCTGGCGATGAACAGCCGCGACTTGTTCTTGATGAACCAGGCGCCGAAGGGCGCGCCCAGCACCACGATCGGCACGCACACGTACCAGTAGCCCCAGGCCTCGGCCTCCATCCCCTGCGGCATGACCAGCCCCTTGTAGCAGAAGCCGACCGCGGCGTTCAGCGCCATGAGCACGACCGATGTCGGCGTGCCCACCTTCTCGTTGATCCTGAGCCGCAGCACCAGGAGCGAGAAGGTGCAGATGTCGAGTCCGCTGCCGGTGATGGAGCTGACCACGCCGCCGATCACGCCCGTGCCGAGAAGCAGCACGGCGTGGCGCGGCAGGAAGTGCACGATGCGCTCGTGCACCTCGCGCTCGCGGTAGCGGTTCACCCAGTAGAGCGCGAAGGCGAACGCCAGCCAGGTGCTGAGGAAGAGCATCTTGGCGAAGGCCGGCGGCAGGTGGATGAACTCCAGGCCCAGGATGACTCCCGCGGCTCCGCCCAGGCTGGCCCAGACCAGCGCGCGGCGCTCGACCGGGATCCTCTGGAAGAAGATGACGCAGGTCGCCGCACCCATGCCGATCGTCTGGATCATCAGCGAGAAGTCGCGCGCCACGACCGGAGTCACGTTGAAGATCAGCGTCATGACCGGGAAGGCCACGGCCCCGCCGCCCTCGCTCGTGGCGCCGGCGATGAACGAACCGAACAGCATGGTCACGGCCATGTGCCAGTTGTGGAGGAAGAGCCCCCAGCGGCCGCCCGCGGCCATGAGCATGAGCCAGCCGGTCCACACGACCGTGGCCGGGACGAAGAACAGGAGGAAGTTCCTGTGTGCGCGCAGCATGTACTGGAGAGTCAGCTCCTTGGTCGCCGCAGCGGCGGCGCGTCATGAAAACACGGTGCCGGCGTGCTTCGGACGGCTCCGGCCGAGACCTGAGCCCCGCCGCCAGCCGCTCGCCCGGGCTCGCCTCTACGTCACCACGCGGGTCGCGGCCGACGCCACCTCCGTGGAGAGCTGCACGCCCTCGCTGCGCAGCAGGCGCGCCTTCAGCCCGAGACCACCGCCGTAGCCGGTGAGGCGGCCGCCGGAGCCCACGATCCGATGGCACGGCACGACGATCGGCAGCGGATTGCGGCCGTTGGCCGCGCCGACGGCGCGGAACGCGGCGGGCCGGCCGATGGCCCGCGCCACGTCGCCGTAGGTCGCCACCTCGGCGTAGCCGACCTTGCCGACCTGGCGCCAGACGGTCCGGTCGAACTCCGTGCCCGCGGGGTCGAGGGGCAGAGCGAAACGCCGCCGCCGGCCCGCGAAGTACTCGCCGAGCTGCCGCTTGACCTCGGCCACGCGCGCGTCCTCCGCCTCGACCGGCAGGTCCTCGTACCCGGGAGCGGGCGGCCTCCTGCGGCCCGCGGGCCTCTTGCCGGGCAGGTCGATGCGCAGCAGGCCCTTCGGTCCGACCGCGATGCCGATCGTGCCCAGCGGCGTCTTCATCTCGCCGACCGCGATGCTCTTCTTCGACCAGGCGACGCGCTGGCCCGCGCGCGCCGCGCCGCTCTTCATGCTGTTCATGCGAAGCTCCCTGGGTGAAGTGTC
>DYIW01000347.1:4807-5408 GCA_020723465.1 Phycisphaera mikurensis
CGGGCGCAAGACGACGCCCGAGCCACGGCAGCAATGATCCTCGCGCGCGTCACAGCATCGACAGCGGGTCCACGTCCAGGAGGACACGCAGGCGCCGCGCCGGCCGCGGCTGCGCGCGCACGACCTTGACGAACTGACGGATGCCGCTCCGCCACCGGCTCTTGGCCACGACGTGAAAGCGGTACTGCCCGTTGATGACCGCGATCGGAGCCGGCGCGGGTCCGAGCAGCGCCGTCACGCCGTCCGCGATCCACTCGCCCAGCAGGTCGCGCAGGGCGCGCGCCGCCCGCTCGACCTCGGCCTCGCGCGGCCCCTGGACGATCACGCGCGCCAGGTGGCCGAACGGAGGGTAGCCGTCCTTGCGCCGGCCCGCCAGTTCGATCTCGGTGAAGCGCTCGTACTCGCCGCGCAGCGCCAGCCGGATGGCGTAGTGCTCGGGCTCATGAGTCTGCACGATGACCATTCCCCCCTTCTCGCCGCGGCCGGCGCGGCCCGCCACCTGCGCGATCAGGCCGAAGGTGCGCTCCGCCGCCCGGTAGTCCGGCAGGTGCAGCGTGGCGTCCGCGGAGACGATGCCCACGAGCGTGACGTTGGGAAAGTC
>DYIW01000348.1 GCA_020723465.1 Phycisphaera mikurensis
AACGTGCCCCGAAACACGAGGCGATCGAAACCGGACAGGACCCCGGTGATCCGCGAGCCGAAATGCGATAGAAAGTCCTTCATGGCGTCGTCCTCGAGCAGCGGCTGCTTACACAACAACCGTCCTACTCGGGGAGCGACGCCATCTCCACTTTTGGGTTGCGGGCGAAGCCCGCGCTAAGACTTCGGCGCTTCTTCCGGCTTCCTTCGCTCCTTGGCGGAGGCGCGCACGCGGCCGATGCGCGCGATCGCGCTACTCCCCCCCGAAGGTCAATCCGATGCGCGCGTCCTCGAGCGCCTCGCGGAACTGCTGGCGGGCGAGCAGGCAGTTGCGCTGCAGGTTGGAGAAGTTGAACAGCTCCGGGTCGTCGATGCGCGGATCGAGGAGGATGAGGGCGACGTCGCGCCGCGCGCGCGCCTCGGCGAGCTGGTAGGACCAGGCCAGGTCCTCGAGCGAGAACATGCTCTGCAGGAAGCGGTTGAGGAAGCCGCTCTCGCGATGCCGCCGCGTGTCGTTGCCGTAGTGCGTGGCGATGACCAGCAGGCGGCGGCCGTCGCCGCGGCGGCCGTGCTCGGCGATGAGCGAGAGCAGCGGCGTCTTCTCGACCAGGCCGCCGTCGTAGTAGCCGCACTCCTGCCCCGCGGCGAGCGCGGGCGGCAGGACGATGCCGGGCAGGGTCATGCTGGCGAAGATGGCGGGAAAGAGCGGGCCGCGGCGGAAGACGCGGCGCCGCGCATAGCCGTCGTCGGTGCAGGCGATGCAGCGGAAGGGGATGGGGCACTGCTCGAAGGTTTCCACCTTGAGCGCGGCCTTGACCGCGGCGGCGATCTTCTCGCCCTTCATCAGTCCGTCGGGCAGGGCGCCGCCGAAGGGCTTCCTCAGGCAGGCGAGCGCCAGCCTGAGCCAGGGCACGTCGATCGTGCCCGGGCGGTCGAGCTTCCGGGCGAGCGCGTAGATCTCGGCCGCGCTCGCGCCCGCGGCCCAGGGCCCGCCCACCGCGGCGCCGGCGCTCGTGCCCCAGACCTCCTCCACGCGGCCGCGCAGGTCCAGCTCCTCGAGCATGCGCAAGAGCGCGACGTTGCCGCACACGCCGGGGAGCGACCCGCCGCCGAGCGACACGACCAGGCGGTGCTGGGGATCGGCCGCCATGCGCAGCAGGGTCTCGTGGCGCGCGCGCTCGAGCGGCGCGTCGATCTCGTCGCGCCTGTCGCGGACGTCGTCGCCGGGAGCGCTCATCGCGGCGCGAGGACCTCGGGAGGCGGGGGCAGGTCCTCGGGCGCGAAGTGCTGGCGCGGGATGCGCTGCAGGTCCCTGCCGGCCGCGGCGGCGGCGTGCTCCTCGCCGAGCCAGGCGCACAGCCGGTCGGCCAGGCAGGCGAGCGGCAGCGAGGCCGGAATGATGTGCGGCACGCCGTCGAGCACCTCGATGCGCACGGCCGCGCGTTCGACGCGCTCCATCATGTCGATCACCGCCTCGCCGTCGATGATCGCGTCGCCGCCGCCGAGGAGCACGAGCATGGGCACGCGCAGGCCGGCGATCTCCTTCTTCATGAAGCGCTGCAGGCGGAACATCTCGACCAGGAAGCGCGCGCTGGCCTGCGACGAACTCAGCTCGTCCTGCGCCAGCACCGCGCGCCAGTCCTCGCGGTCGGTGAGGTCGCGCACACCGAATGGCAGGTCGTAGAGCTTCTCCGGCTCGGTGAGCGAGCGCCGGAGCACGCGCAGCCGGCGGATGAAGGGGATGGGGATGCGCGAGGCGAAGCCCGGGGAGAAGGCGATCACGCTGCGGTAGGCCGCGGGTCGCTCCAGGGCCGCAGCCGCGCAGAAGACCGCGCCGAGCGAGATGCCGAGGAAGTGCAGCGGGCGTCCCGGGTGGCGGCGCGCCGCCTCCTCGGCCACGTGGTGCAGGTCGTCCACCACCACGCGCCAGCTCGTCATGTGCGCGCGCGTGCCCTCGGACAGGCCGGCGCCGCGGCGGTCGGGCGTGTAGACGGCGACGCCGCGCTCGGCCAGGGCGCGCGCCAGCCGGCCGTACCAGCCCATGTGGCTGGCGATGCCGTGACAGAGGACCAGGATCGGCCCGGCGCCCCCCGCGGGATAGGCCCCGACCGTGAGCCGCAGGCCGTCGCGCGCGGCGATGGTGAAGGTCGGCGCCGCCCGCCGGCGCCGCGCGCATCATTGCGCCTCCTGCCGCGTATCCAGACGCCATTCGACGATCGCTTCCACCTCGTCGCTCAGGTCCACGCGGTGATCGGAGAGGCGGATGGTCTTGGCCTGGAACAGCCGCTTGCCCTGGGCGATGAGCGTCTTCTTCTCGCGATCGTACCAGCCGGGCTTCATCACCAGGAGCTGCGGCGGGCCGAGGCGCAGACTCTTGCGCTTGCCCTCGTACTCGATGTTGAGGCGCGAGAGGCCGCGCTCCAGGGCCTGCAGCAGCGCCAGGCGCTTCTCGGGCGGGATGCCGCCCGCGGCCTCCGCCATGAACAGGTAGCGCGCGTGCTGCACATCCGCCTCGGCCTTGTAGTGGTCGATCTCCAGCCCGGTCTCGGCCGCGGCGCGCTGGAAGGCCTCGATCACCTGGTTGACGGTCACCTTCTCGCCGGTGATGCTGGTGGCGCCGCGGCCCTTGCGTTTGAATGCGATCACGGGCGTGCGGTGGTGCATGCCGACCACACCCACCACGTCGTTGATGTCGTAGCGGTAGAGCCCGCCCGTGGTGGTGAAGAAGACGTAGTAGTCGCGCCCGAGCTCGATCTCCCCGGCGCCGAGGAAGGTCCACGAGTCGGGCTGCTCGGGCGCGGCCTCGAGCTCCTCCACGGGCACGAACTCGTAGACGTTCGTACCCACGGTGAGCACGCCGCCCGCGCCCGCGTCGGTCAGCGGGATGGAGCCGCGCGCTTCCGAGGAGAGGTAGCCCCAGTCGCGGATGGGGATGACGCGGCTGCCCTCGTCCGGCCAGAACCAGGCCGGGAAGCGCTGCAGGTAGGTGCCGACCGTGCCGCCCTTCCAGCAGCCGATGAGCTGCAGGTCGGGCCAGTAGTCGGCGGGCACCAGCTTCCCGTCGCGCCGCTCGCGCGCCTGCCGCAGGCGCGCCGCCACGGAGGGTTCGGCCCGGCACAGCGCCTCGACCTGGGCGCGGATGGGCGCGGGCACGGCCAGGTCGGCGCGCAGCGTGCCGCGGGCCAGGTCCTCGAGCAGGCTGTCGGCGCGCTCGTTGGCCAGCTCGCACATCTTCACCACGGACGAGGGATTGGCCGTGGCCATGAAGGTGACGTTCATCTGCAGGCCGAGGCGCATGAGCACGTAGTACTTGGCCTCGTAGTCCTGGATCTCGAACACTTCATAGGGCACGGCGTAGGTGCCGCGCACCACGGCCGGCATGTTCTTGTAGATGAGGCCGCTGGTCGAGCCGAAGGGGATGCCGCTGGGCGTGTAGCCCTCGATGGCGGGCGACACCAGGCTCAATGCCTTGCCGTGGAAGAGGCGCGGGTGGTCATTGGTCGCGTGATAGAACCAGATGCGCATCTGGTCGGCGTGGTCGCGCCCCTGGCAGGTGGGCGTCACCGGGATGTACTTGGCGTCGCCGCTGGTGCCGGACGTCTTGGCGAACATCACCGGGTCCTCGGCGGTGAAGACGTTCTTCGCGCCGCGCGTGACGCGCTCCATGCGCTCCTTGATGTCCTCATAGGAGACGATGGGCACGGCCTTCCGGTAATCAGCGAGGCCGCGGATCGCGGCGAAGCCGTGCTCGCGGCCGTACTCGGTGTCGCGGTTGCGCGCCAGGATCTCCCGCAGCTTGCGTTCCTGGAACTCGACCGGATGGCGCGTGGCCTCCTCGAAGCGGCGCGCGGCCGCGCGCCCCATGAGACGGATGAATAGGGAAGCGAGCCGCGTCATGGTTGTCACCTCGCTTTCGCATAGCGGGCCAGACGGACGGGATCGACCTCGACGCCGAGCCCGGGCCCGGGCAGGGAGCGGGCCAATCCGCCCCTGCCGATGGTGAGGTCCTCGCGCGCGAGGTCCTCTTCGAGCAGGAGCGTGCCGTACGACCCCTCCAGGAAGAGAACGCCCGCGCTGCGCGTGGCGAAGTGGCGGCCCGCGGCCGAGAGGAGCGCGGTCTCGCCCACCTGCGCGCCGAGCTGGCAGCCGGTGCCGGCCCGCGCGCCCAGGTCGCGGATGCGCGCCGCGTTGAGCAGGCCGCCGCACTTGGACACGCGCACGTTGAAGTGGTGGCAGGCGCGCGCCTCGAGCAGGCGGCGCGCGTCCTCGAACGAGGCGAGCGACTCGTCGGCGATGATCGGCACCGGGCTTCGCGCCGTGAGCCAGGCCAGGCCCTCGAGGTCTTCCGCGGGAAGGGGCTGCTCCACGCCGTCCAGGCGGAAGCGCGCCAGGTCCTCGATGCGCCGCAGGGCCTCGTCCCGCGACCAGGCGCAGTTCGCGTCGACGCGCAGGGAGCACTCTGCGCCCAGGAGAGAACGCGCGCTCTCGAGCACGGCGCGGTCCACGGCCGCGTCCCGGCCGACCTTCACCTTGACCGCCTGGAAGCCGAAGCCCGCGATGGCCTGGAGAGCGCGCCTGGCCGCCTCCTCCCCGTCCGCCGAGACCACGCCGCTGTAGCGCACTTCGTCCTGCAGCACGGGTCCCAGGACCTCGCCGGCGGACACGCCGAAGGTCTTCCCGGCCAGGTCGAGGACCCCGAGCTCGAGCGCGCAGAACGCGGCGTGCCGCTCGCGCGGCAGTCCCTCGAGCGTCTCGGCCAGGGCCGCGGCCGCCTCGCCAAAGGTGGAGAAGGTGGCGCCCTGGAAGGCGGGGAGGAGGTGGTTCGCGAGCGCGGAGCGCACCGTTTCGCTGGTCTCGCCGGTCACGTAGCTGCGCGGCGCGCACTCGCCGTAGCCCTGAAGGCCGTCCGCGCCGGTCGCGCGCACCAGCACGCTGTCGCCGCGGGAGCGCGCCGAGAGGGCGTGGCGGAAGGTGAAGCGGAAGGGGATCTTCAGCTCGATCACTTCCAGTCGGGCGATCTTCAGGGCGCGTCCTCCAGTCCGTCCAGGAAGGCGACCACGTCCTCGACCATGCGCTCGGTCTGCTCGAGCTGGATGGAGTGCGTGGCCTCGTAGGTGCGCACTGTCAGGCGCCCGGGCGGCAGGGCCGCGAGCAGGGCCTCGGTGCGCGCATTGTCGATGATGCGGTCGCGCGTGGCCAGGAAAAGCAGCACGGGCGCGGCGAGGGACGGCAGCGCGCGCGCGATCTGCCGATCCAGGCGCACGCCGGCCAGCAGGAAGCGCGCCGTGACGCGGTGCAGGCGCCAGGGGTCCTGGCGGATGTAGTCGAGCAGGGGCGGCTCGACCGTGAACATCTCCGGCTCGATGGGCACCGGCAGCAGGCGGC
>DYIW01000349.1:0-3290 GCA_020723465.1 Phycisphaera mikurensis
ACTTCCGCCCCGCGAGCGGCCTGAACGAGGAGACGCGGCGCCTGCACGCGGCCAACCTCTTCGCCGTGGTGCGCCAGGTGCGCTACAGCGCGCGGAACCAGCAGAGCCTCGACCTGGTGCTGTTCCTGAACGGCTTGCCCGTGTTCACCGCCGAGCTGAAGAACCCGCTCACCGGCCAGAACGTCGAGGACGCGATCCGCCAGTACCGGACCGATCGCGACCCGCGCGAGCCGCTCTTCGCTTACGGCCGCTGCCTGGCGCATTTCGCCGTGGACCCTGACCTCGTCTACGTCACGACCCGGCTCGCCGGGCTGAAGACGCGCTTCCTGCCCTTCAACCAGGGCAAGTACGGCGGCGCCGGCAACCCGCCCGTGCCGCCCACGCGCCGGGGCTACGCCACCGCCTACCTCTGGGAGGAGACCTGGGCCCGGGACAGCGTGCTCGACCTGGTGCGGCGCTTCATCCACGAGGTCGAGGAGGAGGACGAGAAGGGGCGGAAGACCGGCAAGCGCTTCCTCATCTTCCCGCGCTACCAGCAGCTCGACTGCGTGCGCCGGCTCGTGGCCGACGCGCGCGCCCGCGGCGCGGGGCAGCGCTACCTGGTGCAGCACTCGGCCGGCAGCGGCAAGAGCTTCACCATCGCCTGGCTCGCGCACCAGCTCGCCACGCTGCACGACCCGGACGACCGGCGCGTCTTCGACTCGATCGTGGTCGTCACCGACCGGCGCGTGCTCGACCGCCAGCTCCAGACCACGATGCGCCAGTTCGAGCAGACGCTCGGCGTGGTGGAGAACATCGACACCACCTCGCGCCAGCTCAAGGAGGCGCTCGAGTCCGGGAAGACCATCATCGTCACCACGCTGCAGAAGTTCCCGGTGATCGCCAGGGAGATCGGCGAGCTGCCGGGCAAGCGCTTCGCGCTGATCGTGGACGAGGCGCACTCGTCGCAGTCGGGCGAGAGCACCAAGAGCCTGAAGGCCGTGCTCAGCTCGGGCTCGCTCGAGGCGGCGGAGGCCGAGGAGGCGGGCGCGGCCACGCCGGAAGAGGAGCTGGAGAGCGCCATCCTGGCCGAGATGGAGAAGCGCGGGCGGCTGCCCAACCTCTCGACCTTCGCGTTCACCGCCACGCCCAAGCCCAAGACGCTCGAGCTGTTCGGCACGAAGCGCGCGGACGGCACGTTCGCGCCGTTCCACCTGTACAGCATGCGCCAGGCCATCGAGGAGCGCTTCATCCTCGACGTGCTGGCGAACTACGCCACCTACAAGGCGTACTGGCGGCTCTTGAAGAAGGTCGAGGACGACCCGCGCTACGACAAGAAGAAGGCCGAGTACCTGCTGAAGTCGTTCGTCGAACTGCACCCGCACGCGATCGGCGAGAAGGTGCGGATCTGCGTCGAGCACTTCGCCGCGCAGGTGCAGGGCGAGATCCGCGGCAAGGCCAAGGCGATGATCG
The DNA here is from genome assembly GCA_020723465.1 of Phycisphaera mikurensis. GTDB lineage: Bacteria > Planctomycetota > B15-G4 > B15-G4 > JADJEK01 > JACQZJ01. Next base: position 1,453 of record DYIW01000349.1, read on the forward strand.
TGACCAGGTCGCGCCTGCACGCGGTGCGCTACAAGCTGGCGGTGGACAGCTACCTGGCGGCGCGCGGCTACGCGTTCAAGGCGCTGGTGGCCTTTTCGGGCACGGTGCAGGATCGCGGGCAGTCCTACACCGAGTCGGGCATGAACTCGGCCGGCAGCGAGCACGCCATCGGCGAGCGGCAGACCGCCCACGAGTTCGCCCGGCCCGAGTACCGCTTCCTCATCGTCGCCAACAAGTTCCAGACCGGGTTCGACCAGCCGCTCCTGCACACGATGTACGTGGACAAGAAGCTCGGCGGCGTGAACGCGGTGCAGACGCTCTCGCGTTTGAACCGCACCCATCCCGAGAAGTCGGGCACGATGGTGCTCGACTTCGCCAACGAGGCGGACGAGATCCGGGTGGCGTTCGAGCCGTACTACGAGACCACGCTGCTGTCGGAGGCGACCGACCCGAACCTGCTGTACGAGGTGCAGTCGCGGCTGGCGGGCTTCCCGGTGTACACCGAGGCCGACGTGGACGCCTTCGCCCGGGTCTACTTCGACCCCAAGGTGGCGCAGGACCGGCTGTACACGGCGCTGGCGCCGGCGCTCGAGCGTTTCCAGGCGCTGGCGCCCGAGGAGCAGCACGACTTCCGCGGCCAGCTCACCGACTACGTGCGGCTCTACGCCTTCCTCGCCCAGGTGCTGACCTTCGCCGACGCGGACCTGGAGAAGCTGTACGTGTTCGCGCGGCACCTGCGGCGGCTCCTGCCGGCGGACCGCGCCGAGCTGCCGCGCGAGGTGCAGCAGAACATCGACATGGAGTCCTACCGCATCCAGCGGACCGGGAGCGGCAAGATCGCCCTGGAGCGACGGCCCGGCGTGCTCGAGCCCGTGAGCACCAAGGAGGTCCACGGCGCCACGCCCGAGGAGCTGGAGGCGCTCTCGCGCATCATCGCCGAGCTGAACGAGCGCTTCGGGCTGAACCTCGGCCCCGAGCACCGGGTCACGCTCGATCACATGATGCAGAAGCTCGACGACGACGCGGCGCTCGACGCGGCGGCGCGGGTGAACACGCGCGAGAACGTGCGGCTCACCTTCGACCAGAAGGTCGAGCACGTGATCCAGGAGATCGTGGACTCGAACTTCGACCTCTACCGGCGCATCACCGACGACCGCGCGTTTGGCGAGGCGGTCAAGAACTTCCTGTTCGATCAGTACCTGCGCGCGCACCGGAACGCCGAGGAGCTGATCAAGGCCGGCGAGTCGAAGACGCTGGAGTTCAAGGCGACGCTGCGCTGGAGTTTGAAGGAGGGGCGCCAGGACGACCGGGGCGTGACGCACGGGGTCCTGAAGACGGTCGCGGCCTTCCTGAACACGGAGGGCGGGGACCTCCTGCTCGGCGTGGCCGACGACCGGTCGATCACGGGGATCGAGGCGGACCGGCTGGAGTGCGACGACCAGTTCATGCGCCACCTGGCGCAGGTGGTGCGGAACGGCCTCGGCGACCGGGCCGGGACGTGCATCGACCCGAAGACGCAAATGGTGGGGGGCAGGACCGTGTGCGTGGTGAGCTGCCAGCGCAGCCCGGAGCCGGTGTTCCTGAAGTGGAAGGGGATGGAAGCGGCGGCTGGCGGCGACTTCTTCGTGCGGAGCGGCCCGGGCACGGTGAAGCTCAGCCCCGAGAGCGCGGAGGAGTACATTCGGACGCGCTTCCCCGGGTTCCGGCGCGAGGTAAAGCCCGATGGGCCGGCGCCGGGAGCTGTCTAATGCAGTTTGTGGCGGGATCCACGGAGCTGAACGGATCGTTCACGCTTCCGGTGCCTCCGGCCGCGGCGTTCGAGTTCTTCTCGCCGCTCG
>DYIW01000349.1:3300-5364 GCA_020723465.1 Phycisphaera mikurensis
GTGCGACCTGGGAACGCGGCCTCATCTTCCGCACTGCCGAGGAGCGCGGGGAAGCGGTCTGGATCGTCGCCCACCTGGACCGCGAGAAGCACGAAGTCGAGTACTACCGGGTCGAGGCTGGCCGGTACGTGGCCAAGGTCGCCGTGCGCTGCCGCCCGCGGGGCGGGCATGACACGGAGGTCAGCGTCCGCTACCTGTTCGTCGGGCTCTCCGATGTCGGGAACCGGGACATCACGGCGATGTCTCCGGCGCCCTTCGCGGAGAAGATGCGCCGGTGGCAGGGCTGGATCGAGGCCTGCCTGTCGGAGGGAACAGGGTAGTACAGTGGTCTCGCGGCCGCCGAGCGACGTGATTCGCCTGACCTGCCGCAGGCGTCGAGGATGTGGCCGCATGGATGGAAGCACATCTCACCCGTGCGCTGGGCGCAGCCGGAGAGCATGTTCGCGCGGCTCAAGGAATGGCTGAAGCGCCGTGAGCGGCGGGACCCGCCCATCCACATGGACGCGGAGGGCCTCTGGTACACGACGAGGAAGGGAGCGACGCTCCGGTTCGTGTGGCAGGGGATCCGGGAGATCCGCGCCTACAAGCTGGACCTGCTGACGTACGACGAGGTGAGGTTCGCCTTCGACATGGACGGTTGGTGGGGCCAAGTCTCCGAGGACCAGCCCGGATTCGAGGAGTTGCTGAAGGAGATCCAGGTTCGCTTCCCCTCGGTCGCTGGATGGCGCGAGAAGGTGATCCTGCCGCCGTTCGAGCGGAACGAGGTGGTGCTGTATGCGAGCCCGCCGCAGGCGCCGGAGGCGTGAGGCGAGCGCGCGGTACACGCGGTTCCTCGCCGAGGCGGAGGTCGCGGCGGTCGCCGTGATCCCGATGAACTCGCGCAGGGCCGGGCTGTCCTTGCGCCGTCATGGAATCGCCCGTTGCCAGTCGATGCCTTGGGGATTGCGAGGCGAACCGGACCGGCGTCACGCCGGTGGATGGGGGCTGGACCCGCCGCGTGGTCGAGTGGCGATGAGGTCCGGGGACCTCCACTCGGGCCGGGCGCCGGGCTGGCCACCCTGGGGATCTTCCTGCCGGCCTTCGTGTTCGTGGCGGCGAGCGGGCCGCTGGTTTCCTGGATGCGCCGCTCGCCGGTCGCGGCGGCGATCCTTGATGGCGTCAACGCCGCGTCGCTGGCCCTGATGGCCGCCGTCACGTGGCACCGGCGGTCGGCGATCGTCGACTTCGCCACGGCCGCGCTGGCGATGCTGGGGGCGATCCTCCTGGTCGCCCTCCGAGTCGACTCCCTCTGGCTTGTGATCGGTGGCGGGACTGGCGCGGTGCTGCTTCATGCGTCGAGGTGGGTACAGTGACGCCGGTCGCTGGGTTCCGGTCCGGTACGCCGAGATGTCTCGTCATCTGAACCTCTCCCTGGCCACGCTCGCCCTGGTGGGGCTCCTCGTGGTGTCGGGACTGCACCCGTACGACCGCATGACGTGGTGGCTCGAGGTCGCGCCGATCCTGATCGCGCTGCCGATCCGGGCGGCCACGCACCGGCGCTACTCGCTCACGCCTCTCCTCTACGCGGTGATCTTCCTGCACGCGATCATCTTGATGGCCGGCGGCGCCTACACGTATGCGCGCGTCCCGCTCGGAGACTGGATCCGCGACCTGCTGGACCTGAGCCGCAACCCGTACGACAAGCTCGGCCACTTCGCTCAGGGCTTCACGCCTGCCCTGGTAGCGCGCGAGGTGCTGACCCGGGGGCGTTTCGTTCGCACGCGCGGCATGCTGGCGGTCGTGGTCGTGTGCGTGGTCCTTGCCGTGAGCGCTTCGTACGAGCTGATCGAGTGGCTCGTGGCGCTCTTGCTGGGTCAGGGCGCCGAGGAGTTCCTGGGCACGCAGGGCGACCCTTGGGATACCCAGTCGGACATGGCGACGGCCTTGATCGGCGGGGTGGCCGCGCTGCTGCTGCTCGCACGGGTCCACGAGCGGCAGATCGAACGGATCGAGGAGAGACGGAGCCGGGCCTGAGGGCCTGAGCAGGAATCTACCGGTAGCCGCGCCGGGTCGAGGAGCGAGCAG
>DYIW01000350.1 GCA_020723465.1 Phycisphaera mikurensis
ACCGCGCGCCCAGAGCGCGAGGCCGCGGCCCGTGGCCGCGGGAGCTACTACTCCCGAGAATCGTTGCGCCGCGCGACGATTCTCAGGAGTAGTAGATCAGGCGGATTGCTTGACCTTGGCTATGCAGACGGGCTGCTCTCTCGTGCCGCTGCCCGATCGAAGTGAGTCATTGCGTTCGCTCCCGGGTCTCGGGCACGAACCCACGGTAGCCCTCAAGGTGAGAAGCACACCCGGCGCAGCGTCAACCGGTTGCGTCCAGCACGGATTCCTGCTCACGCTCTGACCGGCGGCATTGCGCCGCCGCCGCGCTCAGGCGAGCAGGCGGCGCACGAACACCTGGACGAGCACGCGGCGGTACTCTGCCGAGGTGCGCACGTCGTCGATGGGCGAGACCTCGGCCGCGGCCGCGGCCGCCGCGCGTTCGATCGCCTCGGACGTGAGGCGCTCCCCTTCGAGCTGGGCCTCGGCGCGCCGCAGGCGGAGCGGCACCGGCGCCACGGCGCAGGCGGCCAGGCGCGCCCGGGAGCAAACGTCGTCTCTTCGCTCCACGAGCGCGGCCACGCCGGCGAGCGCGAGATCCATGCGCACGCGGCCCTTGCGCAGGTAGCCGGAGCGCGCGCCTTCTGCCGGGCGCGGGACGAGCACCGCGGTGAGGATCTCGCCCGGCCGCAGGCACGTCTCGCCGGGCCCGCGGAAGAAGTCCGAAAGCGGCACCTCGCGCCGCTCCTTCGCGCTTCGCACCTCGACGCGCGCCTCGTACACGAGCAAAGGCGGCACCAGGTCCGCGGCCGGCGAGGCGTTGGCGATGTTGCCCCCCAGCGTGGCGACGTTCCGGATCTGCGCGCCTCCCAGCCACTGCGCCGCCCGCGCGAGCGCGGGCAGGGCGGCCGTGACCTCCGGGTCGGAAGCGAGGCGCGCCGCGCTCGCGAGCGCGCCGAGGCGCAACATCGCGCCTCTTGCCTCGATCGCGGCCAGCTCCGGGATCGAGCGCAGCGACACGAGCGCGCCGGGAGGCGCGAGCACCCGCTTCTTCAGACGCACCAGCAGGTCAGTGCCGCCGGCGATGAGCCGCGCTTGCGGCGCCTCGGCGAGCAGCCGCCAGGCGTCCTCCAGGGTGCGGGGCTTGTAGTACTCGTACTTGGCGGACATCGTGGATCACCAGCGCTCACGCGATGATACCGCGCGCGCGCAGGCTCGCGATCTCCTGGCACGAAACGCCCGCCTCGGCCAGGATCGCGTCGGTCTGCTCCCCGTAGCGCGGGGGAAAGGGCAGCTCGCCGCCCGCCGCGTCGAGGTGCGCGGTCGGCACCGCGGGCGGCGGCAGCCGCACGGTCCGGCCGTCCGGCGTGGTGGTGTGGAGCAGCACGCCCCGAAGGAACGGCAGGCCGCTCACCTGTTCGAGCGGCGTGATGGGCGCGTGCGGCACGGAGGCGGCGGCGAGCGCCGCGGCCACGGCGCTCAGGCGCAGTGTTGCCGTGATCGCATCGATCAAGCGGTGCAGCTCGGCCTTGTGCCGGCGCCGGCCTTCGTTCGTGGCGAAGCGCTCCTGGCGCAGTGCAGCGAAGAGCGGCTGCTCGGTGAAGCGGCGCCACTGGCCGTCGCTGCCGATCGCCACGTAGATGAAGCCGTCCGCCGTGCGGTAGGCGTTCACCGGGATGAACTGGCGGTGCTCGTTGCCCGACCGGCAGAGCTCCTCGGGCGGGCTGCCCATGTCGAGCATGGGCAGGAACGTGTGCAGCCAGGAGGCCGCGGCCCGCGCCATGGAGATGTCGATCATCCGGCCACGGCCGGATTCTCCGCGCTCCATCAGGGCGAGGATGATCTGGGCGAAGGCCTCGTCGCCCGCCTTGAGGTCGACGATGGGCAGGCCGCACAGGAGCGGCGGGCCGGCGGGATCGCCGGTCAGGTCCATGTAGCCGACGAGCGCCTGCACCATCGGGTCGTAGCCCGGAACGTCCGGGTGCGCGCTCCCCATGGCCGAGATGCCGCACCAGACCAGATCGGCGCGCTCCCGGCACAGGCGCTCGTAGTCGATGCCGAGCTTCGGCAAGTGCGCCGGCAGGGTGTTGGTGCAGAAGACGTCGGCCGGCAGCTCGCGCACCAGCCGATGGAGCAGGGCGCGCCCTTCCTCCTCCTTGAGGTTCAGCGCGATCGCTTCCTTGCCGGCGTTCGGGGCCACGTAGTAGCTGTGCCGGTCTGCGCCCGCCACGGGCCGGCCGATGTAGCGGTTCGGATCGCCGCGCGCCGTCTGCCCGGGCACGGGCGTGGGCTCGACGCGGATCACGCGCCAGCCGAGGTGGACGAAGCGCAGGGTGGCATACGGCATGGCGAGCGCCTGCTCGACGCTCACCACCACGCGCCTGCCGCCCGCGCCGCGCTTGTCTTCCGCCGCGGCCATCAGAAGCGGATCGGCTCCGCGTAGCCGCCGTAGACGTCGCGCAGCACCCCGCAGACCTCGCCCACCGTGGCGTAGGCCTCGACCGCGTCCATGGCCGCGGGCATGACGTTCTCGCCGGCGCGCGCCGCGCGCTCCAGCTCGACCAGCGCCTTCCGCACCGCGGCCGCGCCGCGGCCGCGCCGCACGCTCGCCAGGCGCTCGATCTGCCTCTTCGCCTCCTCCTCGCGGTACGGGTGCAGCAGGACGGCGCGCTCCTCTTCCTCCTCCTCGACGAAGCAGTTCTGCCCGACCTTCTTCTCCACGCCCGAGCGGAGGCGCTGCTCGCGCTCGTAGGCCTGGCGGCTGACCGCAGCCTGGATCAGGCCGGAGGAAATGCTCGCCACGATGCCGCCCTGCCCTTCGACCTCGTCCATGACCGCGCTGACGAGCCGCTCCATCTCGTTGGTCGTGGTCTCGATGAAGTACGAGCCGGCCAGCGGATCGACCGTGTCGCACAGACCGATCTCGAGCATGAGGATCTGCATCGTGCGGAGCGAGATGCGCGCCGCGCGCTCGCTCGGGATGGTGTAGGCCTCGTCGTAGGAGCAGAGCGCCATGGTCTGCGTGCCGGAGAGCGCGCTCGCCAGGGCGTAGCAGGTCGAGCGCATGATGTTGTTCTCCGGCTGCTGGATGGTGAGGCCGCCGCCGCCGCCGCCGGCGATCATGCGCATTTGCTGCGAGCGCGGATCGCGCGCGCCGTACTTCTCCTTCAGGATGCGCGCCCAGAGCCGGCGCCCGGCGCGGAACTTGGCGACCTGCTCCCAGAGGTTGCCGAAGATGTCGAAGTTGAAGGACAGGCCGCTGGCGAAGTCGTCGATCAAGAGCCCGCGCGCCAGGGCGTGCTCGACGTAGGCGCAGGCGATGGCCAGGCCGTAGGCCATCTCCTGCGCCGGCGTGGCGCCCGATTCGCGGATGTGGTAGCCGCACACCGACACCGGGAAGTACTTCGGCACGTGGCGCGCGCAGAACTCGATGGTGTCGCCCACGAGCTTCACCGACGGATCGACCGGGAAGATCCAGGTGCCGCGGCCGATGAACTCCTTGAGGATGTCGTTCTGCGCCGTGCCGCGCAGCGTGGCGAGATCCAGGCCGCGCTTCCTGGCCATGGCGAAGTACATGGCCATGATGGGCACGGCCGCGCCGTTGATGGTGAGCGACACGGTGATGCGGTTCAGGTCGATGCCCTGGAACGCCTCCTCCATGTCGGCGAGCGTGTCCACGGCCATGCCCACGCGCCCGATCTCCCCTTCCGCCAGCGGGTCGTCCGAGTCGCGGCCGCACTGCGTGGGCAGGTCGAAGGCCACGTTCAGGCCGGTGTTGCCCGTCTTGATCAGGTAGAGGAAGCGCTCGCGCGTCTCCTGCGCCGTGCCGAAGCCCGAGTACTGGCGCATGGTCCAGGGGCGCTTCCGGTACATGAGCGGGTGGATGCCGCGCGTGAAGGGGTACTCCCCGGGCAGGCCGATCGCGGCCGTGCCGCCGCTTCCTTCGACCTCGCGCGGCGTGTAGAGCGGCTTGATCTCGAGCCCGGACTCCCAGACGACCGGGGCGGCCTCGTCGTTTCCTGCCTCGCTCACGGCCTGGCCCTTTCGCGAATGAAGCGCACGATCTCCTCGAAGGGCGTGCCGATGGGAAAGACGCCATCCACGCCCAGCTCGCGCAGCGCCTGCTCGTCGCCAGCGGGGATGACCCCGCCCACGATCCACAGGCGCTCCTCGAGATGGCGCGCCCGCAGCTCCGCGCCGATCTTCTGGCAGAGCGGGAGATGCGCGCCCGACATCACCGACAGGCCGATGACCTCGGCGTCGAGGCGCGCCGCCGCCTCGGCGATCGCTTCCGGCGACTGGCGCAGGCCGGTGTAGACCACGTGCATGCCCGCGTCGATGAGCGCGCGGCACACCACCTTGGCGCCCACGTCGTGGCCGTCGAGCCCGGGCTTCGCCATCAGCACGCGGATGGGCGCTGCCTCGCCGCCGCTCATCTCGTCAGCCCCCGCGCGATGTTGATCTTCAGGATCTCGGAGGTGCCGCCTCCGATCAAGGTGAAGCGCACGTCGCGCAAGTAGCGCTCCACCGGGTACTCCTTGGCGAAACCGTAGCTGGCGAAGACGCGCGCCGCGCGGTCGCAGACGCGCAGCGCCGCCTCGCTGGCGAAGAGCTTGGCCATGCCCGCCTCGTCGTCGTTGGGGAGCCCTTGGTCGCTGCGCCAGGCGGCCCACCAGGTCAGGCGCCGCGCCGCCTCGAGATCGACCGCCATGTCCGCGAGGTGCGCCTGCACCGCCTGGAAGCGGGCGATGGGCTGGCCGAATTGCACGCGCTCTTTCGCGTAGGCGATCGCCTCGGCGAGCGCCGCGCGCGCCACGCCCAAGGCCAGGGCCGCGGTCACCACGCGGATCTCGGCCAGGATCTCGCGCAGGTAGGCGAAGCCCTGGCCACGCTCGCCCAGTAGGCACGTCGCCGGCGTCTCGTTGAAGCTCACCTCGGAGGTCACCGAGGAGCGCACGCCCATCTTGTCGATGCCGCGCCCCACCTCCAGGCCGGCCGCGCCCTTCTCCACCAGGAAGAAAGACAGCTCCTTGGCGCCGGTGCGCGCCAGCACGGCGGCCTTGAACTTGCCGACCAGGCCCTGCAGGTCCTCGGCGGTCAGCTCGGTGTCGATGTGCACACCCTTCGCGTGCTTGGTCTCCTCGAGGATCTCCTCGAACGGGTCCACCTCATCCTTGCCCTCGGGCTTGCAGCCGAGCACGACGTCGCCGTACATCGCCACGAAGCGCCGGTAGCAGTCCCAGGCGAAGCGGGGGTTGCCGGTGAGGGCGATCATGCCCTGCACGGTGGTGTCGTTGAGGCCCAGGTTGAGGATGGTGTCCATCATGCCCGGCATCGAGGCGCGGGCGCCGGAGCGCACCGACACGAGCAACGG
>DYIW01000351.1 GCA_020723465.1 Phycisphaera mikurensis
CCCGCGCGCACGGTGCGCGCCAGGTAGACCGTGCCCATGCCGCCCTCGCCCAGGCGGCGCAGGACGCGGTAGTTGCGCACGGTGCGATCGATGAGCGGTTCGGGCATGGTTGGAACGTCTCGGCTGTGCCGCGCGCGCGCGCGGGCGGCCGCGCTGTTGCGGCGCGCAGGGGACGGGATTATAGTCCCGCGAATCGCGAAGCGCGCGTGCTCCGCTCCCGGCGAAGACCCCAGAAGTTCACAGAAACAGCCCCGTGATCCGATTCCACAACACTCTCTCCCGCGCCCTCGAGGAGTTCCGGCCGCTGCGGCCGCCGGCCGTGCTGATGTACAACTGCGGGCCCACGGTCTACTCCAGCCAGCACATCGGCAACTTCCGCTCCTACGTCTTCACCGACCTGCTGCGCCGCTACCTCGACTTCCGCGGCTTCGACGTCACCCAGGTGATGAACATCACCGACGTCGGCCACCTCAGGGACGAGGTGCACGACGCGGGCGAGGACAAGCTGGAGGCGGCCGCGCGCCGCGAGAAGCTCGACCCCTGGGAGCTGGCCGCCAAGTACACGCAGGAGTTCTTCGACGGCCTGGACCTGCTCAACATCCGGCGCGCGCACCACTACCCCAAGGCGACCGAGCACGTCGCGGAGATGATCGAGATCATCGCCGGGCTGGTGGCGCGCGGGCACGCCTACGTGGTGGACGGCGAGGTCTACTTCGACGTCACCAGCTTCGACCGCTACGGCGCGCTCTCCGGCAACGTCGCCGGCGGCCTGATGGACGGCGCCAGCGAGCGCGTGGCGCACGAGGTGCTGGGCCGCAAGCGCCACGCCCGCGACTTCGCCCTGTGGAAGAGCGATCCGCTGCACCTCATGCAGTGGGATTCCCCCTGGGGGCGCGGCTTCCCCGGCTGGCACATCGAGTGCTCCGCCATGTCGCGCAAGTACCTGGGCGACACGCTGGACATCCACACCGGCGGCGAGAACAACATCTTCCCGCACCACGAGTGCGAGATCGCGCAGAGCGAGGCGTTCACCGGCCAGCCCTTCGTGCGCTTCTGGCTGCACGCCGCGCACCTCAACCTCGAGGGCGAGAAGATGGCCAAGTCCGAGGGGAACATCCTCCTGCCGCGCGATCTGGTGGCGGAAGGACACAAGCCCGCGGCCATCCGTTACTACCTGCTCTCGGTGCACTACCGCCAGCCCATGAACTTCACACGCGAGGCGCTGAAGGGCGCGGCCAGCGCGGTGGAGCGCATCGCCAACTTCGTGGAGAGCCTGGAGCACCGCGCCGAGCGCGGCCCGGATACGCCGCTCTCACCGGCCGCGGTCGCTCCGCTCGAGCAGGCGCGGCGCGGCTTCACCTCCGCTCTCGACAACGACCTCAACGTCTCCGAGGGCCTGGCGGTGCTGTTCGACGCCATGCGCCGCCTGAACGCGCTCGAGCTGGGCCGCGCCGACGCCCAGGCGGCGCTCGAGGCCTTCCGCGACATGGACGAGGTGCTCGGCATCCTGCCGCGCGAGCGCGTGACCCTGGAGCAGGAGATCGAGGCCCTGATCGCCGAGCGCGAGGCGGCGCGCGGCAACAAGGACTTCGCGGCCGCGGACCGCATCCGCGACTCGCTGCTGGCGCGCGGCATCGTGCTCATGGACACGCCCGAGGGCGTGCGCTGGCGGCGGAAGTAGTCGGCCCTCCGGGCGCGCGCGGCGCTCAGGACGATTCGTCACCCTCGGCCAGGATGCGGGCCAGCTCCGCCACCAGGGCCGCGCCGATGGCGCAGCGCTCGGCCACCTCGGCCGCGGCCGCGGCCGTGCGCAGGCGCTCCCCTTCCCCGCGCAGCAGCTCGCTCAAGGCCTTGAAGCGCTCGAGCGCCGTGGGCAGGCCGGCGATGGCGGTGGCGCGCTCGCTCCAGCCGGCTCGGTCCATGAGGTCGATGAACTCCTCGGTGACGGCCTCCAGGGCCGGTACGACGCGTGACGCGCGCGGGGCGCCGGCCTCGCGCCCGGCGGCGATGCGCGCGCGCACCTCTCCCAGACTGGCCGCCAGCCTCTCCGGGTAGTTGTCGCCTCTCGCCACGCTCAACCTCCGCCGTCCGGGGCGCGCTCCTCGTCCGGCGGAGGCGCGTCCGGCTGCGCTTGCTCTTCCGAGGTTTCGGAGTCTCCGCGCTCTTTCTTGAGCTGATCCAGCAGCCCGCACATCTTGAGGCCGCCCTCCACCGATTCGTCGTAGACGAACCGGAGGTGCGGCGTGGAGCGCGTGCGCAGCACCTTGGCCACCTCGCGCCGCACGTGGCCCGCGGCGTCCGCCAGGGCGTGCGCGGTCTGCGAGCGCTCCGACTGCGAGCCGAGGACCGAGTAGAAGACCTCGCAGGTGGACAGGTCGCGAGCCAGGCGCACGCGCGTCACCGTGACCAGCTTGATGCGCGGGTCCTGCAGCTCGAAGAGGACGACGTTGGCCACGCGCTCGCGGATGCGCCCGGCCAGCCTGCTGTTCGCGCTCCAGCTCATGCCCGTTCCGCCTTTCAGAGGATCTGCAGGTCGTGGTCGAGGAACTCGGCCTCGGGATGGACGCGCAACTGGCGCAGGATCTCCTCCAGCTCCGCGGCCACGTGCGTCGAGCTGCTGCCGGCCAGGGCGAAGCCCAGGACGATCGACTGCCACGTATCCTGATCGTCCACCTCGGCCACGGAGACGTTATAGCGCGCGCGCATGCGATCCTTGATGCTGCGCAGCACCCGGCGCTTCTCCTTCAGGGAACGCGAGGAGCGCAGGCGCAACCTCGCCTCGAGCACGCCCACGACCAGCATACGCCGCGACCCGACGACGGCGCCGCGCGGGCGCGCCCGGCCGGATCTGGGGACGCGCCCCGCCGGACGAGCACTACCCGCCGGCGAAGTCGAGCGTCCGCTCCTCCTCCTCCATCTCGATCACTTCGAGGATGTCGCCGACCTTGATGTCGTCGTAGCCATCGATCTTGAGGCCGCACTCGAGGCCTTCCTTGACCTCGCGCACGTCGTCCTTGAAGCGCTTGAGCGAACTGAGCTTGCCGCTGTAGATCACGCGCCCCTCGCGGCTCAGGCGCACCAGGGAGCTGCGCTTGACCACGCCGTCCTGCACCTTGCAGCCCGCGACACTGCCCAGGCGCGAGACCTTGAACACCTCGCGGATCTCCACGTGGCCGACGACCTGCTCGCGCTGCAGCGGCGAGAGCATGCCGACCATCGCGTTCTTCATCTCGTCGATGAGATCGTAGATGATCTGGTAAGTGCGGATGTCGACGCCCTTGCTCTCCGCCAGGCTGCGTGCCTTGTCATCGGCGATGACGTTGAAGCCAAGGACCACGGCCTGCGAAGCCAGGGCCAGGAGGACATCGTCTTCGGTGATGCCGCCCAGCGCGTGGCGGATGGTCTTGACCTTGACCTCGGCGGTCTCCAGGTCCTCGAGCGAACGGCGCACCACCTCGAGGGAACCCTGCACGTCGCAGCGCAGGACCACCTTGATCTCCTGCGCCTTGCCCGCCGCCAGGCTGGCGAAGAGGTTCTCGAGCGTGATCTGGCCGGCAGGCGCCGGCCCGCTGACGCGCTCGAGGCGCAGCTTCTGGTCGCGCTCGGCCGCCACCTGCTTGGCCTTGCGCAAGTCCTCGACCACGTAGAACGACTCGCTCGCGGCCGGCGCCTCGTTCAGCCCGACCACGTTGACCGGCAGGGACGGGCCCGCCTCCTTGACCTTCTTGCCCTGGTCGTCGATCAAGGTGCGCACCCGACCGTAGGCCGTGCCGCACAGCAGCGCGTCGCCCTGGCGCAGCGTGCCGTCCTGAACGAGCACCGTCGCCACCGCGCCGAGCTGGTCGTCCTTGCGCGATTCGATCACCGTGCCGCGCGCCGGACGCTTGGGGTCGGCGTGCAGATCCATGATCTCGGCCTGCAGGCTGATGCGCTCCAGCAGGTCCTCCACGCCCAGGCCGGTGACCGCGGAGACGCGCGCCACCTGCGTCTCGCCGCCCCAGCCCTCGACCATCACCCCGGCGTGCGCGAGCTGCTGCAGCACGCGGTCAGGGTTGGCCTCGGGCCGGTCCATCTTGTTCATGGCCACGACGATGGGCACGCCGGCCGCGCGCGCGTGCTGGATGGCCTCCTCGGTTTGCGGCATCACGCCGTCGTCCGCGGCCACCACGAGCACCACGATGTCCGTCACGTTCGCCCCGCGCGCGCGCATCTCGGTGAACGCCTTGTGGCCAGGCGTGTCGAGGAACGTGATGCGCCCGCCGCCGGGCGCGGCCACGCTGTAGGCGCGCATGCTCTGCGTGATGCCCCCGACCTCGCCGGCCGCGACGTTGGTCTGGCGGATGCGGTCGAGGAGCGAGGTCTTGCCGTGGTCCACGTGGCCGAGGAACGCCACCACCGGCCAGCGCCGCTCGTGGATCTCGCCGTCCGCTCCGGCCTTCTCGGCGAATTCCCGGTCGGCCGCGTCCACGCTCTCGAGGAAGGCTTGTTCCTTGCCCTTCGCGCTGGTGATGGTCACCTCGCGGTTCAGGCCGGCCGCGACCTCCAGCACCCCATTCTCATCCAGCGCGTAGTTCACGTGCGCCGCGATGCCCTGGGCGACCAGCAGGTTGAGGATGGCCGCGGCCTTCACCCCCAGGATCTGGGACAGATCGCGCACCGTGATGGGCACGTGCACCTCGATCGGGCCCGTGTGCACGGGCGCGGGAGTGCGCCGCGATCCGCGCCGCGGGCCGACCCGGCGCGGCGGCCGCCGCATGTGCGGGCCGGTCTGGACGTTGCGGAGGCGGATGCCCTGCAGCAGAGGATCGTCCTCGTCATCCGGGCTCCAGGTCAGGGGATCGTCCTTGGCGCCCTTGCCGGCGGCCCGGCGGCGCTCCGCGGTGTCGCGCAGCGCCGCGCCCGCGTCCACTGACCCACGCACGCCGTGCTGCGGCGTGAGCTCGTCCGGGATGAGCTCGGCGCCGGGAAGAACATCCGGCACGCCGGGCAGAGCGCGCGAACCGCGCGCCTTCTTGATCTCCTCGGGCGGCAGCTCGATGCGGCCCAGAATCTTGGCGCCCGCTGGGCGGCGCCTCGGCGTGGCCGGCTGCACGGGCTTGTCGGCCTCGGGCCGCGCGGGGGCCTTCTTCTTGCGGGCGGCCTGGACCTCCTCGGCCGGGGGCGCCGCGGCGGCGATGCCCGGCTGAGCCGCCAGGGCGGGCTCGACCACGCCCAGCTCGCGCGCCGCGACAGGTGCGAGCGGCTCGCCGGCGAGAGGCGCGGCCGCTGCGGCGGGTGCCAGCGCCTGCTCGGGCGCGGCCGCGGCCACGGGCGGCACGATCTCGGGCGGCGCGACCGGCGGCAGGACTTCGG
>DYIW01000352.1 GCA_020723465.1 Phycisphaera mikurensis
CCCCCCGGCGCTCGCAACGCGGCCGCGGGGGATTCCTGCTCAGGCTCTGAGCGCACGTTCCTCGGCGAAGCCCGCAGAGCGCGCCTCCCTGCCCGATCCACGTGCCGCCCCCCTGCTGGCAGGGCTTCTCTCTTCCCCCCGGCGCCACTTCCGCCCTCTTTTCCCTCAAGTCCCGCGAGCTGGAGGCGAAGAACACAGGGGCGATCCTGACTTTCTTTGTATAGCTTGCATATTTTGGTCTTTTTGACTTTGCTGGGTCCATCTGGACCGCTATTCTCCCGGCGTGTGGTCAGACTCCGGCTTCGGGCGGAGCCACCACTCAAAGGCAAACTCCCCGAAAGGGGAGGACGCAAAGCTTCAGGGCCTAAGCCGCCGGGCCGCCTCGGCCCGCGGGATGGCAGCCAGTTGTCGCGGTCGCGAGCCCGTTCCCCGGCTCGCCGCCAGCGTTAGTTCGGAGGCGCCGAATGACACGGGAATCGTCCACCTCGCCCCCCTCTCCCACCACCGAGATCGATGAAGTCTGGAGGGAGTACAAGCGCACCAGGACCCGAGCGCTGCGCAACAAGCTGATCGAACGCTACCTGCCGCTCGTGCGCTACATCTCCGAGCGGCTGCTCATGAGCCTGCCGAAGAGCATCGAGCTGGAAGACCTCCAGAGAGCCGGCGTCTTCGGCCTCATGGACGCGATCGACGGCTTCGACCTGGACCGCGGCGTCAAGTTCAAGACCTACTGCACCACGCGCATCCGCGGCTCCATCCTCGACGAGCTGCGCGCCCAGGACTGGGTGCCTCGGCTGGTGCGGCTCAAGGCTCACCAGATCGCCAAGGCGGAGCAGCAGCTCGAGGTCGAGCTGGGGCGCAGCCCGACCGCCTTCGAGATGGCGCGCAAGCTCGGCATCACGCTCGACCAGTACGGGGAGCTCAGGGAAGCCTCGTCGGCGCGCACCATCTACTCGCTCTCCGAGAACTGGGACGAGAACCCGGATGACGATTCGCTGGCGCGGATCGAGGTGATCGAGGATCGCAGCAGCGTCGATCCGGCCGAGAGCCTCAGCCAGAAGGACGTGCTGCACGCCATCACGCGCACCCTCTCCAAGAAGGAGAAGCTCATCGTCATCATGTATTACTACGAGGGGCTGACGATGCGCGAGATCGGCGACATCCTCAGCCTGACGGAGTCGCGCGTCTGCCAGATCCACTCCAACGTAATGGCGAAGCTCAAGGTCCAGCTCGAGAAGGTCCGCCTGCGCCTGCTCGCCTGAGCGGCCGCGCCCGCGGCGCCCGAAGGGGAGCTCTTGCCCGCGAGGCACCCGGCGTGTGAGCTGTTCCTGATGCGGTTTCAGGGGCGCGCTGCCGGCCCTGGCCGCCCGGAAGATCGCGTGACCGAAGGCGACGACGACCTTGCCGCGCTCGCGGGGGCGCACGACGACTGGCTCATCGGCCGCCGCGTGCTGGTGTCCGACTTCACGGATTCCACGAACCTGGACGCGCGCCGCCTGCTCGAGGGGCTTGGCGGCGCCCGCAGTCACGGCTTCGTGCTGACCACCTCGCGGCAGCAGGCCGGCCGCGGCACGCGCGGACGGCGCTGGTGGTCGCCGCCAGGCGCCTCGCTCGCAGCCTCGGTGATCCTCTCTCCCGAGGTCCCGCTGGCGCAGCCGGCCATCCTCACGCTCGTAGCCGCGCTCGCGGTGGCGCGGGCCGGGGAAAGCGCCGGCGCGCGGCTCCTGATCAAGTGGCCGAACGACGTGGTCGACGCCTCGGGCGCCAAGGTCGCGGGCATCCTCGCTGAGACCGTGCCCGCCGGCCGCCCGGCGCACGTCGTCGGAATCGGAGTGAACCTGTTTCCCGCGGGCGCTCCTCCCGTGCACGCCATCGACGGCCCGGTCGGCACGCTGGTCGGGGCGGGCGGCCGCCCGCTCACGGCCGGCGCCTTCCTGCGCGAACTCCTGCGCGCCCTGGAAACGGGGCTCGAGGAACTCGGGCGCGGCGGCAGCGCGGCCGTGATCGCGGCCTTCGACCGCATCTCCTGGCTGCGCGGCCGCCTGGTGACCCTGCGCCGCGGCGGCCAGGAACGCCGCGGCCGCTTCGTCGAGATGACTCCGGCGCTCGAGGTGGTCCTGGACCAGGGCCCGGCCGGGCGCCTGGCCTGGCCGGCCGCGCAGGTGGAATTGCTCGCCGTGGACAGCGTGGAGCGGCCGGGGGAGTGAGCGGCGCGGCCGCGCGCGCCGGAAGATGCACGAAAGCCGGGAACCGGGCCCGGGCGGACCCGGTCTCGGCACGATGAAAGGATGACCGCCATGCGCTCCAATCTGCTTCGCCTGCTGGCCCTCGCCTCCCTCCTCGGCGCCGCCCCGGCCTTCGGCCAGGGGATCTACATCGATCACCGGGTCCCGCCACCCGGGCCGCCGGCGCCCCAGGCCGAGCGCATGGCCCTTGTCCGCCACCAGGTCCTGGCGGAGGTTGCGGAGTCCATCGCCAGCTACCGCATCGAGCAGACCTTCCGCAACCTGACCGACCAGACCATCGAGGGCACCTACCTCTTCCCCGTGCCACGGGACGCGGTCGCCACCGGCCTCAGCCTGACCATCGACGGCAAGGAGGTGGCCGGCGAGGTCCTCGATTCGGGCCAGGCCGGAAGCATCTACCGCGACATCGTGCGCCGCATGCGCGACCCCGCCATGCTCGAGTTCGCCGAGCGCGGCCTGCTGCGCGCCTCGATCTTCCCCATCGCGCCGCGCGCCGACGTGAAAATCGCCATCCAGTTCGCCGCCCCGGCCGAGCGCGTGGGCGACCTGTACGCCCTGGCGCTGCCGTTGAAGTTCGCCGCCGGCAGCGACGCCGACCTGACCGTGGACGTGCGCCTGAAGTCGGCGCTGCCCCTCACCACGATCTACTCGCCGACCCACGCCGTGGACGTGGCGCGCGAGGGCGAGCGCGCCGCGCGCGTGACCTTCGAGGGCAAGCCCAAGGGCCGCGCCGACTTCCTGCTCTACTTCGCGCGCAGCGAGAGCGAGGTCGGCATGTCGCTCCTCACGCACCGCCTGCCGGCCCAGGACGGCACCTTCGTGCTGGTCCTGGCGCCCGCGCTCGCCGCCGCGCCAGCGGGACGTCAGGCGCGCGACGTGGTGTTCGTCCTCGACCGGTCGGGCTCGATGGCGGGCGAGAAGTGGGATCAGGCGGTGGCCGCGCTCAAGTACGGCCTGCGCACCCTGCACCCCGAGGACCGCTTCGCGCTCATCTCCTTCGCCACGGACGTGCGCGCCTACAAGCCCGGCCTGACGCCGGCCGCCGCCGAGGAGATCGAAGGCGCCGTGGCGCACCTGGAGATGCTGCGGCCCGCCGGCGGCACGAACATCGCCGCGTCCCTGGCGCAGGCGCTGGCCGTTTTGAGCGGCGATGCCCCGCGCCTCAGGCTCGTGGCCTTCCTCACGGACGGATTGCCCACCATCGGCGAGACCGAGCCGGCGAAGATCCTGCAGCAGGTGGAGCAGACAAACGCCGGCGGCCGCGCGCGGCTGTTCGCCTTCGGCGTCGGCTTCGACGTGAACACCTTCCTCCTCGACCGCCTGGCCGCGGACAACCGCGGCGCCTGCGACTACATCGGCGAGGGCGAGAACCTCGAGGTGCGCGTGTCGGCCTTCTTCGCCAAGGTGGCCGAGCCGGTGCTGGTGGGGCCCGTGCTCGAGTTCCGGGGCGTCGAGGTCTGGGACACCTACCCGCAGAAGCTGCCCGACCTGTTCGCCGGCTCGGCCCTGGTGGTGGCCGGCCGCTTTCGCGGCGAGGGCAGCCACGCCATCACTCTGCGCGGCCAGTGCGCGCGCGGGGAGAAGAGCTACACGGTCGAGGGCTCGTTTCCGCGGGAGAACCGCGACTGCGCCTTCCTCGCGCCGGTCTGGGCCGCGCGCAAGGTCGGCTTCCTGCTGAACGAGATCCGCCTGCACGGCTCGAACCAGGAGCTGGTCGACGCCGTCATCGCTCTTGGCAAGGAGCACGGCATCGTCACGCCCTACACCTCGGCCCTGGTGGTCGAGGAGGGCGAGCGCCTGGGGCGCCTGGCCGGCGCCCTGCCGTCCGCCCCGGGACCGACCTCAGGGGCGGGCGGCGCCGCCAGAGCGGCCGAGGAGAAGGCACGGGGCGAGCTGGAGCGCCTCGGCTACGCGTCCGGCGGGGAGCCCGGCGACGCCGTGCCCGCGACCGGCCGCGAGTCGGTGGCCCTGGCGAAGAAGCTGGGCTTCCTGACCGGCCTTGGGAGCGCAGACGAGGTCGCCTCCTTCGCCGCGCAGCACGGCATCGCGCTGGAGCGCGTCACGGCCGCGGGCCGCACGCTGCTCTGCATCGGCGACTTCCACATCGACCTCGCCTTCACCGAGGCGCTCAGGCCGGCGATGGTCGAGGTCGAGGCGTTCTCGGACGAGTACTTCAAGCTGCTCGACGAGCACCCCGAACTCAGCGAGCTGTTCGCCCTCGGCCGGGACCTGGTCTTCGTGCTCGAGGGACGCGCGATCCGCGTCAAGTGAACGCGTTGCGCTCCCGCGGGCAGAGCGCTAACATGTCCCGTTTCTGCCTGAAGCGGCCGATGGAGCCGGCGCGTGAGCGCGCGCGGCGGCGGCTGAAGCCGCGCGCGGCCGCGATCTACGGGACGGCATGAGGATCCTGCTCGCCTCCAACAACCTGAAGAAACGCGACGAGCTCCAGCGCATCCTGGCCGGCCGCGGCGTCGACGTGGTCACGCCGCGAGAGCTCCGCCTCGACCTGGAGCCGCACGAGGACGGGGCCACCTTCGAAGAGAACTGCCTGATCAAGGCACGGACCTTCGCCGCGCAGTGCGACGGGCCGGTGCTCGCGGACGACTCCGGCCTCGAGGTGGACGCGCTCGGCGGCGCGCCCGGCGTGCGCTCGGCGCGCTACGCCGGCCCGGACGCCAGCGACGCCGAGAACCGCGCGCGCCTGCTGGCGGACCTCGCCGGGGTGCCGGAGCCGCGGCGCATGGCGCGCTTCGTCTGCTGCCTGGCCCTGGTGCGGGGCGGCGCGGTCCTGGCCGAGGTGCGCGGCACGTGCGCGGGCCGCATCCTGGCCGCGGAGCGCGGCGCGGGCGGCTTCGGCTACGACCCGCTGTTCCTGTATGAGCCCTCGGGCAGGACCTTCGCCGAGCTCGACCCGGCCGAAAAGGACCGCGTCAGCCACCGCGGCGCCGCCCTGCGCGAGCTCGCCCGGCGCCTGGACCTCGTTCGAAAGTAGGACCCTTGGACGCCCGCTCCATCCGCAACTTCTGCATCATCGCCCACATCGACCACGGCAAGTCGACGCTCGCCG
>DYIW01000353.1 GCA_020723465.1 Phycisphaera mikurensis
CCAGAAGGGTGCACCGCGCGAAGACGCGCGGTGAGATAGGCGTCGCAGTCGGTTTCCTGGGATTCGAAGGGGAGTGAGAGGCGTGAGGAGCGATCGCGGCCGTTTCCCTGGCCTCCGGGAGCGGCAGCGGCTTCCGGTGCATCGTGTGCCCGACGAACGTCGAGCGGCTCTTCGAGGCGGAGGCGATGCGGGAGGTTCGAAGCCGTGAGCTGCACGAGGCGTGACGTCGTCCCCGGCGCCGCGGCTGAGCCGCGGGCGCCGCGCCCGTCGGATCCAGCCGCGGCGTCTGGCGCGGAGCGAAGCGCCCGCGCCAGACGTAGTTCAGTCGCGGAGCCCCGCGCGCCGATGCTCTGCCGGACGAACCGCGCCGGCGGAGGCCGCCGGCGTGCACAGCCGGCCAGGCCATGCCCCGATCGCGACGCGTCATCCTCGTGCTCTCCGCCGCGGCGTTGGCCGCGGCCGCCATTCTGGTCGGGCTGCCCGAACCGGAGCCGGGCCGCGGCCGCTCGGGAGCGCTGCCGCGCGGCCGCGTGCAGCCGCTGCATGCCTACCTCGAACGGCTGGGACCGTGCGGCGCCGGCGAGCCCGCCGGCCACGCGCTCACCCTGGAGCTCAGGCGGCTGCTCTCGGGGCAGAGCGAGCGCGGCGGTGCGCTCGTGGACGAGGCTCTGGCCGCTCTGAGCCGCGGCCAGCTCGAGCCGTTCAGCGTAGTCCAGTCCTGCGCGCTGCTGCTCGAGGGGGATGCGTTGCCGCGCGGCGCGGTCCGGCCGCCTGCGGCAGGAGGGCCGGACCTGCCGCTTCGTGCCATCGGCGCGCTCGGCGATCGGGGGATCGACCTGCTGCGCGTCTCGGCCGAGAACAGCGCCTGCTTCCCGCCGGACTTCAGGCAGGCCCTGGCCATGCTGATCGGCGCGCTGGAAGCTCTCGCGGCGGCCGCGCCGCCTCGCGCCGCGGCCGACCGGCGGGGCGCGGCGGCCGCCGAGCACTGGCGCGGGCGTCTCTTCGCGCCGGCGGGCGCAGCCGCGGGCCTGGACGAGGAGGAGGCGGCGCTCATGCAGTCGTTCGAGCGCGCGACCGCTCTCTGCGCACTGGCCGATCTGACCGAGTGCGTGACCGTCGCCCTCCCGGCGCTTCAGGCCGCGGTCAGAGCGCCCTTTCTGCAGAAGCTGCGGCTCTTGCCGGACGGCGCGGGCGTGCCCCGCAACCTGGTGCTGGCGAGCGAGTGCACCGCAGGACTCGTGCTCATCGGCGGCCTGGGGACCACGGTCCTGCCGCTCCGCGGCACGGCACTGGCCGTGGACCTCGGCGGCGACGACCGCTGGTGCGGCGGTGTGCCGCTCGCCGGCCTGGCGCTGCCGCAGGAGCCGAGCGTGCGCCTGATCATCGACCTGGACGGGCGCGATCGCTACGAGGGCGGCGGCTTCTCCTGCGGCGCGGCCTGCGACGGCGTCGCACTCCTCGTGGACGCCGCCGGGGACGACGTGTACGAGGCGGCCGAGCTGGAGTTCGGCGCGGCCGTGTTCGGGGCCGCGGCGCTGTTCGATCTCGCAGGCCGGGACCAGTACCGCTGCGCGCGCGGCGGCCTCGGCTTCGGCTTCATGGGCCTGGGCATCCTGTTCGACGCGGAGAACGACGATCGGTACCAGTGCTCGTGCGCCGGCGCCGGCGCGGGCGCCACGGGCGGAGCCGGTATCCTGGTCGATCACTGGGGCGATGACCTGTACCTCGCTCTGCCGGGCAGCGCGCTGGCGGATCCGGGCACGGCCGCGGCGCTCTCATTGGGAGCGGGCTGGCCGCTCTTTTCCGGCCTGCCGGGCGGACTCGGCCTGCTGCTCGACCGGCGCGGCGACGACGTCTACCGCGCCGCGTCGTCGGCTGCCGGGTTCGGCGCGGGCTCCGGCGTCGGCCTGCTGCTTGAAGGAAGGGGGGACGACCTCTACTCGTGCGGCGAGTTCGCTCTCGGCGCCGCGCGGGACGGCGGGTTTGGTCTGCTGCGCGACTTGGAGGGCAACGACGAGTACCTTTCGCGGGCGCGCTCGCAGGGCTTCGGCGCGGCCGGCGCGGGTCTCTTCATTGATGATGACGGCGACGACCGGTGCCGGGCGCAGGCGCCCTGCCGCGGGGCGGGCGAGGCGGGCGGCGGCGGGATGTTCGCGGATATCGCGCCCGGAAGCTGACGGCGAACGCGGAGCGGTGCTATGTGCCAGGGTTTCGAGGAGCAAGGTGGGGCGGCGGGGGTCCTCACTCGACCCGATGAGCGAGACGACGGACGCGCCGCGCGCCTGACGGAGCGATCATGAGGATCAAGGAACTGTTCGGCCGCGGCCGGCCGCTTTTCTCCTTCGAGTTCTTCCCGCCGAAAACGGACAAGGGGATGGAGGCCCTGCGCCACGCGCTGGGGGAGCTGCGCGGACTCGATCCCTCGTTCGTCTCGGTGACCTACGGCGCCGGGGGCTCGGCGCGCGAGCGCACCGTCGAGCTGGTCGCGAGCATCAAGAGCGAGTTCCGCGTCGAGGCGATGGCGCATGTCACCTGCGCGGCCGCGAGCGCGCGCGAGATCGGCCTGGTCCTCGACCGCCTCGCGGCCGCGGGAGTGCAGAACGTGCTCGCGCTGCGCGGCGACCCGCCGGAGGGGGAGACCGGTTTCCGCCGGCCGGAAGGGGGTTTCTCCCACGCCAACGAGCTGGTCGCGTTCATCAAGTCGAAGTGGGGATTCTGTCTGGGCGGCGCCTGCTACCCGGAGGGGCACATCGAGTGCCGCGACCTGGCCGAGGACCTGCGCCACCTGAAGCTGAAGGTCGACGCCGGTGCCGACTTCCTCATCACCCAGCTCTTCTTCGAGAACGCCGCCTACTTCGCCTTCACCGCGCGGGCGCGCGCGCTCGGCATCGGCGTGCCGCTCATCCCCGGCATCATGCCCATCAGCAACGTCGGCCAGGTGAAGCGCTTCACCTCTCTCTGCGGAGCGAGCATCCCGGCGCCGCTCCTGGCGCGGCTGGAGGCGGTCGCCGAGGACGGCGCGGCGGTGGAGCGGATCGGCATCGAGCACGCCACCGCGCAGTGTCGAGCGTTGCTGGCGGGCGGCGCGCCCGGCATCCACTTCTACACGCTGAACAAGTCTCCCGCGACGCGCCGCGTCCTCGCCAACCTGCTGGACTGACGCGGCGCGCGGCTCGCCCCCGCCCGCGCGCGTCCGGCCGCGGGCTATCATGCAGCGCGGCGGCCGCGGGTCGCGGCGCATCGCCGCGCGCGGGCGCCGTGGAGTGAGCATGCGCGTTCCGCGGCCGGCGGGCTCCGCCCTGCCGTTCCTGCCCATGACCCGCGCGGAGCTGGACCGCCTCGGCTGGGAGCGGCCCGACGTGCTCTTCGTCAGCGGCGACGCCTACGTCGACCATCCCTCTTTCGCCATGGCCGTGCTCGGCCGCGTGCTCGAGGCGGCGGGCTTCCGCGTGGCCATCCTCGCCCAGCCGGACTGGAGGTCGGCGGCTGCCTTCCGCTCGCTCGGGCGGCCGCGCCTCTGCTGCGCGGTCAGCGCCGGCAACATGGATTCGCTGCTGAACCACTACACGGCCGAGAAGAGGCCGCGCTCGGACGATGCCTACTCCCCGGGAGGTGCGGCCGGGCTGCGCCCGGATCGCGCCGCCAGCGTCTACGCGCAGCGCTGCCGCGAGGCGCATCCCGGCGTGCCGGTGATCGCGGGCGGCGTGGAGGCGTCGCTGCGCCGCTTCGCCCACTACGACTACTGGAGCGACGCGGTGCGGCCCTCGATCCTCGTCTCGAGCAAGGCGGACCTGGTCGTGTACGGCATGGGCGAGGCCCCCCTGGTGGAGATCGTGCGGCGCCTCGACCGCGGCGAGACGCCCCCCGATCTGCGCGACCTGCGCGGCGTCGCCTACCTGCTCGGCGCGGGCGAGGAACTGGCGCCGCTTCCCGCTTCCGTGCGCGCGGCGGGCACGCCCGTGGACGACACGCGCGAGCTGCCATCCTTCGAGGCGGTGCGGGACGACCGGCGAGAGTTCGCGCTCGCCACGCGCCAGGTGCACCTGGAGATGAACCCGCTGAACGCGCGGCGTTTGCTGCAGCGCCACGGCCGGCGCCTGCTGGTCCAGAACCCGCCGAGCCTGCCGCTCTCCACGCCGGAGATGGACGCGATCTACGCGCTGCCCTACGCGCGGCGGCCGCACCCCTCGTACACGCGGCCCATTCCCGCCGCGGAGATGATGAGGACCTCGGTCACGATCCAGCGCGGCTGCTTCGGCGGCTGTTCCTTCTGCTCCCTGACGGCACATCAGGGACGGATCGTGCAGTGGCGCTCGCCGGCGTCGGTGCTGGCGGAGGTGCGCGCCCTGGCGCGCGGTGACGGCTTCACGGGCGTCATCTCCGACCTCGGTGGGCCCACGGCCAACATGTACGCCATGCGCTGCGCGCGGCCGGAGATCGAGAGCGTGTGCCGCCGCCTCTCCTGTCTGCATCCCGCGCCCTGCCGGCGGCTCAAGACCGATCACGGCCCACTGCTCGCGCTCATGCGCGCGGCGCGCGCCCTGCCCGGCGTGCGGCAGGTGCTCATCGCCTCGGGCGTGCGCATGGACCTGGCCAACCGCTCGCCCGAGTATCTGGCGGAGCTGGCGGCGCAGCACGTCGGCGGACACCTCAAGGTGGCGCCGGAGCACGTCGCGCGCCCTGTGCTCGACCTGATGCGCAAGTCGCGGCCCGAGGAGTTCGAGGAATTCGCCCGGCGCTTCGCCGCGGCCAGCGCGCGCGCGGGCAAGGAGCAGTATCTCGTGCCGTACTTCATCGCCGGCCACCCCGGGACGACGCTCGAGTCGATGATCGAGCTGGCGCTGTTCCTGAAGCGCACGGGGCTGCGCCCGCGCCAGGTGCAGGACTTCATCCCGGCGCCGCTGGACCTCGCCACGGCCATGTACCACAGCGGCCTCGATCCGGTGACGCTGGCGCCCGTGCCGGTGCCGAGGACGGCGCGCGCGCGCCGGCTGCAGCGCGCGCTGCTGCAGTTCTTCCTGCCGCGGAACTGGAGGCTGGCGCGCGCGGCGCTGCTCGAGGCGGGCCGCGAGGACCTGATCGGCGACGGCCAGGACTGCCTCATCCCGGCGCATCCCGGCGCCGCGGCGCCGCCGGAGCGGCGCGCCGCCGGCGAGCGCAGCGTGGGCTACCGGCCGGGCCGGCCGGGTTTCAAGAAGGGGCGCCGCCCGCGGCGTTGAGAGCGTGAGCAGGAATCCATGCGTCGGACCGGTCGAATCCAGCAGGGATTCCTGCTCACGCGTTGAAGCGCGCGAGGGCCCAGGCCGCGTGGCC
>DYIW01000354.1 GCA_020723465.1 Phycisphaera mikurensis
CGCGCTCGCGGCGCGGCAGAACTACCTGCACGGCGGCGCACAAGAGCTCGAGGAGACGCTCGGCCGCCTGGCCGATCTTCTCGACGAGGAGGAGCGGGAGCGCTCCTGGCTCGACCTGGCGGAGGAAGCGGAGCGGAAGATGGAAGACGCCGCCGAGAACCTGGCGCGCGCGCGCCCGGCGCAGGCCGGGGCGAGCCAGCGCCAGAGCCTCGGCGCGCTCGGCCGCCTCAAGGAGGCGCTCGACGCGCGCGCCGCCGGCCAGGCGCCCCAGGAGCGGCCGGGTCAAGAGCAGGAGGAGGAGCGCTACCGCGACCTGGCGGAGCGCCAGCGCGCCCTGGAAGGGGAGACGCGCAGTCTCATGGACCGCCTGAAGGACCTGGAGAACGCGGCGCAGCAGCAGGCGCTCGCGGACGCGTCCTCGCGCATGAACCAGGCCGCGAGCGATCTGGACCAGCAGGAGGGCGCCGCGGCCGTGCCGCGCGAGGAGGAGGCGGAGAAGTACCTGGCGCAGGCGCAGGAGGAGCTGAAGAACGAGGAGGAGCGCTACCAGGAGCTGCGCCAGGAGGGACTGCTGTTCAAGGTGCGCGAGGAGCTCGAGGCGCTGCGCGCCGGCGCGCTCGAGCTCAACGACAAGACCGCCGAGATCGACCTGGAGCGGGCGGAGAAGGGCGAGCTGACCCGGTCGGGCCGCGCGCGCGCGCGTGCTCTCGCGGCCGACGCGCGCACGCTCGGCACGCGCAACGACGAGGTGATCGAGAAGATCCGCGAGGACGGCGCGCTGGTGTTCAGCTTCACGCTCGAGCGGAACTCCGAGGACCTGGCGCGCGTGTCCGACCTGCTCGGCACGCGGCCGCACGCCACGGACGAGTTCACGCGTTCCATCGTGCAGGACGTGATCGAGCGCTACGACGACCTGCTCGGCACCTTGAAGGAGGAGCTGGAGCGCCGGCGCAACGCGGAGCGGCAGGAGCCTCCTCCCGGGCAGCAGCAGCGGTCGCCCAAGCAGCCGCTCATCCCGCGCGTCGCGGAGCTGCTCATGGTCAAGCGCATGGAAGAGGCGGCGCTGCGCAAGGTCGACGTCTTCATTCGTACGCATCCCGAGCTGCAGGAAGGCGGCCTCGACGAAGTCGGCCGCGATCGCCTGCAGCGGCTGGGAGGCCAACATTCCGAGATCACGCGGCTGTTCGAGTCGCTGGTGGAAACCGTGCCCGAGGAGGCCGCTGGCGGGGGCGAATCCGGCCCCAAGGAGAAACGATGAGCTGGAGACACGGACTGCTCGCAGCGCTGCTGCTGGCGCTGGGCGCCACGCCGCTCTGGGCGCAGCAGGACGACGAGCTGCGCCAGCGCGAGCTGATCGCCAAGATCAGGCAGGAGATGGCGCGCATCGACGAGCTCTTGTTGGAGGTCGGCCGCGCGGCTCCGGCCGCGGCGCGCGAGGCCATAGCCGAGACGGTAAGCGACATCGACAAGCTGCTCGAGGACGTGCGCGGCCGCCAGGTGAAGGTGGTGGAGAGCATCGAGGAGCTGATCCGCCTGGCCAAGGTCTCTCAATGCAACAACCCGTCCTCGGGCGAGGGCGGCGGCTCGGGCAGCGGTTCGGGCGGCGGCGAGCGCGGCAAGGACCCGGAGCCGCAGGAGCTCAAGCAGCAGGGACAGCCGGAGCAGCCGAAGCCGGCCGAGGAGCTGCCGGAAGATCCGCATGCCGCCGACCGCGATCCGGAGGAGGCCAATAGCAAGGGCGAACTCCCTCCCGCCGAAACCGGCAAGTTCGAGCGTGAGGACGTGAGCGGCCGCTGGGGCGTCTTGCCGCCCAAGATCGCCGAGATGTTCCAGAACCTCAGCCCGGACCAGTTCCCGCCCCGCTACCGCAAGCTCATCGAGGACTACTTCAAGAAGGCGAACACCCGGAAAGGCCCGTGATTCTCCTGCCGTCCCTGCTGGCGCATTCCCTGCTGGCCCGAGCGCTGCTTGTGGCGACCTGCGCCGGCGGTCAGGGCGAGACCGCGCGCACGGGCGACTTCGACGAGGCGCTGGCCGCGGCCGGGCGCGTGGCCGAGAGGGGGCTCGCCTACCTGGCGACCCAGCAGAACGAGGACGGGTCCTTCTCCGTGGAGCGCGGCGAGGAGGCAAAGCAGGCGCCGCTGGCGGTCACGGCCATCGCGGCGCTCGCCTTCATGGCCGGCGGCTCGACGCTCGGGCGCGGGACGCACGCCGAACCGGTGCGCGGCGCGATCGAGTTCCTGCTCGCTCACCAGGTGGACACGCCGCCGCAGGGTGAGAGCGGCGATCCCGCCGGCGAGATGCACTACGGCTACTTCTCGCTGGAGTCCGACCCGAACTCGCGCATGCACGGCCACGGCTTCGCCACGCTGGCCGTCGCCCAGGCCTACGGCACGCTCGACTTCGATCCCGGCTTCGGCGAATCGGCCGGCCTCAAGGCGCGCGCGGACAAGGAGCGCATGCGCCGGGCGCTGGTCGCGGCGGTGCGGCTCATCGAGCGCTCGCAGAGTCTGCAGGGCGGCTGGTACTACCGGCCCTACGAGGATGACCACGAGGGTTCGATGACCGTGCTCATGATCCAGGCGCTGCGCGCGGCGCGCGACGTGGGCGTGGACGTGGACAAGGGAGTCATCGACCGGGCGGTGCGCTACATCCACAAGTCGCAGCGGCCCGAGGACGGCGCCTTCCGCTATCACCTGAACAGCCCGTCCGTGAGCTACCCGCTCACCGCGGCGGCCGTGGCCACGCTGAACGCCGCGGGCACCTACGACAGCGAAGTGATCGACCGCGGCATCGCCTACATGGAGCGTCACGATCCGCTGCTCAACCCGGACCTGCGCTTCTCCGGCGAGCAGAGCTTCCCCTGCTACGGCCGGCTCTACGCCGCCCAGGCGTACCATGTGCACCGCGATCCGCGCCTGTGGCACGAGTGGTTCGTGCGCGCGGTGCGCTTCCTCGAGGGCCGCCAGCATCGCGAGAAGGGCTGCTTCGACGGCGACGAGTACGGCCGCGTGTACGCCACCGCCATGTCCTGCCTGGTGCTCGAGCTGCCCTTCCAGTATCTGCCGATCTTTCAGAAGTAGGGCTTGCCCCGGGCGCGCGGATCGGCCGAAATGGGAGCCTCGCTGGACATGCCATCGGAGCGACGCATGGTGAGGCGACTGCCTGTTCGCTTTCTGCTGGTCCTGTTGGCCGCGGCGTTCGCGCCGGTCGCCCGCGGCCAGATCGCACCCTCTTCCGAGGACCTCCTGGGCGCGGGCAGCCTCGGGGCGCGCGTGAGCGGCACCCTCTCCTACCGCGACGCCGGGGCGGGGGCACGCGGTCCGGTGTCGGTCACGCCCGTGGTCGTGCCGCTCACGCGATCGCCCCTGGCCGAGTACGCCGCCCTGCCGCCGCTCAAGTCGCAGGAGCCCCTCTTCACCTTGCTGCGCTTCGCGCGCCAGGGGAAGACGCACTTCCTGCTCGACCAGTCGCGGCCCGACCTCGGTCTCTATGACCTGCTTTACATCGACCGCAACCGCAACCTCGACTTCACGGACGACGGCCCGGCGCTGGCGGGCAAGAACGCGCACGTCGAGACGCGGGACCTGGACTACACCGAGTTCACCAACGTCGCGCTCGACCTCTACTTCGGCAAGGACGTGAGCGAGCGGCATCAGTTCACGCTCTATGCCTGGTATCCGCGCGGCGCGCCGCTCGAGCACCTGCTCATGATCTCCTCCTCGTGGCGCGAGGGCGAGATCGAGATCGAGGGCGTGGCCATGCGCCTCGCCCTCTTCGACGACGACTGCGACGGGATCTACGCGGTGGAGGGCTGCTCCTGGGCCATGGTCAAGGCGGATGAGGACCCGGCCGCTCTCCTCAGTCCCGAGGCGCGCGTGCCGGCGTCCGTGCCGCTGCGCGTGAACGGCGTTCCCTACCGCGTGGCGTCGGTCATGCAGGAGGGGCGCCTCTTCGAGCTGGAATCCGAGACCGAGGCGAAGACGCGCGCCGCGGAGCGCGATCTGGATCCGACGCGCAATGAGCCGCTGCGGCCGAAGAGCGCCACGCAGGTCGCCTGGAGCACCGATCTCGAGGCGGCCCTCGAGCAAGCGCGCGCCGGCGGCCGGCCCGTCTTCCTGCTGTTCACCGTCGACTGGTCGCGCGGTGCGCGCCTGTTCGAGAGCCGCTCGCTCGGCGACCGGGAGGTCGTCGAGCTGCTGGCGCACTACACGTGCGTGAAGGTGAACCCGGACCTCGCTCCCGCCCTGAGCAGCCGCTTCGCCGTCCAGGCCTACCCCACGTCCTTCATCCTCGACGCGCAGGGCCGCGTGCTCGAGACGCTGGTCGGCTACCGCGAGGCGCGCACCCTGGCCGAGCGCCTGCAGGCCAGGCGTTGACGGGCTGCTAGCGCGGGTCCACTCCGCCCGCGCGATAGCCCTCGAGATCGAGCGTCACGAAGTCCCACCCCTGTTCGCGCAGCAGGCGGACGACGGCTGCGCGTTCCGCGCCGGCGGCGCGCGCGAGGTCCTCGGCCAGCAGCTCGAGGCGCGCCAGGCGGCCGTGGTGGCGCACGCGACACTGGCGGAAGCCGAGGGCGCGCAGCTCTGTCTCGGCGCGGTCGATGCGCGCCAGGACCGCCGGGTCGAGCGGCGTGCCGCAGGGCACGCGCGAGGCGAGGCAGGCCGAGGCCGGCTTGTCCCAGCAGAAAAGGCTGAGGGCGCGCGCCAGGTCGCGCACGTCCTGCTTGGTGAGCGCGGCGTCGAGGAGGGGGGCGCGCGCGCCGGCCTCGCGCGCGGCCTCGTGCCCGGGGCGTACGTCCTTCAGGTCGTCCAGGTTGGCGCCGAAGGCCACGTGCGCCAGGCCGTTCTCGGCGGCGAGCCGGGCCAGCAGGGCGAAGAGCGAGCGCTTGCACGCGTAGCAGCGCCGCGCGTCGTTCCTGAGGAAGCTCTCGTCGGCGAACTCGGCGCCGGGCACGAAGCGATGGCGCACGCCGAGCGCGGCCGCGAGCCTGGCCGCGTCCGCACGGTCGTGCGCCGGCAGGGAGGGGGAGTCGGCGGTGACCGCGAGCACGGCGTCGCCGAGCTCGTCGCGGCACACCTTGAGGAGCAGGGCCGAGTCCACGCCGCCGGAGAAGGCGACGACGACGCCGCCCCGCAGCTTCCTGACCTCTCCGCGCAGGCGCGCGAGGCGCGGGTCCGGTTCAGAGCGTGAGCAGGAATCCCTGCTGGATTCGACCGGTCCGACGCTTGGATTCCTGTTCACGCTCTTAGCGCGGGCTTCGCCCGCAACCCAAAAGTGGAGATGGCGTCGCTCCCCGAG
>DYIW01000355.1 GCA_020723465.1 Phycisphaera mikurensis
CCCCCGGCGCTCGCAACGCGGCCGCGGGGGATTCCTGCTCAGGCTCTGAGGCCGCCGGCCAGCCGAGCGTGGCGCGGCGCGCTCTCTCAAGCCTGTTCGAGACACCAGCGCAGGTAGGACTGCGCGACCTGCGCGGCCGGCAAGGCGACGACCTCCGGCACCGAGTAGGGGTGGATCTCGCGCATGCGCCGCTCGTACTCGGCGAAGCGCTCGGAACGGATCTTGGCGATGAGCAGGGCCTCGTCCCCCTCCTCCAGCTTCCCCTCCCACCGATAGAAGGAGCGCAAGCCCGGCAGGACGTTGACGCAGGCGGCGAGCCCCTCCTCCACCAGGCAGCGCGCGATGCGCGCTCCGGTCGCGGCGTCCGGGACCGTGGTCAGGACCACTGAGATCTGCTCCATTGCTCGTTCCGCTCCTCTCGCTGCCTCCAGGGGCAATATCCTGCTGGTGCTCCCCAGCCGATCGCTAGCATTCCGTTGTGGGGCGCAGTTTCGCCGTCTGGCTGTTCATCGTCGCGGTGCTGTGCGGGTCGTTCCTGCGCTGCCAGGATCTGCTCGCCCCGTACGAGGACGGACATCGCGGCGCCTGCGCGGCCTTCTTCGCCATCATGGCGCGGAACCACTTGCGCCACGGCCTGGCGACCACGGGCGGCGTGGCCGTGCTGAATCCGGACTGGGCCGGCAAGGAGCACTTCGCCTACTACCTCCACCACCCGCCCGGAGCCATCCTGCTGGCCACGATCGGCGCCGGCCTCGGCGGCACCAATCCCTCCGGCCTGCGGCTCGCCTTCGTGCCGTTTGCCATCGGCATCATCTTCCTGGTGCACCGGCTCTCCAGAAGGCGCGGGCTGTCGACCGCGGCCGCGGCTGGCGCCATCGCGGCGCTGACGCCGATCGGAGTGTACTACGGCCCGTTCGTCAACTTCGAGGTTCCGACCCTCTTCTTCGTGCTGCTGGCCTTGCACTTCTTCCTGCGCTATCAGCGCGGCGGCCAGCGCAAGGATTTCTGGCGCTCCCTGTTCGCTCAGGCGGCGGCCGTCTTCTGCGATTGGATCGCCCTGGGGCTGCCGTTCTGTCTGGCCGCCTGCGCCCCCTTCCGCCGGCGGCGCGCGCCCGCGGCCGGCAGAAAGACGGGGCCGCTGGTCCACGCCTCGGCCCTCCTCGGCGCGGCCGTGCTTGTCGTCCTGGCGGTGCAGGCGCAGGTGGTGATCCAGCTCAGCCGCTTCAGCGGTCAGGCACCCGACGCCTCGCTGGCCTACTACCGAGCGGTCACGCCGCTGGCGCCGGACTTCGACTGGGCCGACTTCGGCCGGAGCATGGCGCATTACGGCGCCACGCTCTACGGCTGGCCGCTGATCTTCCTCGTGCTGGTCGGCCTGGCGCTGGTGGCGCGGCGCCTGGCGCGCCGCCGCCTGGACGATGTCTCCCTGGCGGGCCTGGTCATGCTCGGCTTCGGCATCGGCAACGTCATCATCCTCGGCAATCACGCGCGCGGGCATGACTACTATCAGCTCTATCTCCTGCCGGCCTTCTCCATCCTCGCGGCCAGCGCCTTCTGCCTGCCCACCAGCGCATCGCTGCTGCGGGCCCGGGGCTCCCGCCTGCAGGTCGCCGCGCTCATCGTCTTGCTCGGCTGGCAGGTCTTCCATTCGGTCCAGGTTCTGAGCGAGCGGCACAGCTTCAAGCTCAGCGAAGTCGGCGAGACGATCAAGGAGCACACCGAGATGGGTGCGCTCGTCATCCTGCCGTACTACTTCACGCTCCAGGTAAGCGCCACGGCCGAGCGCTACGTCGTCTGGGCCCGCGACCGCGCCCAGCTCGATGTCGAGATGAAGCGCGCTCGCGCCTTCGGCAAGGTCGGCAAGGGGATCCTGTTCCTGGACCCGATCCAGGACGGCGTGGTCATCGCGCCCGATCTCGAACAGTACCTGCGCGAACACGGCACGCGCAGCGAACGCGGCCCCTTCGTCGCCTACGACCTGGGCTGCCTCGAGCCGCAGTGATTCACATCGCGGCGGCGCCGCCACGCACCCGCCGCGGCCGCGGACGCCCTGCTACCGGCCGATCTCCAGGCGCGTGGCGCAGAGGCTGTTGATCCACTCGATCGCCTCGATCTTCTCCATGGTCGGCCGGTAGTCGTAGACGACGCGCTGGAACGTCACGCTCGCCGGACGACCCTCGCCGTCCGTTTCCACCACGACGAAGCAAGCGCGCGAGTCCTGGTCGCGCGGCTGACCCACCGAACCGACGTTCACCAGCACCTTCTGCTCCCCGAGCTTGAGCGTGGCCTCCGCTCCCAGCTCGTGCGGGGCGCGATGCTCGTACGAGGTGCGCCCTCCTTCCCGGCGCTCACTGAATACACCCGGCTGGTGCGTGTGGCCCACGAAGCAGAGCCAGTCGATGCGGCTGAAGACGTCCTGCAGCTTCTCCGGC
Organism: Phycisphaera mikurensis; assembly: GCA_020723465.1. Lineage (GTDB taxonomy): Bacteria > Planctomycetota > B15-G4 > B15-G4 > JADJEK01 > JACQZJ01. Next base: position 2,433 of record DYIW01000355.1, read on the forward strand.
GCGAAGACCACGTCGGTGCGCATGACGTATTCCTTGACCGGGTCGCGCGGCGAGCCGTGAACGTAGAGAACGCGCCCCTCGCGCCGCACCGGCTCCAGGCCGCGGATGAACGCCCAGCGTTCGCGCTTGAGCGCCGACGAGAACAGCCCGGGTCTGAGGAGCTGCCGCGTTCCCTCGATCACCTCGCGGGCGATCGGGTTGAAGTCGAAGGCGTCCCCCATGACCGCGTCGTCATGGTTGCCGCGGATGGTGAAGCGGCAGCGGCTGCTGACCAGGTCGATGCACGCCTCCGGGTCGGGGCCGTAGCCGACCACGTCGCCCAGGCAGACGATCTCCTTGATGCCCGCGTCGTCGATCCACTTGAGGACCGCCGTCAGGGCCTCCAGGTTGGCATGGATGTCGGAGATGATCGCGTACACGAGAACCCCGGCCTGCGCGTCAACCTCGCGTGCGCGGCGCAGCCGCGAGACCCGCGCCCATGAGCGGCTGCAGCGCCTCCTTGACCATGGCCACGATCCGCGCCGCGGCGGCACCGAGCGGACCTTCCAGCGTGGCGCCGCCAGCATGCAAGTGTCCGCCGCCGCCGATGCGCCGCGCCAGCGCGCTCACGTCCAGCCGGCCGCGCGAGCGCAGGTTGACGCGCACACTGCCGTCCACGAGTTCGCGGAACAGGGCCACGCACTCCGCCGCGTTGCTGGTGCGCATCAGGTCCAGCAGCTCGTCCGTTTCAAAAGGACCGACTCCCAGCTCCACCACCAGCGACTGCGGCACCGTCGCCCAGAGGAGACGTCCGCCCAGCTCCTCCTTGAGCGACGCGGCCACTCGCCCCATCAGGCGGATGAGCGGCACCTCGTTCCGCTGATAGATCTCGCGGTAGATGGCGGCGGCGTCCAGGCCGAGGGCGAGCAGGTCGGCCGCGTCCCGCAGCACCTGGGCCGTCGTGTTGTTGTAGCGGAACCAGCCCGTGTCCGTGGCGATCGCGACGAGGAGGGCCTCGGCGATCCGCCGATCGACCTCGCCGCCGAGGGCACGGATCAGGTCGAGCACGATCTTGCCCGTGGCTGGAGCCGAGGCCACATGCAGGTTGAGGTCGCCGGGCAGCGACTCGGCGGGGTGGTGGTCCACGCAGACCTTGAGCGCGCGCCCGCCGCGCACGATTTCCCATAGGCCCGGCATGCGGCCCGTCCCGGAGAAGTCGAACATCATGAAGACGTCCGCGCCGCGGGCGAACTCCGTGTGGACGGCGGGATCGAAGACCTCGACGATATCGCTGCCGCCGAGGAAGGCATAGCGCTCCGCCAGCGGTTCGAAGCAAAGGGCGCGCACCAGCTTCCCGCGCTGCCTGAGGAAGTGGTACATGCCGAGCATGGACCCGAGGGAGTCCCCGTCGATATTCACGTGGCCGCTGAGCAGGAACATCGCGCTCCGCTCGACGACCTCCGCGAAACCCCGTGTTGCCTCGGTGGGACTCGGGTTCATGCAGACTCCAGCATCGGGGCCGGCCTCATGAGGAGGAGTCACCCCGCGGTCCTTCCGGAACAGGAGACAATAACCCCCCACCACCGGGAGTCAAGCTATGCGCCTCCCACGACGGGACTTCCGCCAGATAGCGGACGCGTCCTGAAACAAGCGTGGCCGCGACGCGCGCGCCGCCGCCGGTTACGAGGTCGACCGCCTCCTGCGCGCTGCGCGGCACGCCGCCGGCCGCGACGAGGAGCGCGAGGTCGGCGGCGGCGCCGGGCTCCAGGCGGCCGCTGCCGCCGTCCAGCAGAGGGGCCGCCGCCGCGGTCGCCATCCACAAGATCGTCGCCGGAGGCAGATCGGCCCGCGACCGGCGCAGGAACGCCATCTCGTCCAGGAGCGACAGCGAGCTGTTGCTCGCTCGCGAGTCCGTGCCGAGGGCCACGGGCACGCCCGCGGCCAGGTAGCGGGCGACGGGATGCGGCTCGTGCCCGAAGAAGTGGTGACTGCGCGGGCAGAACGCGACGGTCGCACCGTGCTCGGCGATCAGCTCGAGGTCGCCGGCCTCGGGGTAGTTGGCGTGCGCGAGCAACGCGCCCGCGCCGAGCGCCCCCAGGCCGTGCAGGTAGCGGAGCGGTGCGACGCCTGGCGCCGAGGAGAAGGGCGCGGGAGCACCCAGCCGCTCGAGCAGGTCGCGGAGGGCGCCCCGGCCCGTGCGCAGGAACTCGGCTTCCTCCCGCGTCTCGGCGATGTGCGTGCTCCAGCACAATCCCCGCTGCGCGGCCAGGGCGAGCGCCGCGCGATAGAGTTCCGCCGCGGTCGAGTAGGGCGCGTGCGGGGACAGGCCCGGACGCAGGAGGCGTCCCGGGGCGAACGCGGCGAAGCCGTCGATCCAGCGCCGCGCCTCATCCTCCTGGCCTGGGCGAGAACCGATCAGCTCGCGCAAGGCAATGCCCTTGAGCCCGCTCGCGGCCACCGCGGCGGCCGCCGCCCCGGTCGAGTCGATGTCGGCCACGGCGGTCGTGCCTGAGGCGAGCGCCTCGCGCGCCCCGGCCTCCGCGCCCCGCTGCAGCGCGACCGGATCGAGCGGTCCGCGCGCCGCCAAGAGGTCCAGGATCCACCCGGTGAAGCCCCGCTCAGGGCGCGGCAGGTCCGTGATCAGGCTGAGGTCGAGGTGGGCGTGCGCGTTGCGCAGGCCAGGCACGGCGAAGGCGCCAGGCAGACAGCGCGCGGGAGGCGCGCAGAGTGCGAGGATGCGACCGCCGGCAAGCCGCAGCGACCCCCGATGCAGCAGCTCCGGACCGACGAGCACGGCCTCGACGGCCAGCACGCCGCGGAGCGGCTCGTCCCCCATTGCGCCCGCTGCCCCGCCCC
>DYIW01000013.1:0-21514 GCA_020723465.1 Phycisphaera mikurensis
GTTGTCCGGCTTGAGGTCGCGGTGGATCACGCCCTTGGAGTGGGCATAGGCCATGGCCTCGCACACGCGCAGCAGCACGCCGAGCGCGCGCGTCTGGCTCCAGCCCTCCTCGCCGCGTTGCGCCTGCTCGAACACGGTGCGCAGGTCCGCGCCCTCGACCAGCCGCATGGTGAAGAACACGCGCCCCTTGTCGTCCACGCCCAGTTCGTGCACCGGCACGATGCCCGGGTGGTCGAGCTGCGCCGTGACCTGCGCCTCGTCGAGGAAGCGGCCGAGCGCGCGCGGGTCGTCCGGGGCGGCCGCGCCCGCGGCGGCTCCCTGCTCGCGCGCCAGCATCACCTTCATGGCCAGGTTGCGGCGCAGATCCTCGTCCCACACCTTGAAGATCGAGCCCATGCCGCCGTGGGCGATCTCGTCCTTCAGGCGGTAGCGCGTGTGCACCGGGTTGTGCGCCGCCAGGCGCCGCAAGAGCTCCTGCGAACCGGGTCCCTGGCTGAGCGGAGGCTCGGGCTCGACGCTCAGGCCCGCCTCGACCGTGCGGCCGAAGACCTCCATGAAGCGCTTCTTGAGGAAGGCGCCGCGCGGCGGGCGCGAGAGGCGCAGCGTGGCCTGCTGCCACTCGGCGTGGATGCGCCGGAGCTCCTGCGAAGACGCGGGCCGCTCGGCGCAGAAGCGCTCGAAGTCGACGGCCTCGCCGCGCTCTTGGAACGCGAGATACTCCCGAAACAGCCGCTCGGCTTCCGGGGAGGCCGAGCCCCGATGCTCGGGGGAATCCATGGTGTGGCTCCTCCCCGCAATGCGTAGGGATGGACCACCAGGAACTCGTGGCACGCGGCGCAGCCGATCGCCGCGCGTCCAGGGGCATCCTAGCAGGCGCGGCGCCGGCGCCATTCCCGCGAAATCGCCGCCCCTCCCCCGCCCGCCGGCCGCCCGGCCCATGTCGCACCGGTGAAATGCACGCCTCTCGTGGCGCGGCGGCCGCGCGCGCTACGATCTGGGCGAGGAACGCGCCATGGCCGGTCTCCGCCCCTTTCCCTTCGCCCTGCTCGTCACGCGCATGCTGCGCGAGCTGGCCGAGCGCCGCTCGATCTTCGACCTGCCCTGCGCCAAGTTCTTCGCCGGTGCGCCCGGGCTCGATCTGGCCGTGCTCTGCCACGGCCGCGCCGCCGCCACGCCCTTCGGTCCGGCGGCCGGGCCGCACACGCAGCTCGCGCAGAACATCGTGCTCTCCTGGCTCGGCGGCGGCCGCGTCCTCGAGCTGAAGACGGTGCAGGACAATGACGCCATCACCGTGCCGCGGCCGTGCATCGACATGCGCACGGTCGGCTACAACGTCGAGTGGTCGCAGGAGCTCACGCTGCCGCAGGCGCTCGAGGAGTACGTGAAGGGGGCGATGCTCATTCGCCTGCTCGCCGCGAGCGGCCTCCTGCCGGGAGGCGCCGGTCCACACGGCGCGCTCTTCGACGCGAGTGCCGGCTATGACCTGGCGGGTGTGCGCGGCGCCAAGATGCAGGCCTTCCTGCGCGCGCTCGGCGACGCGTCTCCTCTGATCGAGCGCCTGCGCCGGGAGATCCCGGCCGAGTTCGCGCGCTACCGCGACCTCGACCACCCGCCGCGCCTCGCCGGCTCGCTCACGCTTTCCACCTTCCACGGCTGCCCGCCGCACCAGATCGAGAGCATCGTCCTGCACCTCATGGAAGAGCACGGGCTCGACTGCACGGTCAAGCTGAACCCGCTGCTCCTCGGCCGCGAGCGGCTCTACGAGCTGCTGCACGGCGCGCTCGGCTACGACGGGATCCACTGCCCGGAGGCGGCCTTCGCGCGCGACACCACTTGGGAGCAGGCCACGGGCATGGTCGAGCGCTTGAGCGCCCGCGCCGCGGCCCTCGGGCGCGGCTTCGGCGTCAAGTTCTGCAACACGCTCATCGTCGAGAATCGCGAGGGCTTCCTGCCGAAGAGCGAGCAGTGGATGTACCTCTCCGGCCCGCCCCTGCACGTGCTGGCCATCGACCTGGTGGCGCGCTTCCGGCGGCGCTTCGCCGCGGACGTGCCGCTCTCCTTCTCGGCCGGCATCGACCGCAAGAACTTCCCCGAAGCCGTGGCCTTGGGCCTCGTGCCGGTCACGGCCTGCACCGACCTGTTGAAGGCCGGCGGCTACGGCCGCGCGCGCGCTTGCCTCGACGAGCTCCTGGCGCGCATGCGCCAGACGGGCGCCGCTACCATCGATCAGTTCGTCCTGCGGGCCTTCGGCCACGGTCAGGCCGCGCTCGACCGCCTGCCGCTCGACCCCGAGACGCGCCAGGCCTGCGAGCAGGCACTCCGCGCGGGCGGCGACCTGAAGGCCGCGGCCGGGGACGCGGTCTTCCCGCGCTGGGTGCGCGAGGCGCAGGTCCTGAACACCGCGCATTACGCGCGGCGCGTCGCGGAGGACCCGCGCTACCGGCGGGCGGCCGTGGCCAAGCCCCCGGCGAAGATCGGCCGCAGCCTGCGGCTCTTCGACTGCCTGACCTGCGACAAGTGCATCCCGGTGTGCCCGAATGACGCCACCTTCGCCTTCGTCCTGCCGCGCGGCGAGATCCCAATCGTCAAGGCCAGCTATGACGGCGCGCGCTGGAGCACGCGCCAGGAGGGTGTGCTGGCGATCACCGAGAAGCACCAGATCGGGACCTTCGCCGGCTTCTGCAATGACTGCGGCAACTGCGACGTGTTCTGCCCCGAGGACGGCGGGCCTTACGCAATCAAGCCGCGCTTCTACAGCGATCCCGCGGACTGGCGCGCCGACTCCGGCCGCGACGGCTTCTGCCTGGAGCGGACGCAGGGCGCCGAGGTCTTTCTCGGCCGCGTGCACGGCGTGGAGTACCGCCTCGAGCAGGACGGGGCGCGCCTGGCCTTTTCCGGCCCGGGCTTCGCCGTGACCTTCCGCGCCGATGATCCGGCCGGCACGCTCGCGGGCGAGGCGAACGTGGAGGTGGACCTCGCCTGGGCGCGCGTGCTGGATCACGTCAAGGAGGCGGTCTATGGGCCCGGTGCGCTCTCTTATGCGGCGCTGGCCGCGCGCGGGGTCTGACATCATGCTGGCCGGGCCGTGCATTGCGTTGCTCCTCGCCCTGCTCACCGGGTGCGCCTCGGCCGTGGTCCCGCCCCCCCAGCCGGCCGAACCGCTCCGTGTCTACGTCATCCAGAACGCCAAGCACTTCGGCTTGATCCTGCCGCGCGCGGCGGGCGGCTTCGTCGAGTACGGCTACGGCGAATGGCGCTGGTACGCCCTCGAGGACGACTCGTGGCACGACGCCTGCCGCACGATCCTCTGGCCCACGCTCGGCACGCTCGCGCGCCGCGACTCGTCCGCCGCCAATGAGGCGGCGCTCCGGGGGCGCTATCCCGCGGGCGCGCAGCTCCTGCCCTTCCTGGCGGAGAGGGAGCGCGTGCGCGCGCTCCTCTGCCAGCTCGACGAGCGCTTCGCGCGCGGCCTGCCGCAGGGCCTCTACAGCGCGACGTACGACCTGCATTTCGTACCCGACCCGGAGCGCTTCTGGTTCCCCCACATGTGCGCGGACGAGACCGCCGAGTGGCTCGAGGAACTCGGCTGCAGCGTCTCCTGGGCGCCGATCCGCTCCGGCCTGTCCATTGAGCCCGCCGCCGCCGGTCCTCCGGCGGCGTTCGCCGATCATTGAGCCCGCTCAACTCGCGCCGGCGGCGTTCCCAGTCCGTCGCGACCGTCTTGCGCGCCTTTCGCTTCGCGCAGTGGGTGATTCTGGATTCCCATCTTGACTTCTTGCACCGCAGATGCTATTTTCTGCTCAATCAAATGGGCAGGAGGCCGTCATCCATCCGCGTTCAGCAGCAGTTTGCCTTCGCTCGCCGCGGCGGCAGGCGTCCCGGCGCCGGGCGCAAGCCCAAGGGCGACCGGGCCGGCGTGTCGCACAGGACGCGCGAGGCGCTCGCGGCGCGCTTCCCGGTGCACGTGACCGTGCGGCTCGAGCGGGGGCTCCCTGGCTCGCGGGAGAAGCAAACCTACCGCGCAGTGAAGCGCGTGTTCGCCGCCGGCTCTGACCGCTTCGGCTTCCGCCTGACGCAGTACTCGCGCTGTCGCGGGGCATGCAGGGACTCCTGATCCGCCTCGCCAGGGCGCTGAACCGCCTCTGGGGTCGCTGCGGCCGAGTGTTCGCCGACCGTTACCACAGCCGTATCCTCAGGACGCCGCGCGAGGTGCGAAGCGCGCTGTGCTACGTGCTGAACAACGCCCGGCGGCACGCGGCGCGGCTTTGCCGGGCGTTGCTCGACCCTTCAGCACGGGCTTCTGGTTCGATGGCTGGAAGGAGACGAGCGGCCGTCTGCCCCAGGGCCTCGCCGAGAGGGAGGAAGACCCGCCGCTGCCGCAAGCTCGCACCTGGCTGCTGCTGGTCGGCTGGCGCAGGCGGGGGCTGCCGAGCATGAGGGAGATCCCGGCTGCCGGGGTCACCTGATCGCGGCCAGGGAACCGGAAACGCCGCCAGCGGACTGGCGGCGGCGGCTACGATCACGGCGCGCGGGCCGGCGCCCGCGCGGGAGATCCATGGGCGCGAAGCTCCTTTGCGTCGGCGACATGCACCTCGGGCGGACGCCGTCCGGACTGAGCGAAGGACTGCGCCAGGCGCTCGACGCCTCCCTGCTCACGCCGGCCCGCGCCTGGGAAGCAGCCGTGGCCGCGGCGCTCGAGCACGACGTCGACGCCGTGCTGCTCGCCGGCGACGTGGTCGACGACGAGCAGGACTTCTACGAGGCCTGCGGTCAGCTCGCCGCGGGCGTGTCGCGCCTGGCGCGCGCCGGCATCCAGGTCTACGCCGTGGCCGGAAACCACGACGTGCAGGTGCTGCCGCGGCTCGCGGACGCGCTGCCGCAGTTTCGCCTGCTCGGCCGCGGCGGCCGCTGGGAGAGCGCCACGATCCAGGGCAAGGACGGCGGCGAGGCGCGCGTGCTCGGCTGGTCCTTCCCCAGCCCGGAGGTGATCGCGAGCCCCCTGCCGCTGCCGGCGGCTCTCGCCGGCCCGCCCGCCATCGGCCTGCTGCACTGCGACCGCGACGTGGCGGCGAGCCGCTACGCGCCCGTGCGCTCCGCCGACCTCCTGGCCGCGCCGGTCGACGCCTGGCTGCTCGGCCACGTGCACAAGCCCGATCCCCTCGACGGCGAGCGGCCGATCGGCTACCTCGGCTCGCTCAGCGCGCTCGACCCCTCGGAAAGCGGCGCGCACGGCCCCTGCCTGGTGGAGGTGCTCGCGGCGCGCGTGACCGCGACGCGCCTGCCGCTCGCCCCGCTGCGCTTCGAACCGGTGGAAGTGGACGCCGGGGGCCTGAGCGCGGCCGAGGAGCTCGAGGCGCGCTTCATCGCCGCGTGCGACGGCCTGGACCGCGCGCTCGCCCTCGCGGTGCACCGGGCGCGCGCGGTCGGCTGCCGCGTGCGCTTGACCGGCCGCACCAGCCTCCGCCGGGACATCGACCTCTGGCTCGGCGACCGCCACCCGCGCGACCTCGCCCTGCCCAAGGAGGGCCTGGTCTACTTCATCGAGAGCGTGGCGAACGAGGCACGCCCGGCTTTCGACGTGGCAGCGCTCGCCGCGGGCGGCGGCGACCCGGCCGCGCTCATGGCGCGCCGCCTCATCGTCCTCGAGCGCGGCCGCGATGACCCGGAGCGCGCCGCTCTCCTGCGCGCCGCGCGCCGCCGTCTCGATCCCGTGCCGGCGAAGGCCGTCTACGGCCCGCTCCGGCCCGAGCCCCTGACCGAGGAACAGGTCGCGTCCCTGTTGCGGGACGCCGCCTTGAAGGCGCTCGACGAACTCCTGGCGCAGCGCGAGGCCGCGCCGTGAAGCTCGAGCGCCTGAGCGTGGAGCGCCTGCCGGGCCTGGTGCGCGGCTTTTCCCTCGCGCCCGTGTCGCCGGGCCTCAACCTCGTGGTCGGGCCAAACGCCTCCGGGAAGACCAGCCTGTGCCGCGCGCTGCGCTTCCTGCTCTACGACCAGAAGTGCGAGGGTCCGATCACGGTCGAGGCCGACTTCCGCGACGCGAGCGGGCTGCTGTGCGCCTCGCGCCAGGGCAGCGAGCGACGCTGGACCCGGGACGGCCGGCCGGTCGAGGAGCCGGCGCTGCCCGATCCGCGCTTCGCCTCCTACTTCACCGTGCTGTTCGAGGACCTGCTCGCTTCGCCCGGCCCGCGCACGGTCGATCCGATCGCGGCGCGCATCGCCACGCTGCTGGCCGGCGGCTACGACCTGGCGCAACTGCGCCACGAGGACGGCCCCTTCCACCTGAAGAGAGGCCACGCCGCGAGCGAGGGCGAGGCCTGCCGCAAGAGCGCGCTGCACGTGCGCGAGGTGAGCGCGAAACATCAGCGCATCCGCGCCGAGGAAGATCGGCTCGAGGAGCTGCGCCGGGAGAAGCGCGCGGCGGACGAGGCCGGCGCCCGGGCGCGCGCCTGCGAGCGCGCCCTCGACCTGCTGGCCGCGCGCCAGCGGCTGCGCGCCCTTCAGGAGGACCTGGGCCGGCACCCGGCGGGCATGGAACTCTTGACCGGCCGCGAGGCCGAGCGCCTGGAAGAGCTGCGGAGGAAGCGCGCGGCGCGCGGCGACGAGGAGCAGGAGGCACGCCGCCGCGCGGAAGAAGCGCGCGCGCGCGGCGAGGCAGCGGACCTGCCCGGCGACGAACCGCAGGCGGCGCGGCTCGACGAGGAGCGCGCCCGGCTCGACGAGCTGCGCGCGGCGGAAGCCGAGCGCCGCGCCGCGGACAAGGCGGCGCGCCTGGCCGAGGCGCGCCTGGCCGCGGCCGCGGAGGAGCTGGGAGCGGCTCCGCCGGCCAGCGGCGCCTGCATCGACCCGGCTGCCGTGGCGCGCGCCGAGGAAGGGCTCGTTGCCAAGCGCGATCTCGAGGCGCGAAGCAAGGCGCTCGAGGCCGAGCTCATGCGCCTGCCGCGCCACGGGAGCCAGGCGGGCGACCTGCGGCGCCTGCGCGCGGGCCGCGAGGAGCTCCTGCGCTGGCTCGGTCTGCCCGAGGAGCGGCCGCCGCGGCCGCGCGCGCCCATCGTCCTCGCTCTCGTTCTCGCCGCGACCGGCGCGGCCGCCACCGCGCTCGCCACGGCGCTCTCCGCGCCCGCGCTCCACCCCGCGGTCTGGCTCCTGCTTCTGCCCCTGTTCGTGGCCGTGATCCTCTTGCTCCTCCCGCCGCGCCGCGATCCGCGGCGGCGCGAGGCCGTGCGCCGCTTCCGCGAGGCGAGGCTCAAGGAGCCCGCGGCCTGGGCCGAGGCGCCGGTCCTCGACCGCCTCGAGGAGCTGGATCGCGCGCTCTCGGACATGGAGAGGACGCTCCGCGACCTGGAGCGGCGCCGCGAGATCGAGTCCGTGCAGGAGAAACACGCGGCCGAGCGCGCCGAGGTCGAAAGCGGCCTGGCCGCGCTCGCAGCAGCCGTCGGTTTCGATCCAACACGCCTGGACGCGAGCTTCGAGCGCTGGCTCAGGTTGACGCGCGAGCTGGACGCCGCGCGCGCGGACGCGGCCGAGCGGCGCGCGGCTCTCGCGCAGGCAGCGGCGCGCGAGCAGGAGCTCCGCGCCGGGGTGCTCGCCTTCCTCGGCCGCTTCCAGGAGGCGCCGCAGGCCGCGGCAGCGGACGCCGCCCTGCTCGCCACGCGCTTCACGCGCCTCGCGGCGCGTGCACGCGAGCGCGACCAGGCGCGCCACGACCATGAGGCGGCGGAGCGCGACCGGGCGCGCGCCCTGCGCGAGGCGGGTGAAGTAGAGGGCGAGATCGCCCGCCTGTTCGAGCGCGCCGGGCTCGCGACCGAGGACGACGAGGCGGAGCTGGTGCGCCGGCTCGGCCTGCTGAAGAGGTGGCGCGACCTCAGCAAGAGGAGCCTCGAGGAGCAGGGGAAGGTCGAGCAGGCCGCCTCGCTCCTCCAGGGCCACGAGCTGCTCCGCGCCCTCGCCGATGAAGAGCGCGAGGCGGAGCTCAGGGCGCGCCTCGAGGAGGAAGAGCGGCGCGCAGCGCAGGGCGAGGAGGCCGGCCGCCGGATCGCCGAGATCGAGAAGGACGTGCGCGAGGCGCGAAGCGGCGCGGCGCTCGAGGAGGCGCGTGCCGCGGCCCAGGCCGCGCGCCAGGCGCTCGCCGAGCGCTACGGCCACGAGCTGTTCGCCACGGCCGGCGCCTTCCTGCTGGAGGAGGTGAAGCGCGAGCACGAGACCATGAGCCGGCCGGCCGTGCTCGAGCGCGCCGCGCGCTGGTTCGCCGCCTTCACGCACAACGCCTTCGAGCTGCGCTTCGCGGACGGCGACGCGCCGGCTTTCGAGGCCTTCGACACCGAGGCAAACGCCTGCCGCCCCCTCGAACAACTCTCGAGCGGCACGCGCATGCAGCTCCTCCTGGCCGTGCGCCTGGCCTTCGCCCAGGAGGCGGAGAAGGGCAAGGAGCCCCTGCCCATCTTCCTGGACGAGGCGCTCACCGCGAGCGATCCGGTGCGCTTTCGCGCCGTGGTCGAGGCCGTGACCCGCTTCTCCGCCGAGGAGGGGCGCCAGGTCTTCTACCTGACGGCCCAGCCCTTCGACGCGGCGCAGTGGCGCGCCGCCGGCGCCGAGCCCTTCCGCATCGACCTCGGCGCGCTCTGCTCCGCGCAGGCCGCGTCCACGGCCGCGGAGCTGGAGCTGCCGCGACCTGACGAGCCGCCCGCGCCCGCGGGCCAGTCGCCCGAGGAGTACGGCGCCCTGATCGGCGCCGCGCGCATCGATCCCTTCGCGCCGCCCTCGGCCGTGCATGTCTTCCACCTGCTGCGGGACGACCTCGCGCTCCTGCACCTGCTCCTCTGCCACGGCGTGCTGCGAATGGGGAGCCTGCGCTCCTGGCTCGAGTCACCGGCCGCGGCGCTGCTCCTTCAGCCCGAGCAGGTCCGCGATCTCCGCTGCCGCGTGGCCGTCGCCGAGGCCGCGCTCGAAGCCTGGCGCGAGGGCCGCGGCCGCCCCGTCGGCCGCGAGGAGCTGGCGCAGGGCGGCGTGAGCGACACCTTCCTGGACCGGCTCGCGTCTCTGGCGGCCGACCTGAACGGCGACGCCTCGGCTGTGCTCGACGCGATCCGCGCGCGCGGCGACGAGCGCGTCAGGGGCTTCCACGAGAAGACGCGCGAGCGGCTCGAGGAGTACCTCCTCGAGCACGGCCACCTCGACCGCCGGCCCGTGCTCTCCCCCGCCGAGATCGGCCAGCGCGCGCTCGAGGCGGCCGCGCCCTTCGTGCGCGACGGCATGGCGACCCCGGACCAGGCGCTCTCCCTGGCACGCGCGCTGCTCGCGCCGCTGCGGGAGCGTTGAGGGCGCGGCCGGCCTGACGCTTCAAGTCGTCCGCGGCGGACTTGCCGGAGCGAGCAGGAATCGGTCTGGTGATGGCATGACGTTCCAGTGCACGAGCCTGCCGCGCCGCCCCCATCCCCCCCGGAGCGCAGGGGCATGAGCCACCACCTTCTGCTGGCCACGATCGACGAACAGGCCCGTCCCCTGTCCATCCGCGTGCTGGGCGCCTACGCCGAGTCCCTCGGCGTGCGCACCACGCTGCTGGTCATCCTGCGCAAGATCGCACCGTTCGGCAGCCCCGTGACCTTCTCGGCCAGCGAGATCCAGCAGCTCACGCGCTTCCTCGAGTCCGAGCACGTCACCCACGTCGGCTTCTACCTGATGACGGCGAGCCTGCGTCCCTACGAGCGCCTGGTGCGCGCGCTGCGCGAGGCAGGCTTCAGCGGCGTGATCATGGCGGGAGGCGTGCACCCCACGCTCTGCCCCGAGGAGTCGCTCGTGGCCGGCGCGGACTACGCGGTGCAGGGCGCCGGCGAGGTGCCGCTGGGCCTGCTCTTCGCGGGTGCGGCGCCGGAGACCATCCCCGGCCTGGTGTGGCGCAAGAACGGCAGCACGGTGGTCAATCCCCCGACCGAGGCCCAACGCCTGCCCCTCGATGATCTGCCCTTTCCCATCTTCCGCTTCGACACGGACCGCATCCTGGTGAACGGCAAGCTCCAGCGGCTGTCCTGGACCATGCACACGCGCTACGCCGGCTGGAATGGTCTCCTGTATGACGCGGTCACCTCCCGCGGCTGCCTCTATCGCTGCGCCTACTGCTGCAACGTGTACCGCTCGCCAGTGCGCCGCGCTGGAGTGGACCGCGTCATGCGCGAACTGGTCGACCTGCGCCGCCGGGAGCCACGCATCCGCGGCGTGAACCTCCAGGACGACAGCTTCTTCGCCGGTTCCGACGAGTGGGTGACCGAGTTCTGCGCGCGCATGAAGACCGAGGTCGGTCTGCCGTTCATCGTCCGCATGATCCCGCGCTTCGTCACCGCCGAGCGCATCGCGCTCCTGAAGTCCAGCGGCCTGCGCTACGTCACCATGGGCCTGGAAGGCTCCAATCGGATCAACCGCACGCTGTTCAACCGCAGGGAGGACCGGGAGTCATTCGTCAAGGCAGCGCGCAAGGTTCTGGCCGCCGGCCTGCCGCTCTCCATCGACTACATCGTGCACAATCCGTACGAGAGAGAGGACGACCTGCGCGAGGTGGCCACGACCCTGAACGCGCTGCCGCGCCCCAACTGGTGGATCGTGGCGCTCTCGCTCACTTCCTTCCCCGGCACGCCGCTGCACGAGCGCTGCGTGCGCGACGGCACGCTCACCCGCTTCGCCACCGACGCCTACGAGGCCATGCTCAACCCGTCCCGGCCCGGCGCCTACCACACGCCGGACTTCTGGCTGGACCTGATCACAGTGGTGCTGCGACACGTGCGTCCGGAGCTCGGCGCCAAGCTGATCGCCGCCGGTCCGGGCAATGCCCACGCGACCGAGACAGTGCGGCGCCTGGCCTCGACCATGCGCCTGACGCAGCGCCTGACCTCCTCCGTGCAGCAGCGCGTGCCGCGGTTGGCGCGCGGGATCTCGCGCGTCCTGCGCCTCCTCGCCGGGCGCCGCGCGGGCCGCATCGTCGACTTCTTCTAGAGCCTTCCTCCACCGGCGCGCTGCTCGCGCCGCTGCGGGAAGGAGGGGTGAGCGAAGCGACCGGCATACCTGCGGCAAGGAACACGTTGCGGCACCGTCGCGCCGTGTTATCAATCGTGCGCCGGACGTCACGCCGCCCGTGCGGCGAAGAAACTCTCGACGCGGCGCCAAGCCGTCGCACGAGAAGGGAGTCCCTCATGGCTCAGGCTCGTACGTTCGCTCTGGCCTCGCTCTGCTGCTTCCTGCCGCTCGCGCCGGCCCGGGCGCAGGTTTCGTCCGCCCCCCTGGCGCCGCAGGACCAGACCGACCTCGCCGGCCTGGTCCCGGCGACCACGCGCTTCTACCTGAGCGTGCCGTCGCTCTCCCGGAGCTGGGCTGGGTTCTGCACGCTGCCCCTCTACCAGGCCTACTGCGACGAGGAGGTGCAGGCTTTTCTGAAGTCGCTCGGCAGCGACCTCAAGAACAACGTCCCCGACGTGCGCTGGGAGTTCGTCGAGGAGCTGCTCGACCTGCCGGCGATCTTCGACGGCCAGGCGGCGTTCGCGCTGGTCGATCCTGAAGAGCACGGCTGGGTGCTCTCCCTGAGCTCGACGGGTGACGCCGCGCGCGTCGCCGCCTTCGCCGAGCACCTCACGGAGTCCCTGCGCCGCGTCTTCCCGGCCGGGCTGGAGACGAGCGAGATCGCGGGCGCGCGCGTGCTGACGCTCCGGGGGCCCGCCTGCGACTGGAACGTGGCGACGGCTCCGGGCCGGCTCCTCGTTGCCCCGCGCCGCGCGCACCTCGAGTCCGTGCTCTCGGGCGCGGACAGCGGCGCGGCCTCGCTCGCCGCGGACGAGGCCTTCCAGAAGGGCTGCGCCGGCCAAGTGGACGGCGCGACCTCCTTCTTCCTCTACGTCCCGCTGCAGCGGCTGCTGGACGACGAGCTGGCCGAGGCGAGCAAGGAGGATCGGGATGTCCTGTCCGCGGCGGGCGGCGAAGGCCTGCAGTCGCTCGTCGCCGGCCTCGCCATGAGCGAGGGCCGCGCCAACGACCTCGTGCGGATCGAGATCGCCGGCGAGCGGCGCGGCTTCTTCGACCTGTTCGTGGATGGCCCCATCGAGCCGGCCCTGGCGCGCCTCGCGCCGCCGGACACCCTGCTGCTCGGCGGCGGACTGCTGCGGATCAAGGAACTGCACCAGACAATGGCGCGCATCATCCGCGCCTCCCGCGGCGCGTGGCTCGAGGGCGAGGAGCGCCCCGGGGAACAGCTTGCCGAGGACGTGCGAGAGCGCGCGCTCGCCGCCGTGGTGGATTCGCTCGGCATGGAGATCATGCTCTTCGTCTCGCTCCCGGCGGGCGGCTTCATTCCCACTGGCGCCCTCGCCGTCGAGGTGCTCAGGCCGGACGAGCTGCAATCGGACTTCATGACCCTGTGCAGCGAGCTCATAGGAACCGAGGTCAAGACGACTTCCTTTCGCGGGCGCAACATCTCCTACAGCAAGCCGCTACACGACACCTATGGAGGGTTCGCCCCCAGCTGGTGCGTCACCGACGGCTACCTGCTCCTGTCGCTCCACACCAGCGTCCTGAAGGAGATCATCGGCCGTCTGGACGGCGGCAAGGGCAGCCTGGCGGATGACCCGGCCTTCCGCGCCTCCTGGGAGAAGCTGCCGCAGAAGGCCGGCCTCGTGGGCTACGCCAACAGCAAGCGCCTCTTCGAGTACCTCTACGGCATGCTCCTGTCCTACGCCCCGATCCTCGGGGCCATGTTCCCCGTCGACGCCGCCATGCTGCCCACGGCGGAGTCCATCTCGGCCTACCTCTCCTTCGGATTGACCGGGCTCGTGGCCGACGACCGAGGCCTGCTGCTCGTCACCGAGTCGGACGGATACGGCCCGACGTCCACCGCCATGTACGTGCTCGCCGGCACGGCCGCCGCGTACTGCCTCATGACGGACGAGTTCACGTCGCACCGCTCGGACTGTCGCCACGCCCTGACGAGAATCCACGAAGACCTGGAGACAGCGCGCCAGGAGACGCAGCATTATCCCGCGACGCTCCGGGCCCTGCACCGCGAGGACGAGCCATGGCGCGACGCGCACTGCCCCGAGGCGACGCGGCAGAGAACCAACATCGGCCAAGGAGAAGAGGCGCCCTACGCGCACTTCGCGTACGTGTTGACCAGCAAGGGCATCGAACCGCCCGAGACCTTCCCGGACGACTGGATGATCGTCTGGGACTCGGAGCCGCGCCACAACAACGGCCGCATGGTGCTCTGCGGCAGCGGGGAGATCACCTGGCTGCCGGAGCCCGCCTTCCAGCAGCGGCTCACGGAGCAGGGGCCTTGAGAGCGCACGCTCACGCCTCGCTCTTCGCGCCGTTCACGGCCTCGTCGACCAGGAGGAACAGCCGCCGCAGGTCGCAGGGCTTCTCCAGGAAGGCGAAGGGATGCGGGAGCTTCTCCGACAGCAGGAGGCTCCGCACCACGTTCTCCGGGTCGCCGTTGATGCGCGTCAGGCCAGTGATCACGATCACCGGCACGTCGCGCAGCTCCGGCCTGCTCTTCATCTGCCGGTAGAAGAGCGTTCCCGCCTTGTTCGGCATCTGCAGGTCGAGCGTCACCAGGTCCGGCCGGCAGCGGTTGACGTGCTCCAGCGCCTCGACGCCGTCGTACGCCCGCGCCGTCTGGAACCCGCGCCGCGCCAAGAGCGAGCTGAGCAGGTAGGAGAAGTCCGGGTCGTCCTCCACGATCAGCACCAATCCACGATCTTGTTTCTCAGTCAGCATTGCATTCCTCCTTGGACATTGGAATGGCAAAGGAAAACCGCGAGCCTCCGCCCGCGGCCGGTTCGACCCAGATCCGTCCGCCGTGGGCGGACACCGCCTTCCGGCAGAACGACAGCCCGAGGCCGCTCGAGCCGCCATCGACGTCGCCGTCGCCGCTGGCGAACTCGTCGAACAGCCGCTCGCGCAGCTCCTCCGGAACGCCCTGTCCCTCGTCCTCGCACCAGGCCACGATCTCGTTCTCTCCCGGACAGGGTCGCGCGTCCAGGCGAACGCGCGTGTCCGGGGGATTGTGACGCAGGGCATTGGACACGAGGTTCCAGACCACCCGGCGGAGCAGCTCCGCATCCGCCGGCACCGGCGGACACTCGGCCGCGCTCGGTCCCACTTCGATCCTGCGGCCTTCCCCGGCCGCCGTGAAGTCCTCCGCCACTTCCTCGAGCAGCGCGTGCAGCGGGACGGGTCGTCGCTGGAGCGGCTGCCTTTCGCGCAGGCGCGCCACCGCCAACAGGTCCTGCACCAGGCGCAGCATCTGGCCGGCCTGGCGCCGGATGCGCCGCGCGATGTCGTGCGTCTCCTGCCGGCCGGGCTCGTGCGCCCCGCCGTCCAGCAGCAGATCGCTGAAGTTGACGATGCAGCCGAGGTGCGCCTTGCAGTCGTGCGCCAGGAACTGCGCGGTCCTGCGGTTCTCCCCCTCCATGCGCTCGATGCGCTCGTTCCGGTCCCTCAGCTCCGCCGCCTGCCACTCGAGCTGCGCCCTGAGGAAGCCGCTCACCGCGGCGATCGCCGCGGTCAGGACGCCGAACGCCAGCCCCATCGGGAGCATCTCCATGCTGAAGGAGTGCACCACGGGCGCGAACAGCGACTCCCCGGACCCGTGCGCCGCCACGGGCGCACCCATGTCGGAGTCGAGCCAGCGGAAGATCACCATCGAGACGGGGTGGACGGCCGCGTAGCCCGCGAGAAAGCCGATGGCGCCGTGCCTGGCGGCCTTGCGGCGCCGGGCGCGCCGCAGCTCCTGCGGGGGGCGCGCGTCGGTCTCTCGTGCACGGGCAATCACGGGCGCTGCTCCTTCTGCCGCGCGGGCTCCTTCGGCCTCCTTTCCTTGCGTTCGAGGAGCGTCGGCGCACACGCCGTGCCGTGATGCACCGAGGCAGACGCAGGGCGTGGATCAGCCGCAAACGAGGTTCTGAGCCGGCGGAGCGGCAAAGCACGCTCCCGCTGCCAAGAGCGAGCCGCTCGCCAGTTCCTGGCCGCGCGTCAGGAGCTGACCACCGCGGCCGCGCTGCCGGCCGGGTCAGGGCGAGGGCTCGTTCCGCTTCTCTAGACCGTAGTCGCGAATCTTCTTGCGCAGCGTGGTGGGAGAGATGTCGAGGGCGCGCGCCGTCTGGCTGACGTTCCACGCGAAGTGCTCAAGGGCCTGCCGCAGGTGGTCACGCTCGGCCTCCTCCAGGCGCCACCGCGTCGCGCCTCCCTGCTTCCCGCTGGCGCCGCCTTCGCTCTGCGGCACCTCGACCGACGTGAGCACGTCGCCGCAGCAGAAGGCCACCGAGCGCATCAGCACGTTCTCCAGCTCGCGCACGTTCCCCGGCCAGTCGTGGCGCTCGAGCCGCTCCAGGGCCTCCTCCGAGATCGCCCGGATGGGCCGGCCGAACGCCCCCGAGATGCGCTGCAGCAGGGCCTCCACCAGCAGCGGGATGTCCTCCTGGCGCTGGCGCAGCGGCGGCACGTGGATGCGCGCCACCTCGAGGCGGTGCAGCAGGTCCTCGCGGAAGCGGCCCTCGCCCACCATCGCCCGCAGGTCCCGATTGGTGGCGGCGATGATCCGCGCCTCGAGCGGAATGTGCGCCGTGCCGCCGACGCGCTCGAATTCGCGCTCCTGCAGCACGCGCAGGAGCTTCCCCTGCATGTCCGGCGCGAGGTCGCCCACCTCGTCCAGGAACGCGCTGCCGTCCCCGGCCAGCTCCAGGCGCCCGCGGTGCGTGCGGTCGGCCCCGGTGAAGGCGCCGCGCTCGTGGCCAAACATCTCGCTCTCCCACACGCCCGCGGCGAGCGCCACGCAGTTGATGGCCACGAAAGGCCGGCCCGGCGCAGATGCCTCGTGGATGGCGCGCGCCACCAGCTCCTTACCGGTGCCGCTCTCGCCCTCGATCAGGACGTTGACGCGCACGGCCGAGCAGTGCGCCACCTGCGTGAGCACCTCGATGATGCCGCGGCTCTTGCCGATGATCTCCCGGGCCGGGGTGTGCGCGCCGGACAGGGGCACGGAGTCGCCGCTCTGCGCCACGTGATGGGCGGCCTTGGTGAGAGCCAGCAGCACGTCGTCCAGGTCGAGCGGCTTCCTGATGTAGTCGAAGGCCCCGCAGCGGATCGCCCCGATCGTCGCCTGCATGTCCTGTCTGCCGGTGATGATCACCACGAGGGGCGCCGGCTCGCGCCGCAGCAGCTCGGGCAGGACCTCGAGCCCGTGCTGGTCGGGAAGCTGGAGGTCGAGGAAGACCACCTGCGGGGAATGCAGCCGCGCCGCCTCCAGGCCGGCCGCGGCCGTTTCCGCCACCTCGACCTCATGGCCGTGGCAGCGGAGCTGGAGCTGCAGCGAGCGGCCGATGGCCGGATCATCGTCCACCACCAGGACGTTCATCGCCGCCCCGCGGCCACGGCCGCCTCCGCCCGCAGCACCCCGGGCAGCACGATGCGGAACACCGCCCCTCCTCCCGCGCGGTCACGTGCCTCGATCCCGCCGCCGAGCAGCTCGACGATCTTCCGTGCATTGGCCAGGCCCAGGCCCGTCCCACCTTCCTTGCTGGTGAAGAACGGCTGGAAGAGGCGCTCCCGGTTCGCCCGGGGCAGGCCCGGTCCGCGGTCCTCGACCTCGAACGCGATCGTGCCGCGCGGGCCGGGCGGCGCGCTGATCGTGAGGCGCACCTCCTGGCCTGCCGGCGACGCCTCCACCGCGTTCTTGAGCAGGTTCTCCAGCGCCTGCGCCAGCCGCTCGGGATCGGTGAAGAGCTCCGGAATCGTGGCCTCGGCGCAGTGCACCAGCGCCACGTTCCGCTGGCGCGCCAGCCCCTCGACCGATCCCCACGCCGCCCGCACGATCTCATCAAGGGTCGTGCGCCGGCGCGCCACCTGGAAGGGCTTGCCGAAGTCCAGCAGGTCGCCGAGGATCCGTTCGATGCGCGCCGCCTGCTGCTCGGCGATCTCCGCCAGCTCGGCGTGCACCGGATCTCCTGCGACCCGCCGGCGCAGGGCCTGCAGGTTCATCTTCACCGAGGAGAGGGGATTCCTCATCTCGTGGACGATGCTGCTGCTGAGTTCGCCCACCGCCGCCAGGGCCGCGGATTGGGCTAGTTGGACGCGTGACTGCTGCAGCGCGTCGAGCATGTCGTTCAAGGCCGTGCGCACGTCCTGCAGCTCGGCTGCGGCCATCTCGGGCACGTGCGCGGCCGTGTCGCCTGCCGAGATCCCACGGGCCACGTCCGCCAGCGCCTGCAGCGGGCGGCTGAGCCGCTTGGCCATGAACCGTGAGAAGAGGAACACCGCGATGGCCGCGAGCGCGCCCACCACGAGCGCCCGGCGCGCGAGGATGGGCAGCCAGTCGAGGGCGTCCCGGTAGTCGCGCTCCACCACCAGCGACAGGCCGAGGCTGGGCACGGGCGCGATCCCGCCGACCACGCGCCGCCCCTCCGCGTCGCGCCAGATGCCGCTGTCCGCCTTCGCCTGCAGGCCCTTCACGAGGTCGCCCGCGAGGCGCACCCGCGCGGCGCCTGCACCGTCCGCGGCCGCCTCGACGCGCCGGCCGTCCGGCGTCACCAGGAACGCGGACCCGGACGAGCCGAGCCCGGTCTCCCGGCGCAGGATGCGCGCGGCAGGAGCGCCGAAGTCGAGGAGCGCGAGCAGGGCGCCGGCAGCCTGGCCGTCCTTCCCCACCAGCCGCGCGCCGGCGATGCGCTGCAGCGGCTCGGGGCCGTTTCGCCACAGGCTCACGCCCGCGGGCCGGCCCTGCTCCAGCAGCTCGCGGGCGCGCGCGGCAAGGTCCGGGTCGAGGGGCGGGAAGCGGCCGATGCTGCCGCGGACAAGCGCGTCCTCGCCGAGCACGGCGATCCCGGCGAAGCCGGTCAGGCTGTCGCGGAACGACTCGAGCAGGCGGTTCGCTCCGCCGGCGGGACCCTCCAGCCCGCAACACGCGCAATCGTCCCCGCAGACCGCCGGCAGACAGGCGGTCACTGTCAGATGTTCCAGCTCGCGCTTCTGGGATTCGATCCAGTCCTCGAGCTGCGCGGCCCTGCCCGCGGCCACGTTGGCGAGATCGTCCTGGATGGAGGCCGTCACTGCTTCCGAGGCGCAGTGGTAGCCCTGAACCGCCAGCGTCGCCGTCGGGACGAGGGAGAGCGCCAGCGTCCAGCGGAGGATCGCGCTTCCGAACGAGAAGGGCCTTCCTTCCACGAGCTGCCTGAGTTGGGCCAGCGGGCCCTGTTCCTTTAGCTCCGCCTGGCCGCCGCGGCAGGACGATTGTGGTTTCGCCGTGCGCGCCCGTAGCATGGGGCCGCCCGAGACAACGCCGCACAAAGAGGGACTTCCCCATGACGCATACCCGAGCGTTCACCCTCACCGCGCTCTTCTCTGTCTTGCCGCTCGCGGCCGCCTGCGCGCAGGATCCGCCTGCGCCGTCCACGCCTCATGCGCAGACCGACCTCGCCGCCCTGGTCCCGGCGACCACGCGCTTCTACGTGAGCGTGCCGTCGCTCTCCCGGAGCTGGGCCGGCTTTCGCACGCTGCCTCTCCACCAAGTCTTTCGCGACGAGGAGGTGCGGGCCTTCCTCCAGGCGCTCGGCGAAGGGGACGACTGGCCGCTCGCGGGCCTGAGCCAGGAGTCTCTCGGCGAGCTGCTCGACCTGCCGGCGATCTTCGACGGTCAGGTCGCTTTCGCGCTGATCGATCGCGATCAAGACGACTGGGTCCTCTCCCTCGCCTCGTCGCAGGACGCCGCGCGCGTCGAGAACTTCGCCGAGCAGCTTCTTGTCGCGCTCCGCGGTCCCCTCTTGACCGGGCCCGACTCGAAGGCGCTCGCGGGCGCGCGCGTGCTGACGCTCCGCGGGCCCGTGCGCGACTGGCACGCCGCGACCACAGGCGGCCGGCTGCTCCTCAGCCCGAGCCTTGCGCGGGTCGAATCCGTGCTCTCGGGCGCGGAGAGCGGGGCTCTGTCCCTCGCCGAGGACAAGGACTTCCGGCGAAGTTCTGCCGGCCTCGTCGACGGCACGACCTCGTTCTTCTTCTATGTGCCGCTCAGGCGGCTGCTGGACGAGCAGATCGCCGAGGCGGGGGAGCAGAGGTGCGACGCCCTGTTTGCCGCGGGCTGCGACGCCCTGGGGTCGCTCGGAGCCGCTCTCGCCATCAGCGAGGGACGGACCAGGGAGGTGGCGAGGATCGAGATCGACGGCCAGCGGCGCGGGTTCTTCGACCTGCTCGCTGAGGGCCCGGTCGATCCAGCCCTGGCGCGCCTCGCGCCCCCAGACGCACTGGTCTTCGCCGCCGGACGGGTGCGCGTCAAGGAACTCCATCAGACCTGGATCGTCGTCCGCCGCGCCTTGAAGCTCGGCCTGTTCTCGCGCGAACGCCTCTCGGACGAACCGCCCGCCGAGGACGCGACGGCGCCCGCGCTTGAAGCCGTGGTCGAGTCGCTGGGCCAGAACGTCGCGCTCCTCGTCTCCGCCCCCGGCACGAGCGGCATCATTCCGTTCGCCGCCCTGGCCATCGAGGCACTCCGGCCCGACGAGCTGCAATCGCACCTCGCGGCCCTGTGCGCGGCCTTCCTCGACAAGGAGGTCCTGACGACGACCTATCGCGGCCGCACCATCGCGTACAGCAAGGAGAAGGACGGTTGGCTCATGAGGTTCTCCCCCTGCTGGTGCGTCACCGACGGCTACCTCCTCCTCTCCCACCACACCACGATCCTGAAGGAGATCATTAGCCGCCTGGACGGAAGCACGACCACCCTGGCGGATGACCCGGCCTTTCGTGGGTCGTGGGAGATGCTGCCGCCCGAAGCCAGGCTCGTGGCCTACGCGAACACCAGGCGCGCCTTCCACTTCCTCTACGGTCTGGTGCGCTCGTTCACGTCAGTCATCCCCACGTGGCAGCCCGCCACGGCCATCCTCCCCACGGCCGAGTCCATCGCCGCGCACCTCTCCTTCGGCCTGAGCGGACTCGTGGTCGACAAGCGCGGCCTGATGCTGGTCAGCGAGTCGAATGGATATGGGCCGACGTCGCTCGCGATGTATGGGCTCGTCGCCGCAGTCGTGTCGCATTGCTCGTGGGCGTGGCTCCGCGACATGAAACATGTGGGTTGCGGCTATGCCTTGTCGCGTTTTCATGAGGACCTGACACACTGCCGCCAGAGGAGTCAGCGCTTTCCCCCTGAGATGGAGGCGTACTACGGGAATCGCACCAGTTCCTGGTGGTACGACGGCTGCGCTGAGGCCAAGCAAGAGTCGGTCGACCCGGATTCGGATTCTCCGCTCGCGCAATTCACGTACGTCGTGACCGCGACCGGCATCGAACCGCCCGAAGCCTTCCCGGACGACTGGATGGTGGTCTGGGACTCCGAGCCGCGCCACAACAATGGCCGCATGGTGCTCCTCGGCAGCGGGGAGATCACCTGGCTGCCGGAGCCCGCCTTCCAGCAGCGGCTCGACGAGCAGATGCAGAAGTAGGCGCTGCCGCGCCGCTACCCGTACAGCCACTCGACCGTGTCGCGGAAGCGCTCGAGCAGGTCCTGGTAGAGGGCGCGGCGCGCGGGATCGGGCTCGATGATCTTGGGCTCGAGGCGCACGAAGTCCTGGCAGACGCTGTCAGCGCTGACCGCCTCGCCGCTCGAGCGGCGCGCGGTCCAGACCGCGGAGAGCGCGGCGCCGAGCGCCGCGGACTCGGGCTCCACCAGCAATTCGACAGGCGCGCCGAGCACGTCGGCGATGACCGCGCGCCACAGCCTGTTCCGCGAGCCGCCGCCCGCCAGGCGCACGCGGCTGACGTCGATCTCCAGGCTCCGCATGCGCTCCACGCCCCAACCCAGGTTGAGCGAGGTCCCCTCGATGGCCGCGCGAAAGAGCGCACCCGCGGACAGGAGCCCGGGCCGCAGGCCGAACAGGCTGCCCGTGGCGCGCGGCAGGTCGGGCACGCGCTCGCCCAGGAGGTAGGGCACGAACAGCAGGCCGCCCGCGCCCGCGGGCACGCGCTCGGCCTCGGCCGTGAGCGTCTCGAGGTCGTTGCCCGGGAACGCGGCGCGCACCTCCTCGGTCACGCCCGTGACGTTCATCACGCAAAGCAGCGGCAGCCAGCCGCCGGTCGAGTCGCAAAACGGCGCGATCAGCCCCTCGGGATCGAGCACCGGCTGCTCGGAGTAGGCGAAGGCCGTGCCCGAAGTGCCCAGGCTCACGACCGCCACGCCCGGCCGCGTGGCGCCGCTCCCGAGCGCGCTCATCATGTTGTCGCCGCCGCCTGAAGCCACGAACGTGCCCTCGGGCAGGCCGAAGCGCGCGGCGGCCTCGCGGCTGACCCGGCCCGCGGGCTCGCCGGCCTCGAGCAGACGCGGCAGCATGCCGAGAAGCCCCTCGTCGATCGCGGCCGCGGCCGCAACATCGAAGGCGCGCCGCGCCGGGTCGAAGAAGCCCGTGCCCGAGGCATCCCCCGCCTCCATGCTCATCTCACCGGTCAATCGGTAATTGATGTAGTCGTGCGGCAGGAGCACGTGCCGCAGGCGGCAGAAGCTCTC
>DYIW01000013.1:21524-27302 GCA_020723465.1 Phycisphaera mikurensis
CGCTTCTTCAGCCACAGGATCTTCGACGCGGTGAAGCCGGCCGGCACGCGCCGGCCGAGGCGCGCGGACAGCTCGTCCGCTTCCTCGGCGGTCGCGGTGTCGCACCAGAGCTTGGCCGGACGGATGACCGCGCCCTGCGCGTCGAGCGCGACGAAGCCGTGCTGCTGGCCCGAGATCCCGATGCCCGCGACGCGCGCGCGCTCCACCCCGGGAGCGGCCAGAAGTTCCCGCGTCACCTCGGCGGCCGCCTCGATCCAGGTGTCGGGGTGCTGCTCGGCCGCGCCAGGCGGCAGGCCCGCGATCAACCCGTAGCCCCTGGCGGCGCGCGCCACGATTGCGCGCGCCTCCACGTCGAGCACCACGCCCTTCGTGCCCTGCGTGCCGGCGTCCAGGCCGAGGAAGAGCCCGCCGCGCGCCATCAGCTCCGCACTCCCAGCAGGAACTCGACCAGGAGCTGGTCGAGCCGCTCGTAGTGAAGGCCCGGCGCCGCGAGCTCGTCCGGATCGAGCGCCAGCGCGCGCAGCTTCCCGGCCTTCTCGCGCGTGTAGCCGGCGAGCAAGGGCTCGAGCGCGCCGTCGCGCCGCTCGGCCACCAAGTCCTGCACCTCGGGATCGGCGTCGAAAGCGCGCGCGCGCTCGGCGAGCATCTTGTAGGTGCGCATGCACCCAGAAGCGAACTCCCACACCCCGGCCTCGTCCTCGGTGCGGTACGGGTGCGCGTCGAAGTGCCTGGGGCCGCTGTAGCGCTCGCCGCCGCCCGTGCCCTCGAGCAGGCGCACCAGCAGGAAGGCCTGCTTCAGGTCCTCGGAGCCGAAGCGCAGGTCCTGATCGAAGCGGCCGATCCTCTGCGCGTTCAGGTCCACGTGGAAGAGCTTCCCGGCCTCCATGGCCTGCGCCACGGCGTGCAGGAAGGACAGCCCGGCCATGGTCTCGTGCGCCACCTCCGGGTTCACTCCCACCAGCTCCGGGTGCGCCAAGGTCTCGATGAAGTGCAGCATGTGCCCGGTGGTCGGCAGGTAGATGTCGCCGCGCGGCTCGTTGGGCTTGGCCTCGAGAGCGAAGCGCAGCGGGTAGCGCTGCTCCAGCGCGTACTCGCAGAAGAAGTTCACG
This sequence comes from Phycisphaera mikurensis, assembly GCA_020723465.1. Lineage (GTDB taxonomy): Bacteria > Planctomycetota > B15-G4 > B15-G4 > JADJEK01 > JACQZJ01. The sequence goes on from DYIW01000013.1 coordinate 22,634, forward strand.
GCCGCGCGCAGCCGCTTCAGCGCCTCGCGCGGGTCGCGGCAGGCGTCGGTCTCCGCGCCCTCGCGGCCGCCCCAAAACACGAAGGTCGCGGCGCCCAGCTCCACGGCCAGGTCGATGGCCGCGAGCGTCTTCTGGTAGGCGTAGGCGCGCACCCTGGGGTCGTTCGCGCTGAGCGCGCCGTCCTTGAAGACCGGGTGGAAGAAGAGGTTGGACGAGGCCATCGCCACCTTCATGCCGGTCTCGTCGAGCAGGGCGCGGAACTCGCCCACGATGCGGTCGCGCTCGCGCAGCGGCGTGCCGATCGGCACCAAGTCGTTGTCGTGCAGGTTCACGCCGTAGGCGCCAAGCTCCGCCAGCTTGCGCACGATCTCGGCCGGAGTCAGGCGGCGCCGCACCGCCTCGCCGAACGGATCGCGGCCGACGTTGCCCACGGTCCACAGGCCGAAGGTGAAGAGGTCCGTCTTCTCGGGCTCGAAGCGATCCATGTTGGCCCCCTGCCGGCTGGCCCTGCGTCGCCACGAGGATACGGTTTCGATCCGGCCGCGGCAGCCCCCGAGCGCGGGCTTCGCCGGCAAGACGGTCGTTTCGGCAGCCGCTGCGCGAGCTCACCGCACGTCCTCGCGCGGTGCATCGATTCCGGGGCGGGAGCGGGCTCGGCCCGCCAGCGCCAACCTACGGCTGGATCCGACGGGCGCAGCGCCCGCAGCTCAGCCGCGGCACCGCACGTCTTCACACCTGCCGTTCCTTTGCCGTGCCGATCCGCCTGCTTCGCCTCCGCCGTCCGCGGGCCACTCATCGTTCGTCGCGCACACGATGCACCGGGAGTCGCGATGCGGCCCCGGACCCGGGGAAACGGCCGCGATCGCTCCGCTCACCGCGCGTCCTCGCGCGGTGCACTCATTCCGGGGCGGGAGCGGGCTCCGGCCCGCGAGCGCCTTCCGCAAGTGAGTTGAAACAGAGCGGCCCGCTTCGACCGTGAGCATCGAGACGGCGCGGAGCGGGAGCGGAGCAGCGTTTCCCCGGTGGAGGGACCGCCAGCGACGACGTTACCCTCTCACCCGGCGCACCTTCACGACACAGAACCTCCCGCATCGCCTTCACCTCGAAGAGGCCCTGCGCGTTCGTCGGGCACACGATGCACCGGGAGTCGCGATGCGGCCCCGGACCCGGGGAAACGGCTGCGATCGCTCCGCTCACTCCCCTCCTCCCGATCCCAGACAATCAGCCGCGACGCCCCGTGCCCTGCCCGTGAAGAGCAGGGCGACGTTCTCCTGCGGCGCGAGCGCGCCCTCGGCCTTGAGCTCCAGCAGGCCCGCGAGCCCGGCCGAGCCCGTGGCGTCCACCGGCACCCCGGTGGCGTTTCGCGCCAGCTCCCGCGCCGCGAGCAGCCGCTCCTCGGAGACCACGAGCGGCCAGCCGCCGCTCTCGACCATGCCGCGCACCACCGCCAGCCAGTCGTAGGTCTCGTCGTCCAGGATGCCGGTGGCGACGCTCCTGGGCTCGCTCTCCCAGGGCCGCATGTACTCGGAGCGGCAGCGCGCCGCGCTCACGAGCTCGTCTTCCACCTCGGCCGCGCCCGCGCGCGCGGCGATGAAGGCAGCGGCCGCGGCGTCGCCTGCACCCGAGCCGGGCACGCCGCTCTCGCGCGCGGCAAGGCGCGCAAGGATCGCGGTCACGACCTGGCGCCAGGCGCGCTCCAGCGGATGGGCGCTTCGCGTCTGCACGGCATGGACGCGCGGCAGGGGCACGCGCGGCCAGGCCTCGGCGAAGGCCTGGAGGCAGGCGCTCGCCAGGGCGCCGCCGCCCACCTGCACCAGCAGGCGATCGATGGGCCGCGGGCTCAGCGCCGCGTGCTCTGCGATCATCTCGAGCGCGAGCGTCTCGCCCCCCTCGATCGCCAGGCCGTTCTCGCTGCCCTGGCAGGTGAAGGGCACGGCGCCCTGGCGCACGGCCTGGCGCAGGCGCGTCACGCATGGATCGCCGGGCGGCGCGCCAGGCTGGCGCGCGCACGTCTCGATGCGGGCCCCGAGTTCCGCCAGGCGCGCCAGCACGCCCAAGTCCGCGGCTTCCGGCACGAACACGGTGAGCGGCCGGCGCGCGGCGGCCGCCACCACGGCCGCGCCCAAGGCCGCATTCCCGCAGCTCGCGATGGCGAGCGGCCCGACCTTGGCCGCGCCGCGAGCTTCGAGCACGTCGAGGTAGAGGGCGACGCCCATCAGGTGCCGCGCCTTGTGCGAGCCGGCCACGTTCCCGGTCTCGTCCTTCACGAACACGCCGCCTGGCGCGAGCCCCAGCGCGCGCGCCAGCTCGGTGCTCTGGAAGTACGGTGTCTCGACGAAACCGCGGCCGTCGACCGCGCGCACCGCCTCGTCGAGAGCGCGCACGCGCGCGACGTAGGCCTCGTCCGAGAGGCCCAGGAGGCGGCCGCTGTGGTAGGCATGCGCGTGTTCGCGAAAGCGCACGAAGGGGTTCGGATCGTCGCCCCGCGCGCGCGGCCCTTGCGCGAGGCCGAGCACGCGCTGAAGTACGTGGTCGCCGCCGTCGCCCTCTTCGGCCGCGGCGCAGCGAAAGCGCAGCGGCTCCTCAGGCGGCGCCTCGCGGCCGCAGCCCGCGCACACCAGCCTGCTCGGCCGCGCGCTCACGGCGCCATCCCGGTCTCGCGGTTGAAGGCGCGGATGCGCTCGTCCCAGCGCGGCAAGAGATCCCGCAGCCCGCGCCAGAAGGCCTGACCGCGCCGAACGTCGAAGTCCGCGAGAGCGACGCCCTGCTGCTCCACCCAGGTGAAGTAGCCGAGGTTGAAGATGCGGTCGCGGTCCATGAGGTCGAGCACCATGAGGTGCTCCACGCCCGCGCCCTGCAGGTGCTCCTCGAAGACGCGCGCCGCCTCCTCCTCGCCGAAGCGGCCGCCGAACTGCTTGTCGATCGCCTTCTCGGCCTCGCTCGCGTAGAGGTCGGCGCCGTCCGTGGCGACCGTGACGATCGCCTGCTGAGCGCGCAGGCGCAGGCGCTTGGCCGTCTTGATGGCGGCGAGCACGTTGCAGATGCTCGACAGGCCGAAGTGGGAGAGGCGGTCGACGAGCCGCGCCTCCAGCCCGCGCGCGCGCGCCAGGTGCGCGCGGCCGGCTGGCGTGTTGAAGAGCACGTTCAGCGCGTCCGTGCTGCGGTCAGAGATGGCGGTGACGATGTCCGTATTGGTCACGTTGTGGATGAGCGGGATGTGCTTGTCGCCGATGCCCTGGATGTTGTGCTCGCCGAAGCCGTTCATGAGCATGGTCGGGCACTCGAGCGCCTCGGCCGCGACGATGCGCGCGCCCAGGCGCTCCTTCAGGTAGTCGCCCGCGGCGATGGTGCCCGCCGAGCCCGTGGCCGAGACGCAGGCCGCGAGCTCCAGGCCGGGCCGCGTGCGCTCGACCGCGCGGAAGACTTCCTCCAGGGCGCGGCCGGTGCACAGGTAGTGCGCCAGGTGGTTGCCGAACTCGCAGAACTGGTTCAGGATGACGTTCCGCGGGTCCCGCGCCAGCTCGGCGCAGCGGTCGTAGATCTCCTTGACGTTGCTCTCCGTGCCCGGCGTGCGGATGACGTCGTCCGGCTCCTTGACCCAGGAGGCCAGCCAGGAGAAGCGCTCCGCGCTCATCCCTCCGGGCAGGACCGCCACGCCGCGGCAGTCCATGATGCGCGAGATGGCCACGCCGCCGCGGCAGTAGTTGCCGGTCGAGGGCCAGACCGCGCGCTGGCGCGCGGGATCGAACTGTCCGGTCACCAGGCGCGGGGCCAGGCAGCCGTAGGCCGCGAGCACCTTGTGCGCGCGAATCAGCGGGAAGCGGTCGCCGAGCGCCACGATGATGGGCGCGGCCACGCCGGTGAGCGCTTCCGGCAGGACCACGTGCTCGGGCACGGGAGCGCGCGTCTTGCGGTCCGCGGCGTTTCGCCAGTGCACGCGGAAGAGGTTCAGCGGGTGCGGGCTGTCCGGGTCGACCGCGGCCAGCGCGTCCGCTACCTCCGGCGGGATGGTCCCGGGATCGGCCAGCTCGGCGAAGGTGGGCAAGAGGATGCGCCTCTCGCGGAAGCGCTCGACCGTGCGCGCGTACACGGCGCGCTCCACGATTTCGGTCTCGAGTCCCAGGCGCGTCATCGCGCGTCCTCCTGCTGCATGCGCCGCCACAGACGGTCCGCGGCCGCGGTCGCGGCCGCGCGGATCTCGGCCAGGCGGCCGGCCGAGGGAACGGCGGCGGGCGCCGCCCCGGCCCGCGGCAGGAGTTCCGCCGCGAGCGCGTTCCCCGCCTCCAAGCGCCGCGCCGCGCGCTCCGGGTCGTCCGCGTGCGCCTCGGCCTCGCGCCGCAGCGCCTCCTGCTCGGCGAGCATGTCGGCCGGAAAGCCGTCCGTGCCAAGGGCCACGCGCTCGCTTTCGCCCAGCGCCGCGGCGTAGCCCACGCCGTTACCGCGGTTCGAGCGCGGGTTGTGCACCAGCCAGAAGCCCTCGTCCGCGCACCTCCTGACCTCTTCGCGCGTGAGGTGCACGCCGTGCGCCAGGAGCGAGCCGCGCGGCAGCGCGCGGGTCCGGAGCAGCCGGTCGAGCACGCCCTGGTAGCCGCGCTTCTGCGCGTCCTCGACGTCCAACCGGTCCTCGGCCACGTGCAGGTGCACCACCGCGCCGAGCTCGCGCGCCAGC
>DYIW01000013.1:27312-31139 GCA_020723465.1 Phycisphaera mikurensis
ATCCCGCTCGTAGAGGTTGAGCACCACCACGACGCCGAGCTCGCGCGCCAGCGCGCCCGCTTCCGCGAGCGTCTCGTCCGACACGGTGAACGCGGCGTGCACGCCGATCGCGCCCCGCACCAGCGGCCGGCGGTTCGCCTGGATGAAGCGCCCGCACTCCTCGAGCCCGGCACGTGCCTCGGCGCGGCCGCCGTTCCGCTCCGTGGCGCCGTAGCAGAGCAGGGCGCGCATGCCGAGGTCCTGGCAGGCGTCGGCGAGCACGTCGAGCGAGCCGGCGATGCAGTTCGGCGACTCGTGGTGGTCGGCGAGCGCGCTGGTGCCCGCAAGCAGCGCCTCGGCCACGTACAGGTCCGCGGCGGCGCGGAGCGTCGCCGGGTCGAGCGCGCGGTCCAGGCGCCACCACACCCGGCGCAGGATCTCCAGCAGGCCGCGCGGCAAAGGATCGGGCCTGGGCAGGCCCAGCGGCGCGAGCCCGGAGTAGAGGTGCGTGTGCGCGTTCACGCGTCCGGCTGCGTTCATGCCTTGCCCCCGCTCGCGCGCCTGCGCGCGCGGCCCACGCTCATGGCCCGCGCCGCGGGCGAGTCGCGCATGGGCAAGGTCATGCGCCGCACGCCGTCGAAGGCGTGAAGCGCGCTCGCTACGGCCGCCGCGGTCGGCACCAGGCCGATCTCGCCCACGCCCTTGGCGCCGCACGGCCCCTCCGGCTCCGGGTCCTCCACCAGGATCACGTCCACGCGCGGCATGTCGCGCGCGCGCAGCACGCCCAGCTCGCGCAGGTCGGAGGTCGCGGGAATGCCGTGCTCGAGCGGCAGCTCCTCGGTCAGCGCGTAGCCCAGGCCCATGTGGACCGCGCCTTCCACCTGGGCGGCGCACAGCGCCGGGTTCACGGCGCGCCCCACGTCGTGCGCCGCGAGCACGCGCTCGACGCGGCCCTGCCGGTCGAGGAAGCACGCCTGGGTGGCGAAGCCGTAGGCGGTGTGCGTCTTGATCCTGCCGCCGGCCGCGCCCGGCGGCGTGGTGTCGTCCACGAGCACGTCCGCGGCGTACACGCGGCCGGCGAGGCCAGCAAGCGTCAGGCCCTGGTCGAGGTCGGCGCGGAGCTTCCGGCCCGCGGCGAGCGCCGCGCGGCCGCCAAAGAGCGTGGCGCGCGAGCCCGTGGTCTGGCCGCAAGCCAGCACGTAGGTCGAGTCCACCTTGGGGCGGAAAAGCGCGGCCGGCAGGCCCGTGGCCTCGGCCGCGAACTGGGCGAGCACCGTGAAGAGCCCCTGCCCCATCTCGGTGTAGCCGTGATAGAGCGAGATCGTGCCGTCCGCTTCCACCACGAGGCGCGCCATGCCCCATTCGACCGCGCCGTTCCCGATGCCGCTGTTCTTGATGCCGCAGGCGATGCCGGCCGCGCGGCCGGCCGCGCGCGCGGCGTAGTACGCGTCCTTCACCGCCAGCAGGGTCTGCTTCAGGCCGACCGACGCCTCGAGCACCTGGCCGGTGACGAAGGTGTCGCCGGCCTCGAGGGCGTTGCGGAAGCGCATCTCCCAGGGATCCAGCCCGGCCTGCTGGGCCAGGATGTCCATGCAGGCTTCCATGGCGAAGTGGACCTGATTGGCGCCGAAGCCGCGCATGGCGCCGCAGGGCGGATTGTTGGTGTAGGCGGCAATGGCCTCGACGTCGACGTTCTCTACGCGATACGGGCCGCAGGAATGTCCGGCCGCGCGCTCCAGCACCTTGCCCCCCACCGAGGCATAGGCCCCGGAGTCGCCGAGCAGGCGCGCCTCGACCGCGAGCAGGCGCCCCTCCGCGTCGCAGGCCGCGCGATAGCGCATGGTGATGGGGTGGCGCTTGGGGTGGAGGCGTATGGACTCGGCGCGGTTCAGGGCCACGCGCACCGGCTTCCTGGTCATGCGGCAAAGGAGCGCCGCGTGCGCCTGCACCGACAGGTCCTCCTTGCCGCCGAAGGCGCCGCCGCTCGGCATGAGCTCCACGAACACGGCGTCCTCGGGCAGGGCGAGGAAGCGCGCCACCTGGCGGCGGTCGTCGAACACGCCCTGGCCCTGCGTGTAGAGGTGCAGGCGGCCGTCCGCGCGCGGCTCGGCGAGCGCGCACTCCGGCTCGAGGAAGAGGTGCTCGACGCGCTGCGTGCGCCACGTGCCCGCGGCCACGTGCGCGGCCCGCAGAAAAGCGGCCGCCGCGTCGCCGCGCTGGAGCAGCGTGCGCGAGAGCAGGTTCTCGTGCCTGGGGTTCACGCGCGGCGCGCCCGGCTCGAGGGCCGCCAGAGGATCGAGCACCGGTTCGAGGACCTGATACTCGACCCGCACCAGGGCCGCGGCCGCGCGCGCGCTCCGCTCGTCGTCCGCGGCCACGGCGGCGAGCACGTCGCCGGCGCAGCGCGCCTCCTCGCCCTCGGCCACGAAGCCGGGCCAGTCGTTCTCGATCAACCCGTACCAGCGCTCGCCCGGCACGTCGGCCGCGGTGGCCACGGCGCGCACGCCCGGATGGGCCGCGGCGCGCGACACGTCGATCCTGAGCACGCGGGCGCGCGCGTGCTCGGAGAAGACCAGCGCGCCGTGCAGGAGCCCCGGCCGCCTGAGGTCAGCGACGAAGGGGCGCTGCCCGAGGACGAGGTCGCGGCCCTGGAAACGCCACAGCGGCTGGCCCACGCTTCCTGGCGCCACGGGCTCGGGCAGGGGCTCGCCCCGGCGCGCCCGCGCGAGCAGCAGCACGGCGTCGATGATGCGCTGGTAGCCGGTGCAGCGGCAGAGGTGCACGTCAACGGCGCGCGCCACTTCCTCGCGCGAGGGGTCCGGGTTGTGGTCGAGCAGGTGCTTGGCGCGGAGCGCGAAGGCCGGGGTGCAGAAGCCGCACTGCACGCCGGCCGCGGCCAGGAAGGCAGACGCCGCGAGCGAGCGGTCTTCCTCGGAAAGGCCCTCGAGCGTCAGCACCTCGCGGCCCGCCGCGCGCTCCGCCGGCAGGGCGCACGTCGTGACCGGCCGGCCGTCGAGCAGCGCCAGACAAGCCCCGCACTGGCCCTGGGGCCGGCAGCCGTCTTTCAGCGAGGTGATGCCCAAGCGCTCGCGCAGGACTTCGAGCAGGGACTCGCTCGGCGCGGGCGCGACCTCGACCTCGCGGCCGTTCAGGCGGAAGCGGACGGTGCTCACGGGCGGCGCTCCTTCTCTGGGATCGCGCGCCGATTCTAGCAGCGGCCGCGCCGCGGCCGGGCGCGCTCAGCTCGGCCGGCGCAGAACGTAGAACACGCTGCCGTACCAGGCCGAGTACTCGCGGTAGACGTCCACTTCCTCCTGCAGGCTGTCGAGCAGCTCCTGCGCAGCGCGATCTTGCGCGAGCGACGTGCGCAGGGCGCGGATGCGCTCCTCGAGAGGCAGGTAGAAGTCGGTCCACCAGGCTTCTTCCGGCGTGACGAAGCTCTCGACCAGCTCCCAGCCCGCGGCCGCGGCCTTCTGCTGGTTCTCCTGGTCGCGCGCCATGGCCGGGTACACGCGCTCGAAGAAGCGCTGCACGGGCTCGGGCGGATCCTCGCGGATCCAGGCGACCTCGGACACGACCAGCGCGCCGCCGGGCGGCACGAGCGCGCGCCACTGCCGCAGGCCGGTCTCGAAGCCGATCAGGAAGATCGAGCCCTCGGACCAGAGCAGGTCGAACGAGCCCGGCGGGAAGCCGAGCGCGGCCACGTCACCCAGGACGCAGCGCACGCGCCGGCCCAGGCCCGCCGCCTCGGCCCGCCCTGCGAGCCGCTCGAGCGCGACCCGATCGTTGTCCAGCGCCACGACCTCGCCTTCAGTGAGCGCGGCCAGCACGAGCGTCGGGCGGCCCGT
>DYIW01000013.1:31171-38100 GCA_020723465.1 Phycisphaera mikurensis
CGAGGTCGAGGATCCTCGGCCGCGGCGGCAGGCCCTTGACGGCCTGAAGGGCGCGCCGCGTACAGGCGTCGCTGCCTGGCCCCTGCTGGGGCAGGGAGTTGAAGATCTCGTGGAAGAGCGGTTCCATGGTCGTACTCCGGAAGGGAGTCTACCCATGATCCACCGCGCGCTGATCACCGCCGCGCTGCTTCTCGCCTGTGCCGCGCCGCGCGTGCCGGCGCAGTCGATCGACGAGGTCCTGCCGCCCGACACGCCCTTCCTGCTCGCAATCGAGGACGCCGCGGCGTTTTGCGGGGCGTTCCGCGCCACGCCGCTCGGCCGCGTTCTGGATGAGCCCGACGTGGCGGAGTTTCTCGAGATGCCGCTCAGCGCCCTCTCCGAGCGGCTCTGCACCGACTTCGGTCTGCCGCCTCTCGAGGCGCTCGCGGCCTTGGACTGCCGGCGGCTCTTCTTCGCCGTGACGCGCGGTGCCAAGGACGACTTCTGCTGGATCGCGGGCATCGAAGGACGGGACGGCTTCCCTGAGCAACTCGACCTCGCCGCCGAGCGCTCCGCGCTCAAGGCGGAGCGGCCGGTGTTCCGCGCCCGGGCCGGCGGCTTGCTGCTTCTCTCCTCCAGCGAGGCAGCGCTCGAGGCCGTGACGCGCCGCGCCGCGCCGGGCGCGGGAATAGAAACCCTGGCCTCCGCCCCCCGCTTCGCCGCGGCCAGACAGGCGCTCGGCGGCGCGGCGCAGGGGCCGCGCCTCTACCTGGACGTGCAGAGCGGCCTCGATCTCCTCTCCTCCCTCGCGCCGGACGGCGCGCTGCCGGCAGGCGTGCGCGCTTTCGGGCTGGACGCCATCGACGTCCTCGCCGTGGAGCTTGCGGCGCAGGACGGGTGCTCGTGCTCGCGGACCTACATCGGCCTTTGCAACGACGCGAGCGTCATCCGCGGCCACTCGCCCGACGAGGCCTTCGACAAGGAACTTCTGGCGCTCGTGCCCATCGAGGCCGTGTCCTTCCAGTTCTTCAGCCTGGCGCCGGCCAGTCTGCTCGATGCCGCGCGGCCTCTCGGCCTCGAGCCGCCGGACGCGGTGGTCGCGCTCCTCGACGCCGTAGGGCCGCGCTTCCTCGCCTTGGTCGCGGCCGGCGTGGGCCGCCCGGACCTTCTCATCGCGGTGGAGGCGCGCGACGCGCAGGATCTCCACGTGGCGCTCGCCCGCCTCATCGCGCTCGCCGGCGCGGGCCCGGATACCAGTGGAGGTGTCCAGGTCAAGACGATCGCCGCGGACGGTGTGGACGTCCACGAGATGTTCCTCGGGCAGGAGGTTCCGTTCACGCTCTGCCTGGCCGCGGCCGAGGGCTGGCTCGTCGCCGCCACGAGCAGGGCCCTCCTGAAGAAGGAGCTGGATCTGCTGCACGGGACGGGTAACGACATCCGCGGCAGCGCGGCGTTTCGCGAGGTCTGGGACGCGCGGCCGCAACAAGGCGCGCCGGTCCTCTCCGTGGGCTCAAACTACCTGCCCCGGTCGTTCCGGTTCGTGCACGAGCGGCTGGCCCTGGCCCTGGCCCAGCACGCCGCGTCCGGGTCGTGGCCTGCCGTGGACGAGAGCCTCCTGCCCTCGTGCGAGACCGTCGCGCAGCGCCTCGCTCCGTCTTTGTGCGTCACCCGGCGCCTCGAGAAGGCCTGGCTCTTCGAGTGTCACGGGACGCCCGGCGCCGAGCTGACCGGCGCCGGCGCAGCAGTTGGCGTCTTGGCGGTGCTCGCTGGCATCGTAGTCCGGGAAGTCCTGCCGATGCTCGAGGCGGGCCGCGTGAATGCAGCCCGGGCCCAGATCGAGGCACTCAAGGGCGCGGTGTTCCAGTACTACCTGAACAACAACCGCCTGCCCGAGAGCCTCGACGTGCTGACGCAGCCCGATCCGAAGAACCTCGAGGAGCCGTACCTGGAGGACCCGGACTCCCTCTTCGATCCCTGGGGCAATCCCTTCGACTACCGCGTCATCGGCGGACGCAAGTACGTCATCACCAGCTTCGGCGCGGACGGCCAGCCCGGGGGAACGGGCGCGAACGAAGACATCTCCTCGGCCAGAAAGTAGTCGCGCGCGGGAACGCGGAGCGCCCGCGCGTCGTTCCCATCCCGAACGATCTCGGGCACCCTCCAGCCAAGGAAACCGCCATGCGCTCGCGACCTCCTCGTCTCTTCCTCGCGCTCTTCCTCGCCCTCGTCCCGGCCGGCTGGGCGGCCGCGCAGCAGGCCCGCGCCCCGGCCCTGCCGCGGCTCCTCGCCGAGGACACGGTCGTCTACCTGGCCGTCGATCCGGCGCGAGCGGCGCAGGGCATGTCGTCGCTCGACCTGGCCGCGCTCTTGCGCGAGCCCGAGGTCCTGCAGTTCCTCGCGCCGCTGTGGCAGGCGCTCGGCGCGGCCGGCAGCCAGGACCCGGTGGCCACGCTGCTCGGCAAGCTGCCCGTCTCCCAGTTCCTCGCGGGCGAGGCCGCGGCCGGGCTCTCCGGCATCGGCGTCGAGGCCGAAGGCGCGGATGGGCAGCCGCTCAAGGTCAAGGTGTCCGCGTCCTCGCCGCTCACCGCGCGCATGCTGCACCGGTTGGCGATGATCGCGCGCCAGGCCGAGGGCGCGCCGGCGCGCGCCCGCGTGTCCATCGACTTCCTGGCCGCGCTCGAGCCCGGGCCGGCCTTGCGCAAGCTGGCGCTGGACTTCCTCGCCGCGCCGCCGCCGGGCTTCGCGGCGAGCGAGATGGTGCTCGCCGGCGCACCGGTGCGCGTGCTCACCATCCAGACGCCGGACGGCCCCACCACCACGCTCTACGGCGACCTCTCGGGCGCGCGCTGGCTCATCGGCGGCGATCAGGAGTCGTTCGCCGCGGCGCTTGCCGGCGGGCCGGCCAAGTCGCTGCAGGAGTCGGCCACGTTCACGAACTTCGCCCGCCGCGTGGCCGGCGAAGGGAACGTGCTCTTCGCCTTCGCCGACTGCGCGCGGCTGCTGGCCACGCTCGAGAACCTGGTCCCGCCCATCGCCCTGGAGGAGGCGCGCATCCTGGGCCTCGACTCGCTGCGGGGCCTGGCCGTCGGCCTGTCGCTGGTCGAGGGCGGGGTGCGCGAGTCGCTCCTCCTCGGTTTCGACGGCCGGCCGCGCGGCGTGTTCTCGCTGTTCGACGCGTTCGGCGGCGGCTTCCCGGCGCTGATCGAGGCGCAGCCCGGCACCATCGCGTTCCTGGGCCTGCGCTTCGACGCGAACGTGCTGAAGGAGCGCCTCTTCGCCCTGCTCGCCGACGTGGCGCCCGGGGCCGGCATGGACCTGGCCGCGCGCGCCAGGCAGGTGAAGGTCGGCCAGCTCGACCTGCTGGACGACATCCTGCCCGCGCTCGGCAGCGAGCTGGCCGTGTGCGCCATCCGGCCGCGCGCCGGCCTGATCCCGGACGTGATCTTCTCGCTCCAGGTGCGGGACCAAGACAAGGCCGCGCGCGTGCTGGACGAGCTCCGCAAGCTGGCCGCGGCCCAGGGAGAGGTCTCGATCCGCGAGATCCCCCTGAACGACGGCAAGCCCGGCTTCGCCGTCACGCTGCCGGACGCTCCGGTGCAGCCGGCCTTCGCCTTGCGCGGCGACCGCCTCTACGGCGCGGTTTCGGCATTGACGCTGCGCAATCACCTGCAGCGCGAGTCGAGCCTTGCCGCGCAGCCGGCGCCCGGCGGCGGCAGCGACGTGGCGCGGCGCGTGCTGAACGGCCTGACCGGCGGCCGGCCGGAGCCGCTCACCCTGCTGCTCTATGTGGACCTGAAGCACACCCTGCCCATCGTCTATGACGCGCTCGGCCCCTTCGCCGCTCCGGCCTTGGCCGAATCGCCGCTGCCGCTCGATCCGGTGCTCCTGCCGCTCTCCGAGACCCTGGCGGACCACCTGAGCGGCGTCGCCATCGGCCTGAGCAGCGGGCCCGAGGGCATCTCGCTCGACGTGTTCACGCCGGCCGGCGTCGCGCCGCTCGGCGTGCTCGCCGCCCTGCTCGAGCAGCACTGCCAATGCAGCCGGCCCACCCGGCCGCGCCAGGCGCTCCTGGTGAAAAGCGCGCCGGACTGCGAGTGATCGCAGGCCCGCCCCGTGCGGCGGCTGGCCAGCTTACGGCTGGCTGCTGCCGCGCCGGGAGCCGCCAGCTCCAAACCGCGTCCTGCCCGGTCCTCGCTCCCCCACCTGCCAAGCGGCTGGCGTGTCGGACCCTGAGGACGGGCTGGCGGTCGTTCCATCATCCGTGCTCGCACGTCTGCCGCGCGATGAAGTCGAGCGGCTGGACCGAGACGGCTGTCGTCCCGTCGAGCGGCGACCTCCGCAACTGGTAGAGCATGTTGCGGTCGTCGGTCAACGACAGCCGACGGCTGGCAATGCTCGATCGCGTCATGTACCCCGAGACACGCTCCCGGCAAGCATCCTCCCCGGCGGGGACGAACGAGTTAGCGTGAATGTGGGGTGTCTCGCCGATTCCGCGCCAACGATCTTCGGTTCGGAGCATGATGGACTCCAGAAGCCATGATGCACGATCCAACGATCCTCAACCCGGCCGACCTGGAGGCGCACGTCGAGTGGCTCCGGCGGCTGGCGCTGGCGCTGGTCGGCGACCGGGACGACGCCGACGAGATCGCGCAGGAGACGCTGCTCCGAGCGCTCGTGCATCGCCCCGACGCCGAGCGACCCCTGCGCGCCTGGCTGACGGTGGTCGCGCGTAACCTCGCGCGAATGCGCCGGCGCCGGCGTCTCGTGCGGTCCGGGGATCGACGGGTCACCGAAGGCGATGCCCTGGCGCCTCCGGCGGTGGACGTGGTGGCCCGGACCGAAAGCCTGCGCCGCCTCGTCGACGTGCTGCTCGAACTCGAGGAGCCGCTTCGGACCACCGTGCTGCTCCGGTACTCCGAGGGGCTCTCCGGCGCGGAGATCGCCCGGCGGACCGGCGTCCCGGAGGGAACGGTGCGCTGGCGCCTCAAGAGAGGAATGGACACCCTTCGCGACCGACTGGACGAATCCGGGGATCGCGGTCGTTCGGCAATGGGCGCGTTGCTCGTGCCTGCGAGCCGCGCCGGACACGCCGTCGCGGCGGCGCCGGCGCTCACCGCGGGAGCGATTCTCATGACATGGAAAGGAATGGTGGCCGCGGGGGCCGCGTGCGCCCTGGTGTTCGCGGCGGTCTGGCTGGGGTCCGCCTCGCCGCCGTCGAGCACTGAGGCGACGAGGATCGCCGGGAGTGCGCCGGCTGACGCGCCGCCACCTTGGGTCGGCGGCGAACCAACGGAGGACAGAGACGCACCGGCGACCGCGGGCGTTCCGGTTGCCCGCGAGGAGCAGCAGCCGGAGGACTCCGCTGTCGCGAAGAAGGACGCGACACGCATCAGGGTCGTCGACACGGACGGCGGCCCGGTCCCCGGAGCGACGGTGACGCTTCTCGACCCGGACCAGGGAATCGACCTCCAGATCACCGCTGTATCGGTGACGTCCGATGGTGACGGCGAGGCCGTGCTGCCGGCGCCGCTGGAACGCGGAATCTGGGTGCTGGCCGACAAGGAGGGGTACGCGCCGGCGGTGGCGGGCGTCCTACCCGATGCCGACCCGGTGGTGACGCTGCGAGCCGCTGGGACCCTGTTCGGGAGGGTCCTGGAATACGAGTCGCGGGCGCCGATTGCTTCCGCGCGCCTGACGTTTGGAGACGGCGGACTGCTTCCGCAAGGAGGACCGCTTGAAACCTCCACCGCCGCGGATGGCAGCTATCGATTCGAACGCGCCGCGCGGGGAGAGGAGTTCGTGATCTGCCTGCTCCGCGACGGGTACTCGCCCTTTCATTCGAAAGTACGGCTCGAGCCGGAAGGCGACACCCGGTTCGATCTGCTCGTCCCGCGAGGCGCCTCTCTGATCGGCGTGGCGATCGACGCCGAGACGGGAGCCCCGGTCCCGGGCGTGGAGGTGAACTGGGGGCCGACGACGAAGACGGACGAGAACGGCCGGTTCGAGGCGCATGGTCTCGTCGCGGAAGTCTGCTTCTTCGAGCTGCGCATCCCAGGATACTGCATGACGCAGCGGATGCCGCAGCGCGAGGCCCTCGACGAGGGCAAGGTCTTCGTCTTTCCGATGTTCCGGGCCTGTTCGCTCGACGGAATCGTGCGGGACGAGACCGGCCAGCCGGTGGAAGGAGCATTGGTCTGGGTCTCGGAAGCGAACGGGGACGGAGACGATCCGATTCGAGAATCATTCCCCCGGACGGACTGGACGGGGATGCGCATTCACTTCGGTCCAGGGGACCGGACGCCTCGAACGGACCGGCGTGGACGGTTTCACATCGCCGGCTTGAAACCGTACTCCCGCCCGATACAGGTGGAGGTCTCCACCCCGACCGGCGATCGGCGGGTCCTGAGCGCACCGATCACCTTCTCGCGGCCGGGAGAGGCATGCGAAATCGAGCTTTGCCTCCGTGCCGGCGGCGTGCTCGAGGGGATTGTCCACGGAGCGACATACGGCCTCGCCATCCGCTGGACCGGCCCGACGATGAGCGCAGTCATCAGGCTTGAGGAACCGGGATACTATCGGATCGGGTTCGTCGAGCCCGGCGTGATCCGCGTGGAGGTTGGACCAGAAACGACACCGCTCCAGACCGCGTCCCTCGTCGTGGAAGCCGGGAAGACGACCCGGTGGGACTGCTTCGTCGAAGAAGTCGACAAGATCTCCGTCGCCGGAGTGGTCCGCAGACCCGATGGCGATCCGGTTCCCGGCGTCCTGATCCTGGCCGGTCTGCTCGGGCAGAAGGTGAAGTCCCCAGTGCAGACGGACGCGTCCGGTCGTTTTCGCCTGGTGTGCGACGGTGAGCCCGGGGAGGAGATCCGGCTCGAGTATGACTGGAGCTTGACTAGTGGTGTGAGTCATAGTTCCAAAGGATTATCAAGGAACACGGTAGGTCGTGC
>DYIW01000356.1:0-374 GCA_020723465.1 Phycisphaera mikurensis
TAAGGGAAAGACCCCAGGCGTGTTCCATCCCCCCAGGGCCTAGGCCCGTCGATCTCGGGAGTAGTGTGTCTTCCCGCGGGACAGGCACGCGTCCGCGTCGGCGGGCTCTCGTTTGTCAGGTGGCAGGTAGCTCTTCTTTGTTTGCTCGCGACGGTGCTCCGTCGCGATGGAGGTCATATGCGGACTCTATCCGTGTTCATGCTTCTGCTCACGCTCGCGGGCGCCGCCGCCTCGTGCACGCGTAGCGAGACGGCCCCCACCGGGGCGCAGGCCGC
Source organism: Phycisphaera mikurensis (assembly GCA_020723465.1). Classification (GTDB taxonomy): domain Bacteria; phylum Planctomycetota; class B15-G4; order B15-G4; family JADJEK01; genus JACQZJ01. Next base: position 276 of record DYIW01000356.1, read on the forward strand.
CTCGGACAAGTGCGAGCACGGGGTCAAGAAGGTCCTCTGTGCCCGATGCAACCCGAAGCTCGAGGCGGTGTTCAAGGCCAAGGGCGACTGGTGCGAGGA
>DYIW01000356.1:384-3920 GCA_020723465.1 Phycisphaera mikurensis
GTGCTCTGCAAGCCCGAGCTCGCCAAGGAAGGGATCAAATGAAGCGCTCCTCGATCGTGTTTCTGATCCTGGCAGCCGTGGCGCTCTTGCCTCTCGTGCAGGCCTGCAAGGGTGACAAGGGGCGCGCCGCGTCGACACCAGAGGGCGCGACGGGAGCGGCAGAGAAGCGGGGTGGCTCGGGAGCGGCCGCGGACCGACCCCAGCTCTGCCAGCACGGCGTGCCGGCCGACCTCTGCACCCGCTGCAACCCCGAGCTCGTCGCGGTCTTCAAGGAGAAGGGCGACTGGTGCAGCGAGCACGGACTGCCGGAGTCGCAGTGCAAGAAGTGCAATCCAGGCCTCACCTTCTCCAAGACGGCCAAGGCCGCGCCGGGCGAGCCGTGGTGCAAAGAGCACGGCGTGCCCGAGGCGAAGTGCACCAAGTGCAGGCCCGAGCTCATCGCCAAGTTCATCGAGGCAGGAGACTTCTGCAGGGAGCACGGGTTCCCCGAATCGGTGTGCCCGCTCTGCCACCCGGAGCGCGTCAAGGCCGCCGGCCACGAGCTGCCCGTCTACCCGAAGCCGGGCACCGTGGTGAAGCTCTCGTCCCCGGAGAAGGCGCGGCTCGCCGGCATCGAGACGACCCACGCCACGCCCCGGGCCCTCGCCACGGGGATCGATGTCGTCGGGCAGATCCAGTTCAACCAGAACCGCTACGCGAGACTCTCGTCGCGTGGCGAGGCGCTGGTCCTCGAGGTGAAGGTCGACATCGGCGACGAGGTGAAGCGAGGCCAGGCCCTGGTCGTGCTCGCCTCGAGCGGCGTGGGCGAGCAGCAGTCGAAGCTGGCTGCCGCCCGCGCACGCCTCGACGCCGCGCGGGCCACGCTGTCGCGCGAGCAGGCGCTGCTCGAGAGCGGCATCAGCTCCAAGAAGAGCGTCGAGGCCGCCCGCACCGAGGTCGCCGCGGCGCGGGCCGAGCTCGACGCGGCCCGGGCGGCGCTGGGCGCCGCCGGGGCGGGGACCTCCGGCGCCGGAGGCCGCTACGCCCTCACCTCGCCCTTCGCGGGCACGGTGGTCGGCCGCGAGGCGGTCACCGGCAAGAGCGTCTCGGCCGACGTGCCGCTCGTCGCCGTGGCGGACCTCTCGAGCATGTGGGCGATCCTCGACGTACCGGAGGACGCCTCCTCCTCCGTGCGCCGCGGACAGAGAGTGACCTTGCGGCTCGAGGGCCTCGGTGGGGCGATCCGCGAGGGGACGATCGATCGCATCGGCGCCTCGGTCGATGCAAGTACCCGCACGGTGCGCGCTCGCGTCGACCTGCCGAACCAGGACCGCTCGCTCCGCGCCGGCCTCTTCGTCCGCGCCCGGATCGAGGTCACGGCGACCCGCAAGGCGCTGCTCGTGCCGCGTGATGCCATCCAGCGCGCCGAGGGTCGAACCCTCGTCTTCGTCAAGACTACGGCCTCGGAGTTCAAGCCCGTCGCGGTTCAGCTTGGAGCTCAGGCTGGCACCGAGGTGGAGGTGCTCGCGGGTCTCTCCGCCGGGGCCGAGGTCGTGACCACCGGGGCGTTTCTGCTCAAGACCGAGATCATGAAGGACGCGATGGGCGCAGGCTGCGTCGACGATTGACCGGAGGAACGCCCTTGCTCACCAAGATCATCGACTGGGCGCTGAGGCATCGCTGGGCCATTCTGGTTGGCTGGCTTGTCATCATCACGGCCGGCCTGCTCGCGTTCCGCGACCTGCCGATCGACGCCTTCCCCGACACGACCCCGACCCAGGTCCAGATCAACACCGTGGCGCCGGCGCTGGCGCCACTGGAGGTGGAGCGGCAGATCACGACGCCGCTCGAGCAGGCCCTCGGCGGCCTGCCGAGAGTCGAGGAGATCCGCTCCATCTCCAAGTTCGGCCTGTCGCAGATCACGATCCGCTTCCTCGACGGGACCGACCTCTGGTTCGCCCGGCAGCAGGTGGCGGAGCGCATGAACCGGGTGGACCTCCCGGACTGGGTGGAGAAGCCGGCGCTCGGCCCGGTGGCCACCGGGCTCGGCGAGGTCTTCCATTACCTCGTCAAGGGCAAGGGCAAGAGCCTGGAGGAGCTGCGCACGCTGCACGACTGGGTGATCGCGCCGCAGCTCCGCACCGTTCCCGGGGTCGCGGAGGTCAACGCCTGGGGCGGGAACGAGCGCCAGTGGCACGTCGTCGTCGATCCCAGGCGACTGCAGAAGTATGGGCTCTCGCTCGGCGACGTCTACCAGGCGCTCGAGCGCAACAACGCCAACGTCGGCGGTGGTGTCCTCGAGCGCGGCGGCGCCGCGAGCCTGGTGCTCGGCATCGGGGCGCTTGGCACTCGAGAGGCGATCGCGGGGGTGGTCCTCGCCGCGCACGAGGGCGTACCGGTGCGCGTCCGCGATGTGGCCAGGGTGGAGGTGGGCCACGAGATCCGGCGCGCGGCCGTCACCGCCGATGCGCAGGGCGAGACGGTGCTCGGCCTCGGCTTCATGCTGATTGGCGAGAACAGCCACGCGGTGACCACGGCGCTCGCCAAGCGGCTGCGCGAGGTCGGAAAGACGCTGCCCACCGGGGTCGAGGTGGCGCCGGTCTACCAGCGCACCGAGCTCGTCGACCTGGTCCTGCGCACCGTCCGCAACAGCCTCCTCGAGGGCGCCCTGCTCGCCAGCGCGCTCCTCTTCATCTTCCTTGGCAACCTGCGCGCGGGGCTGATCGTGGCGGCCGCGATCCCGCTCTCCATGCTCTTCGCCTTCAACGCGATGATCCGCTTCGGCATCGCGGGCACCCTGATGTCGCTCGGCGCCATCGACTTCGGCCTGATCGTCGACAGCTCGGTCATCCTCGTGGAGAACGCCGAGCGCCGGCTGGGGCTCGAGTCCGGACAGAGGAGCGTCCTCGAGGTGGTGCGCGACGCGGCCGTCGAGGTGCGCAAGCCCACCCTCTTCGGCGAGCTCATCATCGCGCTCGTCTACCTGCCGATCCTGACGCTCGAGGGCGTGGAGGGGAAGCTCTTCCGGCCCATGGCCCTGACCGTCGTCTTCGCCCTCCTCGGGTCCGTCATCCTGTCGATGACGCTTGCGCCGGCGCTCGCCTCCTTCGCGCTGCGCAAGGGCGGCCACGCCGAGCCGCGGCTGGTGAGCTGGCTCAAGCGCGTCTACAGCCCGGTGCTCGAGCGGATGCTCGGCCGCCCGAAGACGGTGATCGCCGCGGCGCTCGTGCTCCTCGTTGCGACGGGGCTTCTGGCCTCGCGCCTGGGCAGCGAGTTCGTCCCGCGCCTCTCCGAGGGGACCATCGTCATCAACACGGTCCGCCTCGCCGACATCTCGCTCACCGAGTCGGTGCGTATTGGCGCGAAGCTCGAACAAGTCGTCCTGAAGAAATTCCCGAACGAGGTGGCGCGAGCCTGGACCCGCACCGGGACGCCGGAGGTCGCGACCGATCCCATGGGCGTCGAGCTCTCGGATCTGTTCCTCGCCCTCAAGCCACGGGCAGAGTGGCGGCGGGCTCGCACCCAGGCGGAGCTGGTGCGAGAGCTCCAGGAGGAGC
>DYIW01000356.1:3930-5174 GCA_020723465.1 Phycisphaera mikurensis
AGGGGATCCCGGGGATGCGCCTGAGCTTCACCCAGCCCATCGAGATGCGGGTGAACGAGATGGTAGCCGGCGTGCGTAGCGATGTGGGGATCAAGCTCTTCGGCGATGATCTCGACGTGCTCAAGGCCAAGGCCAAGGAGATCGAGGCGGTCGTGCGCAAGCTGCCGGGCGCCGCCGACGTCACCATCGAGCAGGTCACCGGGCAGCCGGTCCTGGAGGTGACCGTCGATCAGGACGCGATCGCCCGCCACGGCATCCCGGCGCGGAGCGTCCTCGACGTCGTCGAGGCCATGGGGGTGCGCAAGGCCGGCGAGATCCGGGAGGGACAGCGCCGCTTCGATCTCGGCGTGCGCCTCTCCGAGGAGTACCGGGATGCGGCGGCCGTGCGCGCGGTGCTGGTCGCGGGTCCGGCCGGCGAACGGATCCCCCTCGGCCGGCTGACGAACATCAAGGAGGTCTCGGGGCCGACGACCATCCAGCGCGAGTGGGGCAAGCGCAGGATCGTGGTGCAGGCGAACGTGCGCGGAGCCGACCTGGGGCGTTTCGTCGAGATCGCGCGCCAGGCGATCGACGAGAAGGTCAAGCTCCCCCCCGGCTACTACGTGCGCTTCGGCGGCCAGTTCGAGCACCTCGCGCGGGCGCGGACCCGCCTCGCGATCGTGGTCCCGCTCGCGCTGGCGCTGGTCTTCTTCCTCCTCTACGTCTCGAGCCGGCAGGTCATGGACAGCGTGCGGATCTTCAGCGGGGTCCCCTTCGCCCTCGTCGGAGGCGTGGTCGCCCTGCTCGTCCGGGGCCTGCCGTTCTCGGTGTCGGCGGCGGTCGGCTTCGTCGCCCTCTTCGGCGTCGCCGTGCTGAACGGCCTGGTCCTGGTGTCGCGGATCCGCCAGCTCCTCGATCGCGGCGTGGAGCTCGCGGAAGCGGTGCGGGAGGCGGCGCGCTCGCGCCTGCGGCCCGTGCTCATGACCGCCTCGGTCGCCTCCCTCGGCTTCTTGCCCATGGCCCTGGCGACCGGCCCGGGCGCCGAGGTGCAGCGCCCGCTGGCGACGGTGGTCATCGGGGGCGTGCTCTCGTCGACCATCCTCACCCTGCTCGTCCTGCCGGTGCTCTTCACCGCCTTCGGCGCGGGTGGCCACGGCGATCCCACGCCGGCTGAGGGAGAACGAACATGACTCGCTTGACGCTTCGTCACCTCGCGCTCGCGAGCTTCGCGAGGCGGCGATAAGCGGGCAGGTTCTTCTTCGGAA
>DYIW01000357.1 GCA_020723465.1 Phycisphaera mikurensis
CTGCGGCTCCCGGAGGCCGGGGAAACGGCCGCGACGCTCCACGGACTGTCTTCCTCTCCGGCTCCCGGGGGAAACCGCCGCGACCCCTTTACGGTCCGCTCAAGGTGAACGGCACGACGTGCACGCGAAGGTCCTTGAGCTCGGGTAGCGTCCCGGCCAGCTTGCGGATCTCGTCGTTCGCCCGGACCTCCTGCGCCAACGCCGCCTCCACGGTCACGATCGCGCTGCCCTCCTTGGCCTCGACCTCGGCGCCGGGCCACTTCTCGACTATGGCGGCCTTGACGCGCGCCGCGAGCAGGAGGTCCGCCAGGGCCTGGTGCGACGCGGGCGTGGCGCGGAAGTGGGGCAGCGTGGCTGTGTCGCGGATCAGGCGCGCGGCGTCGTCCGTGCCGATCTTCTGCACGTGCAGCACCATGTCGTAGAGGCGCGGGTCGTCCGTGTTGATGCCGTAGAGCGCCTGGCCCCAGCGGCGGCGCTGTTCGTCGAGCTTGTCGAGGAACTCCGCCGCGCTCGCCTCGGTCAGCCCGTCGCGCTCCATTACCAGGCGCACGCGGTCCTTGAGGTCCGCGACGATGCGCACCTTCAGCACGTGGCTCACGCGCTGCACGAAGAACTGCCCGGCGAGGCCGTGGTAGACCACGTCGTCCGCAAGAACCTGCTCGAGGAAGGCCTGGCGGATGAAGGCGACGTAGCGTTCCCGGCGGTGCGTGAACCGGTCGAGGAAGGACGGCGCGTCGTGCAGGGCGCGCTCGAGGCGCAGCTCCGGCACGTTGAACTCCTGCGACGCCTCCAGCAGGATCTCGCGCGACAGGCAGCGGTAGCCCAGCTCCTTGGCGACCCTCTCCGCGATCTCTTTGCCGCGGCTGTGCGATCCGCGCGAAATGGTGATGATGGTCATGTTCTTGCTCCTCGCAGGCGCGCTGAGGTCAGTGCATCTCGACGATCCCTATAGCCGACAGGAGCACGAGCGCCGCCACCCAAAGGGAGAGCACACCGTACAGCACGCTGCGTTCCTTCAACAGGTAGACAAAGGAGACCGCGACCAGGCCCCAGAGCGCCACGCTGCAGCCGAGCGCCAGCCCGAACTGGGTGAATCCGTCCCCGGTAGTGAGATGGTTGAAGTAGAAGTGGCCGCCGGGAAAGCCGCCAGCCGCCTGCGCCCACACCTCTGGCGCGGTCTTGCCGGCGAAGATCGAGGCGAAGAGGAAGTACGGATTGACCACGTTGTCGCCCGGGTCGAGCATGGCCACGAGGGGCCCGATCGAGCAGATGATGGCCGCCCCGATCGTGACCCAGTAGACGATCTCGCCGAAGAGGATCTGGACCTTGGGGACGGAGGGAAGCTGGCCGCCGTTCATTGTGTCCCTCGCTAGCGTCCGCGGGCGTGGCGCAGGATGGCCCGCACGGTGACGATAAAAATGACCAGCATGACCACGCCCGTCATCCACAGGGGAACGGGAGGCAGGACCCCGAGCAGGTAGAGCCCCTTGGTGAGCAGGCCGAAGCACGCCAGGAACATGAAGCCGACGATGAGGAAGCGCACGAAGCCCGCGCGGATGCGGATGAGGATGAGCGCACCGAGCAGCCCGCCGATCACCTGGCCCACCAGCCAGGGCGCGGCGAACAGCGGGATGATGGCGCCGTGCAGCAGGTAAGGCCAGACGGCCACGCAGTCGCCCATGCCGAGCAGCACGCCGCTGTTGGCGGCCGCCACTTTGAGCGGCACGGCCATGATCAGGTTCTGCGCCGGGACGATCGCCCAGCCCGCGCCCAGGCCGAAGAACCCGGAGATCAGCCCGATGACGCCGATGGCCATGGGCAGGAACCCGGCCCGCGTGAGCGGGTAGTCGATCACCTTGCCGAGCGAGTACTCGTAGTAGGGCTGGGAAAGCTGCAGCCAGCGCGTGAAGCGGTCGACCTTCTTGACCTCGGGCCACTCGATCTTCTTGCCGCCGACGATGAAGTACATGGCCAGCCCGAGGAGGATCACGCCCAGGGCGAAGCGCACCACGCCTTCGCCCGCCTCGCCCAGGTGCTTGGCCACGAGGATGGCGCCCTGCGCCCCCACGAAGGCGCCCACGCCGTAGGCCGCGGCGCCGTAGATGCACATCCTGAGGTTGGCGAGTCCCAGCCGCATGAACGGCCCGGTCGAGACCAGCCCGCTGAACATGGCGACGATGAGGCCGGTGGCGCGCACGATCAAGCTGTCCACGTGGGTGAAGGCGAGCATGAAGGGCGTGAACAGCACGCCGCCGCCGATGCCCGCGAGCACGGCGAGCAGGGCGATGACGAAGCTGATGAAGAAGAAGCCGAAGAGCCAGCCCCAGATGGCCGCGCCGGACATGCCGCCTTCCGGGGTCTCGCCCGCGAAACCGATGAGCGCCAGGCCGGCATAGCAGACGATCAAGACCGCGAGCATGATGTTCACTTCGAGCCACGGGGACTTGAGGAACCTGCTCATGGAGGGTGGCCTCCTGCCTGGACCGTCACCGGTGCCGGATCTGTTCGCTCCGGGCCAAGGCCGCGCCGGCGGCGCAAGACGCGTGTCGGGAGCGAAGGCGGCGCATCCTAGCGGCCGGCGGCCGCCGGGCCAAGCGTGAGCAGGCCTCCCGGGCCCGCGGGCGCCGGGTTCCGCCTTTCTTGCGCGGGTCTTCCGGCGCGTTCTCAAGCAGGCCCGGTCGAAAGTCGAAGAGGAACCTGCTGTCCCCGCGCGGACAGCAGCGTCCTCCGCGCGCTCCGGGCCTGGCCGGGCATGTCCCGCGCGGCCGGGCCGATCCAGCGCTTCCGCCCGCCACGAGCCGGGAGATCCTCCAGTGGCCAGCACGGCATCGAACCCAGACGCACGGCGGCCTCGCGGCCGCGCCCTGCCCTTCCCCCTGGCCGTCCTCGGCCTCCTGGCAGCGGCCTCCTGGCCCGCGGCCGCGGGCGAGGTGACTCAGGTCTCGCCCGCCGAGGGGACGGCCGGCACGCTGATCACGATCGACGGCAGCGGCTTCGGCTCGGCCGAGCCGCAGGTTTTTCTGCTGTCGGAACACGTGACGAAGAAGGCGAAGCTCGTCCTCGTCTCCTGGGAGGACGCGCGCATCGTGGCAGAGGTGAAGAAGGGCCTCGAGGGTCTGTATGACGTGGTCATCCAGCCGGAAGGAGGCGCGGAGATCCTCGCGCCGGAGGCCTTCGCCATCCGCGCGCCCGCGGTGAACGGGATCGAGCCGAGCGAAGCCGCGCCCGGCGAGCCGGTGACGCTCGACGGGACGTACTTCGGCGCCACGCCGGGCAAGGTCTCGCTCGGCTGCGCCGATGCCTTCATCCAGGAATGGCTGCCGGAGCGCATCGTGTTCACGTTCTCCGCTGGTGTGGGCTCCGGACCGCACAACGTGACCGTGCGCAGCAAGTCCGGGCAGACGACGCTCTGCGGCGGGCTGACGGTGGCAGGCGCCGGCGCTCTCTGCCAGGAGGCGCCGCAGATCATCGGCGCGGTCGCGGCCGCGCTCGAGACCGTCCTGGCGGACCCCGCCGATCCGGCCGCCGAGTACGGGGTCCTGGCCCAGGAGGTCGCGGCCGCCTACGAGGGAGCGGCCGACCCGGCGCGCACCCACCAGGACCTCCTGGCCACCGCCCTCTCCACGCTGAGCAGCGCCGCGGACATCCAGGCGGACGCGCTCGCCGCCGTGAATGCACCGGACTTCATCGAGTTCCCCCTCGGCGGGAGCGAGGCGCAGGTCGATTTCCTGGTGATCCTCGTCAACGGGCTCGACACCCCGCCCGAGAACGCCTGCTTCGCCCTGGGCAACCTCATGCAGCGCATCAGCGCGACCCAGCCCGAGGCGGCCGGCGCCTACAAGTTCGAGGTGTTCTACAACCGGAGCGCGGTGGCGGGCCGGCCGGCCGAGGAGAGGATCGCGCGCGGTCACCTTCCACTCGGGGTCTACCTCGACCGGGCGCTCCCGGCGGACCTGCTCCGCCTCGGCGCGGACTGCGTTTCGCCGCACGCAGCGCCGTCCTGGCGGACGTTCCTCGACGCCTGTGCGCTCGCCGCCTTGCCGTACGCGCCGCCCTCGAGCGCGCACGAGATCGTCGAGACCATCAGCGGGGACCTGCTGGCCGCGCCGATCGCGGCGGCTCAGGTCGATCTTCTCGCGCAGGAGATCGAGGGCGCGACCGTCCAGGGCCGCAAGGTCATCCTGGTGCCCTGCGCGCACGGCAACTACCTGGCGGAGCAGGCGCTCCTGCAGCTCGACCTGGTGGCGCCGGCGGTGCTGTCGCAGGTCGGCGTGGTGGCGCTCGCCAGCCCCACCACGTACACGGACGTGAAGCAGCAGGTCGCCCGCCTGCGGCGCAAGTGTCTCGAGCGCGACGCGGTCCTCGCCGTGCCGGGCGCGCCCGCCGGCAACATGAAGAACGCGCTCGCGAAGTGCAAGTTCGTCAACCGTGGAGTGGTGCACTCACTGGAGCAGAGCTACCTGGCGTGCGAGGACTCGGCGCACAAGGTCTCCTCCGCCGTGCGGAAGGTCGCGTCCGCGCTCTCCGTGCCGCCGGTCGCCGGCGACTGGGAGGGCTCGTACGAGCTCGAGTACCACGATTTCTTCGGCTGCGGCGGCTTCACGGACAAAGGGGACATGGAGATGTCCGTCGACGGCTCCGGCAAGGAGGTCTCGGGCGACGCCAGCCTGGAGGACATGTCCGCGGTCGTGCCTCAGCTCTGCACCAAGCTCGGCGAGATCACGCGCGAGATGGACATGGAGGGCGAGGTCCAGTCCGGGAGCGCCCCGGGCGCGGCCGTGATCAGCGGCGAGCTGACCTACACCTGCCCGCTCACCGGCGTGGAGTACACCTTCGACTTCGAGGCCGAGGTCCAGGGCGACACCATGACCGGGACGCTGGACGGCGGGGACGGCGAGGTCGAGGGCACCTTCTCCTTGAAGAAGAAGGACTGATGGGCTCTCAGAGCCTGAGCAGGAATCCCCCGCCGCCGCAACCCGAAGGGCCGGGCCGAGTAGCTTCGCATGGCTGCGTTGCTCGTCGTCGGCGTGTCTCTCCGTTGACACGACTCCTCCTCGCGCCTTGCCCTGCTCGCTCCTCGACCCGGCGCGGCTACCGGTAGATACCTGCTCAGGCTCCTAGCGCGGGCTTCGCCCGCAACCCAAGAGGGAAGTGGATGTCGCCGCCCGGA
>DYIW01000358.1 GCA_020723465.1 Phycisphaera mikurensis
GAGCGAGGCGGCCGCGCTCGGGCGCGCCCTGGAGGAACAGGCCGCCTCCGGCCGCCGCTTGCAGGACGAGCGCCGGGAGCTGCTCCGCCGTGTGGACGAGGCGCGCGCCGCGGCGCGCGAGCTGGACCGGGACATCGAGCGTCTGCTGGCGGACGAGGCCGCGGCGTGCGAACGCCTGGCCGAGCTGGCGCGGCGCGAGGAGGCGGGCGTGGAGGCGGCGCAGCAGGCGCGCTCCGCGGCGGCGCGGGCCGGCGGCGAGCGCGAGGCGGCGCGCGGCCAGCTCCATCAGCTCGAGCTGGCGGAACGTGAACTGGAGCTGGGACGGAGCGCCCTGCGCGAGCGGGCGCGCGAGGAGGTCTCCCTCGATCTCGACCAGGGCCTGGCGAGCTTCGACCCCGCGCAGGCGCCGCCGGCGGAGGAACTCGGCCGCGAGCTGGCGGAAGTGCGCGAGCGCATCTCGCACATCGGCAACGTCAACCTCGACGCCATCGCCGAGCTGGAGAAGGAGGAAGAACGCGTCGCCTTCCTGGCGCGCGAGAAGGCCGACCTGGACGCTTCGCGCAAGTCGCTCGAGTCCACCATCGCGGAACTCGACAAGGTCTCACGCGCCCGCTTCGAGGAGACCTTCGAGGCGGTGCGCGGCCACTTCCGCACGCTCTTCCGCCGTCTCTTCCACGGCGGCAAGGCGGACGTCTTCCTGCAGGAAGGCCAGGACGTGCTCGAAGCGGGCATCGAGATCATCGCCGGCCCGCCGGGCAAGGACCCGCGCTCGATCACGCTGCTCTCGGGCGGCGAGCGCACCATGACCGCGGTCGCGCTGCTGTTCGCGCTCTTCAAGGCCAAGCCCGCGCCCGTGGCGATCCTGGACGAGGTGGACGCGGCACTCGACGAGGCCAACGTCGAGCGCTTCTGCGCGCTGCTCGGCGACTTCATCGGCTCGTCGCAGTTCGTGATCGTCACGCACTCGAAGCGCACCATGAGCTACGCCGACGTCATCTTCGGCGTGACCATGGAGGAGAGCGGGGTCTCGAAGCGGATCGGGATTCGCCTCGAGGACTACGAGGAACGGGTGGCGTGATCCGCGCTCGCGGCGCCGCGGGCGCGAAGCGCGCAGCCCGAAGCAGGAAGCTGGAAGCAGAAAGCCGGAAGCGGGGAGGGGGAGACCGGAAACCGTCTGCCGCAACCCGTACCGCGGTCCTGACGCTCGCGCCGCGCGCGCAAGAAAAGAGAAGCCGCCGGTTGCCTTCAGGCCGCCGGCGGCTTCTCGGATAAAAGAGCCAGAGGGGAACTCCGGGAAAAGGGGAAGAAGGGGAGAAGAGTTTTACACCGTAGCAGGCAACCCTCTGACTCAGTGTTGTCGCTGTTGTCGCTTGTGAAGAGTTTCGCTCCCACCTCGCGTTGTCGAGCAAGGAAACACCCAGAATGTAGGCTGGCCGCGCAACTCCCACAAGAACGATGGCTTTTTTTTTGCGCAAAATCCTGCAACGTTTCAACTGATCGCTCGCCGGGGCAGGGCGGGTCGAACGGACTGAGATGACGCGCACGAAATCGCGAATCCGGATTCTGGCGGAGTATGCCGCGGCCCGAGGGCTGCTCTTCACGGCGCGGCATCTGCCCGTGCGTGCCAGCTTCGCCATGAGCGACCTGCTCGCCGACCTGGCCTACGTGCTCGACCGCGGACATCGGCGCGTCGCGCTAGGGAATCTCGCGCAGGTGTTCGGCGGATCTCCTGGGGATCGCGTTCACAAACAAATGGTGCGTCGGGTCTTCCGCCATTTCGTGAGAGTGGGCGCCGAGTTCGTGCTCCTGCCGCGCCTCATCGGCAGAGTCGGGCTCGACCAGGTGATCGAGATCGCCGGGCGCGAGCACGTGCTCGAGGCGCAACGGCCCGGGCGCGGGATCGTGGTGTTCAGTGCCCACCTCGGCAACTGGGAGGTGATCGCCGCGGCCGGAGAGCCGCTCGGCTTGAAGCTGCACAGCGTGGGGCGGACGCTCGACAATCCCCTGCTCGAGCAGTTTCTCGCGCGCGAGCGCGGGCGCTACGTGCGCTCGGTGATTCCGAAGGATGGGGGCCTGCCGCGCATCGCGCGCGCCCTCAAGCAAGGAGATTCCGTGGCCATGCTGCTCGACCAGCACGCGGGCCGGAGGGGCATCGAAGTGGATTTCCTCGGCCGGCCGGCTTCGACGTTTCGCGCCGCGGCCGAGCTGGCGGCGCGCTTCGGGCTGCCCCTCCTCGGCGGCTTCGGGATCCGCGTCGACCGGACGCCGCGCTTCCGCCTGGAGTTCGAGCCGCCCCTCTGGCCTGACCAGTCCGCGCCGCGCGAGCAGGAGGTGCGCCGTCTGACGCAGGCGGTGAGCGACATGATCGCGCGGCAGGTGAAAGCGCATCCGGACCAGTGGAACTGGCTGCACCGGCGCTGGCGGCAGAAGCGCGGCCAGCGGCGCGGGAGACAGCAGCAACAGGAGGCCAGCACGTGAACGAGCGCCGTCCGCCCGAGCCGATCGATCTTGGCCAGGTCCGCACCGTTCCCCTGGAGAGCCGGCCGAGCCTGGTGGCGGCCGGCGACTTTGCCGCGCCCGTGCTGCCGGGCCCGGGCTTTGCCCGCCTGCTCGCCTCCATCCCGCGGATTCACGCCGGTCGCGCCTTCCGCGAGCTGGTCGAGGCCGTCGTCGCGGCGCGGGGCCGCGGCGCGCCGGTGATCCTCGGCATGGGAGCGCACGTCATCAAGGTCGGCCTCGCGCCGCTGGTCATCGACCTCCTCGAACGCGGCGTGGTCACGGCCGTGGCCATGAACGGCGCGGGCCTCATCCACGACTTCGAGGTGGCGCGCGTGGGGCGCTCGTCGGAGGACGTGGGCGCCGGGCTCGAGGACGGTTCGTTCGGCATGGCCGACGAGACCGCGCGCGAGGTGAACGGCGCGGCCACGGACGCGGCCGCGTGCGGCATCGGGCTGGGCAGGGCGCTGGGCCAGCGCATCCTGCGGAGCGGCGCGCCCTTCCTCCAGCTTTCGATCCTGGCGGCCTGCGCTCGCCTCGGGCTGCCGGCCACGGCGCACGTGGCCGTCGGCAGCGACATCGTGCACATGCATCCGAGCGCCGACGGCGCGGCGATCGGCGCCGCCACCATGATCGACTTCCGCCTGTTCGCGGCGGTGCTCGGCGAGCTCGAGGGCGGCGTCTACCTGAACGTCGGCTCGGCGGTCATCCTGCCCGAGACGTTCCTCAAGGCGCTCAACCTGGCGCGCAACGTCGGCCGGCGGGTCAAGGACTTCACCACCGCCAACCTCGACCAGATTGGCCACTACCGGCCGCGCATGAACGTGCTCCAGCGGCCCGGCGGCCGCGCGCTAGAATTGATCGGCCAGCACGAGCTGCTGGTGCCGCTGCTCAGGCTGGCGGTGTTGGATCGGCTGGGCATCAGGGAGTCGGAATGACAGGCGGGCTGATTTCCATCGCCCACGCGGCGCGTCCGGTCACGGTCGGCGTGGTCGGCGACCTCATCCTCGACCGCTACTTGAGCGGGGAGGCGGAGCGCATCTCTCCGGAGGCCCCCATACCGGTTCTGGACGTGTCGCGCGAGGAGACGCGGCTCGGCGGCGCGGGCAACGTCGTGTCCAACCTGCTGGCCGCCGAGGCGGCCGTCTGGATCGGCGGCGTGGTGGGACGGGACGCGAACGGCGAGCAGCTTCTGGCCGCCCTGGTGCAGGCGCGCGCCGACGTGCGCGGCGTGGTACTGGACGAAGCGCGGCCGACGGTGGAGAAGGTGCGCCTGATCGCGCGCAGCCAGCAGGTGCTGCGCTTCGATCGCGAGGACCGCGCGCCGCTCAGCGGGCCGGTGGAGGCGCGCCTGGTGGCGGCCATCGAGGAGGCCGCGTCCGGCTGCGACGTGATCGTGGTTTCGGACTACGCCAAGGGCACGGTCACGCCCGCGGTGCTGGCCGCCGTGCTGCGCGCCGGGCCGAGGGTGCTGGTCGATCCCAAGGGCATCGACTACGCCAGGTATCGGGGAGCCTACGCCATCACGCCGAACCGCGCCGAGGCGGAGGCGGCTACCGGCCTGCGCATCGACAGTGCCGCGGCGCTGCAGCGGGCCGCCGCGCGCCTCCTGGAGGTGGTGGACGCCGAGGTGGTCTTGATCACGCTCGGCGCGGAGGGAATCTACTGCGCCGAGCGCGGCGGGAACGCCTTCCAGGTGCACTCCGAGGCGCGCCTTGTGTTCGACGTCACCGGCGCGGGCGACACCGTGATCGCGCTTCTGGCGCGCTACCTCGCGGCCGGAGTGGCGCTGCCGGACGCGGTGCGCATCGCCAACGCCGCTGCCGGGCTCGTGGTCGGCCGCCTCGGCGCGGTGGCGATCCCGCTCTCCGACCTGTACCGGGCGCTGCGCGACGAGAGCAACGAGGTGAGCCACAAGCTCCTGCGCCGCGAGGACGCGCGCGCCCTGGCCAGGGACCTGCGCGACAAGGGCCTGCGCATCGTCTTTACCAACGGCTGCTTCGACCTGCTGCACGCCGGGCACGCGCGCTACCTGGGACAGGCCAGGACGCAGGGGGACGTGCTCGTGGTCGGAGTGAACGACGACGCGTCCGTGCGGCGCTTGAAGGGGCCAGGTCGTCCCCTCGTCGAGCTGCAGGACCGCGCGGCCATGCTCGCGGCGCTCGAGGCGGTCGACTTCGTGGTTCCCTTCGCCGAGGACACTCCCGAGGAGCTGATCCGGGAAATCACGCCGCACGTGCTGGTCAAGGGAGACGACTGGCAGGGCAAGGGCATTGCCGGCCGGGAGTGGGTCGAGGCGCACGGCGGGACCGTATTCCTGGCCCCGCTGCTGGAGGGCCGCTCGACCACCGGCCTGCTGGAGCGTATCCGGTCGAGTTCGGGCTGAGGCGTATCGCGGCGGCGCCGCGGGCGATCTTTCCCGCACGGCGGAGCGGTTGAGAGCGTGCGAAATGACACGTTACTGGAGCCGATCCGCCCGCTAGTCTCTGCGCCAGGACCCATGCACCGTGCGGAATGTCACCATGAGCGACGTGCTGCGCTTCGAGGTCTGTGAGGCGGACTCGCGCTGCGAGGTGTCGTTTCAGAAGACCCGGATCACCATC
Organism: Phycisphaera mikurensis; assembly: GCA_020723465.1. Classification (GTDB taxonomy): domain Bacteria; phylum Planctomycetota; class B15-G4; order B15-G4; family JADJEK01; genus JACQZJ01. Next base: position 5,100 of record DYIW01000358.1, read on the forward strand.
GGACGTTCCGCAGCGAACGACATCTGCCTGCTGGACCGCCAGGCTTCGCGCGTCCACTGCGAGATC
>DYIW01000359.1 GCA_020723465.1 Phycisphaera mikurensis
AGGCTTGTCCTCGCTCGGTCTCGGTCCGACGCATGGATTCCTGCTCACGCTCTCACCCGGTGCCCCGGTTACGGGAGGCTGCGCTCGAGGTGGTCGAGGAAGCGCAGCTCCTCGCTGCCGCGCACGGTCTCGCGCGCCGCGGCGATGCGGCGCCGCAGGTCGGCCAGGTCCTCGGGGCCGCCCTTCCCCTCGATCACGGCACGCTGCAGCAGGATGATGCCCTCCAGGCAGGCGGGATCGAGGTCGAGGGCGTGGCGGATCTTCTCGCGCGCGCCGCCGAAGCTCACGCGCCGGGCGTCCGCGGCCGCGGCCACCAGCCAGAGCCGCACCTCCGTGGTGCGCTCCGGCCTGAGCGCGAGCAGCCGGTCCACCTCCGCCACGGCCTCGTCGCAGCGGCGCGCGATCTCCAGCAGGCCGGCGAAGGCCAGGCCCACGGCCAGATCCTCCGGCTGCAGCTCGGCGGCGCGAGCGGCCGCCAGGCACAGCGGCTGGTCGAGCTCCTCCCGCGCCAGATCCTCCATGACAGCCAGGCACGCGAGTGTGTCGCAGCGCGCGGCCGCGGCGAAGGCCTCGGCGCCCGCGTCCAGCGAGGCTGGGGCACGGGCGAGTGCGAGCCCCAGGCGCGCGGCCACGCGGAAGGTCGAACCGGTGACCTCGGCACGTTCCAGCAGGGCCAGGAACCCGGCCTCGGCGGCCTCGTGGCGGCCGAGCTGCAAGCGCAGGACGCCGGCGAGCCAGCGTATCTCCTCGCCGACGACGTCGCGCGCGAGCGCCTCCTCGAGGACCGCCAGTCCGTCTTCGAGGTCGCCGCTCGAGGCACGCTCCATGGCGCACGCCAGGATCACGGCGGGCTGGTCAGGCTGCAGGCGGCGCGCCCGCTCGAGGTCGCGGCGCGCCTCGTCCACGCGTCCGGTCAGGAGCAGGATGTCGGCGCGCGTGAGCAGCACGCCAGCATCGCTCGGGGAGCCGGCGAGGGCCTGGTCGATCGCCTCGAGGGCGGGAGCGAGCTTGCCTTGCTGGGCCAGGCCGAGCGCGCGGCGGTAGTGGTCGTCGGCGGCGACGCGGGAACCAAAGGCGCCGCACCCCGAGGAAAGGAGCGCGGCGCCCAGGGCGGCCGTGGCGAGGACTGAGGCCCGGCGCGGCACGGGCTGCTAGTGCTGGCCCCAGTGCTCGAGCGTGTACTCGTAGTGCGGCAGGTCGTACTTCTCGCGCAGGCGAGCGCGCGTGTCGTCGTCGCCGAGGTCCATCTCAGGCGAGGTTGGACCCGCGTAGATGGACGGCAGCGCGAACCAGCCGAGGACGAAGTCGAACGCCTCGTAGGGCGAAGCGTTGACGTTGCCGCCGATCCAGGCGAAGTGCAGCATGGCGCCGAGATCGCTCCAGTGGCGGTCGTGGTTGCTGAGGTAGTCCGGTCCTTCGTAGGCGAACTCGTGCTCGAACAGCGTGGAGGTGCCCCAGACCGGCACGCGCGCGATGTCGACCCAGTAGAGGTTGAAGCCGCACGCGACGCCGCCTTCCACGCGGTCATCGCTCCAGAAGCCGGCGGAGCGCTTGAGCATGCCCCAGCGCGCGCCGTGGTTGAGGAAGCCGCCGCCGGCCTGCAGCCACTTGGTGGCGTGCGCGTTGACCAGGAAGCCGTCGCCGACCGAGAGGTCGAACTGGAGGATGTCGCAGCCGTCCAGGAAGCGGTCTTTGAGGTAGATGCCGAACTTCTCCGGTCCGGTCCACTCGTTGATCTCCCGCGAGTACTGCTCGAACTCCGGGGAGGAGGTGAACTTGTAGGACTGCTGCATGCAGCCCGTGGTCGTGAGGAGGGCGAGGGCGCCAAGTCCGAAAACGATCGTCTTCATTTCCTGCCTCGAGTCCTTCGTCTGTTTCCTGCGCTCTAGCGCCGCGTCTGGTGCGGTTTGCCGTGCGTTCCGCCGAACGCTCCGCCGATCGACCCGGTCTCCGGGCCGTGGCTCGGCTGCTGCGCCCACTCGGCGCCCTCGACCTGTTCGTGATGGCCGAACGTCGTGGGCCAGATGGTCGGCCACACCGAGTAGGCGTTGGCGCGGTAGCGGCCGATCTTATCGTCGTAGAGCGAGACACGCGTGTCATCGTCCGCCACGTCGACGCCGATGTCCCACGGCATCTGGCGGCTCGTCACCCACGCCGGGTTGGGGAAATTGCCGAAGAAGCCGTAGACGAAGTCGACGAACTCGAAGGGGCTGACGTTGACGTCGGCGCCGAGAGCGATGACGTGCAGCGAAGCGCCGACATCGAGCCAGTGTCCATTCTGGTCGAGGTCGATGTTGTACCCGTGCGCGTCGAGGGCCTTCTCAGCCAGCCAGGGTGTGCCAAAGACCGGCACGCGCGCGGCGTGGACCGAGTAGTTTGCCACCGGCCCGGCGGTGAAACCGCCCTCGGTGCGCTCCTCGCGCCACACGCCCATGCCGCGGCCGAGCCAACCGACCTTGAAGCCGGTCCAACTGCCGAAGCCGGCCTCGGCGTACTTGGTGGCGTGGGCGTTGGCGAACATCGGCAGCCAGAAGGGCATGATCCCGGCGTTGCCGACGTAGGGGCCGAACGGGCCGGACTTGCCGAGGCCCACGTCGACGGTCACGATGTCGAGCAGGTCCAGGCCGACGTCCTTGGCGTACATGCCGAGGTGGTGCCAGCCGGACTCTCTGTCGATGTCGTTCCGGAAGAACTTCTCCTGGTCAGGCGGGACCGAGGTGGCCTGGCAGCCGCACAGGGCCAGGAGGAGCAGGCCCATTCCGATGCGCGCATTCGAACTCATGCGTCTTCGTGCTCCCTGCGTGGGTTTCGAGACGATCTGGAGCCATCGACTCCGTTTCCCAACCGTACCTGCGACGATCAGTCGATGTAGGGATCGTCCCAGTCGTAGTTCATGAAGTGCCGGTCGAAGGACCGGTAGATGTGCTCAACATCGCGCCTGATGACCTGGTAGTAACCCCTCATGTGGGCGCCCCACCAATACACGGAATCGGTGCTGCACCCGCCGAAAGGAAGCACGGCGAGGGCGACCACCAGGAGGGCCCGAAGTCGGCGAGCCATGAAGATCTCCTTACCTGAGAGTCGAGATGTAGGTTCGCTCTGTTCAAGCGGTTACAGGCTGGCCGTGGGCTGGTAGGGATGTCCAGCCGCGGCGTCCTGTAGAGGTCGGCGGGAGTGTAGCAACGGTGCTAACTCGGTCAAACGGAAAAAGAAACCCGAAATCGACTTGCGCCGATCGGGCCTGTTTCGCGGGGCGGCGCGAATCCGGAAGCTCTCCTGCCGCGGGCTGGTACTCTCTGCAGCCCTCCTGGATGAAGTCGAGGCCCGCATGCGCCTGAGTCCACGGACGATCCTCCCCCCGCTCGCGGCCCTGGTCGTGGTCGCGGGCCTGATCTACTTCCGGCCGGCGCGCGACCCGGACCACGGCACGGGCAGCACGGAAGAGACGGCCGCGCCGCGACCGCGCGCATTTCACCTGCTCTTCGACCTGGATTTTCCCCAGCCGCCATCCACCATCGTCAACAAGGGCCCGGTGCCGGCGCGCTGCGAGCGCTGGTTCGACCGCCTGCTCTGGGCGCCGTCGCACCAGGTGTTCTACACGCAGAACCTGATCGTCAAGCATCTCGACGAGGATGAACAGCGGCGCTTCGTCGATCTGGTGCGCCAGGAGTACGAGCGCGACGCGGGGCGCGCGGCGGTGTACATCACGTGCCTGGGCGCCTTCAGCGTGCCGGAGGCCGAGCAGCTCGTGCTCGACGCGGCCCTGCACGCCAACAACCGCGTGCGCGCAGAGGCGGCGCGCGCGCTCTGCGAGACCGACAGCGCCGCGGCGGCGCGGCGCGCGGGCGAGCTGCTCGACGACCCGGTGGAGATGGTGCGCCGCGCCGCGGTGCGTGCGCTGACCGTCATGGAGTGTCTCGAGGCGCTCGAGGTGCTGCGCGAGTACGCGGCCCGGAATCCCGAGGACGGGCTGCGGCACGTGCTGCACCGTCTCTCGCAGAATGCCGACGACCCGTCGGTCATCCCGGTGCTGCGCCAGTACTACCTGCAGCACAGCGTGGCGGGGATCATCGCGCTCGAGGGGCTGGTGCGCTTCGGCGAGGCCAATGCCATGAGCGTGCTGCTGGAGAAGCTGGCGCAACCCGACATCGTCGAGCAGTCGCGCGCCCTGAAGATGCTGCTGCTGGCGCCGCCCGAGACGGTGGAGCGGGCCTGGGTCGAACCCTTCTTGACGCACGCCATGCCGGAGATGCGGCTGGTCACGGCGAACGTGCTGGCCATGCTGCTCTGCGCTCCCGAGGCACGGGAGCGCGAGAAGGTCGAGGAGCTGCTCGTGCGTCTGGCTGGCGACCCGGACGCGCGCGTGCGCGACGGGGCGCTCGCCGGGCTCTACCGGGCCGGCCGGCGGGACCTGATCGAGCCGTATCTCAAGGGAATCGCCGCGGCCAGCGGGCTGGCGCTCAACATCGCCATCGACGTGACGGTGCGCCTGGTGGGGGACGAGCGCGCGCTGCCGCTCATCCTCGGCCGGCTGCGCGGGGCGCCCGGCGCCAGCGACACCTCCATGCTGCTCGCCGGTCTGGGGCAGCTCCGGTCCGAGCAGGGGCTCGAGCCGCTGCTCGGCTTCATCCGCGCCGCCCGACCGGACGAGCCCGTGGACGGGAACGGCATCCCATTGTCGCAGACCGCCGTGCTGCACATCACCGCCCTGGGCAAGGTCGCGCAGGAACCGCTGCTCGCGCTTCTTGCTCAGGACGTGCACGAGCAGGCGAAGCTGCGCGCCGTGGACGCCCTGCGCGGCCTGGAAGGCGGCGACTGCCTGCGCGAGCTGATCGCGGTCTCCCTCGATCCCGGTCAGGCGCTGGCGGTGCGCATGGCCGCGCTCGAGTCGCTGCCGCGTCTCGGCGGGGCGGGTCTGTTCGAGGCGCTCTTCGCCGTGCTCGACCAGTACCGGGAGAGGGAGCTGGCGCAGAAGGCGCTGCTCATCCTCCACGACTACGCCTGATCTACTACTCCTGAGAATCGTCGCGCCGCGCGACGATTCTCAGGAGTAGTAGATCCCGCGGCCACGGGCCGCGGCCGCGCGCTATGGGCGCGCGGTGGATGCGCGACAGCGTAGCGAGGGTCCCGCGGGCGAAGCGTCA
>DYIW01000014.1 GCA_020723465.1 Phycisphaera mikurensis
GGATGCGCTCGCCCGCGGCCACGTCCGCGTGCAGGCGGCCGTAGGTCAGCGGCAGCGCCACGACGCCGCGCGGCCGTGCACCTCCGGCGGCGGCGCCGCCGAGCAGCACCTGCTCGCCCTGGCGCAGCTCGACCGGCGCCTGCAGCCGGCCCACGCGCACGCGCGGCCCCTGCAGGTCCTGCAGCACGGCGATCGGCCGGCCCGCGCGCCGCGCCGCCGCGCGAATGGCCTGGACCACGCGCGCGTGCGCGGCCACGTCGCCGTGCGAGAAGTTGAGGCGCGCCACGTCCATCCCGGCCGCGATGAGCGCGGCGAGCACGCGCGGCGACGAGGTCGCCGGGCCGATGGTGGCGCAGATCCTGGTGAGCCGGGGGCGGGAACCGGGCGGGTCCCGCCGGGGGCGCGGCGCGGGCACGGAGTCCTGCTAGGGAACGACCTGCTCCACCGCGTCCACGAACCTGACCGGCTCGCGGTGCGGGTCGAACCGGTCACCCTTCTTCTCGTAGCGCAGCACCAGCTCCAGGTTCTCCTTCTCGAAAGACAGACCGACCTTCTTCACCGGGTCGGCGTAGCCGGCGCAGCGCACCTTGATGCGGTCGATGTTCTCCTCGAACTCCCGGCTGTCGGGCTTCCTGAACTGGAAGATCGCCACGGCGCGGACCGTCTCCCCGGCCGCGAGTTCGAGTCCCGCGAGCGCGGTCACGTCCTTCACGTCCGCGCCGTGCAGGTCGCGCACTTTGGCCAGGGCACGCGGATAGTACCCCTCGCTGGTCACGAGCTCGTTCGCGTCGGTCTCGGCCCTGAGGTGCAGCGCCAGGCGGATGGCTTCGTCGTGCGCGTTCGTGATGGTGTAGACGAAGTACCAGTACACCTGAGCGGGACCCTTCGGCGGCTGCACGGTCAGGCGGCCGCAGGAGTTGCGGGCGCTGTCGTCGGGCTTGATGCCCAGCTTCCAGCGCAGGACGCTCTCGCCCGCCGTCGCGCCGCAAGCGAGCAGGCCCAGGGTGCACGCCGTCAAGGCAAGGGTCGTGAAACGCATCAGCCGTCCCTCCCGGGATTCAGTCGATCAGGAGCTTTCTGAGTGGCTCGAAGGGCGAGTCCGGGCCGACCACGAGGTAGTCGAGCCCGGCGAGGTCGAGGCCTCGCTCGCGCACGTCGATGTCGATGTCGAATGTCCGCACCGCGCCGTCCGCGTACAGGTAGTTCGTGCCGTGGCGATGGTTGCCGTCGCCGTCGTTGTCGTCCGCCGCGATGACTTCCTCGTCCATCTTGCTCTTGTTGATCGGGAAGTTCTTGGCGTCGCGGCCGGCGTAGTCGATCGTCATCGGGTTGAGGTCGTCCCAGTCCTTGTAGGCCGAACCCTCGTCCGGATCATCCTCGGTCCAGTTGATGGACTGTGAGTTCGGACAGATGAAGGCCGAGCTGTTCTTGCCCGTGATCATGCCGTCGCGGTAGAGGATGAGCAGGAAGCGGATGCCCGACTCGCTGGGCCAGCGCTGGTTGCGGTTGCGCTGCACCCAGAGCATCATCTCTTTGCCGATCTGGGACAGGTTGTTGGCGCAGGCGCTCAGGTTGGCCTTGTCCATGGCGCCCTGGTAGATGGGCACCGCCAGCGCCAAGAGGGCGCCGATGATCGTCACCACCACCAGGATCTCGATCAGGGTGAAACCGGCGCTGCGCGGCGAGCTGGACATGGCATCGATTCCGTCTGGGAGCCTGCGGCTGACGCGCGCCCGCAACCTCGCGCGCACGCCAGACTCTAGCGCCCGACGCGGTCATGGTAACTGGCGCGCCTGGCGATGCAAGCGCCGACTTTGGGCGGGTTTGGGCTTGAGGCCGACGCCGCTCCCAGCCTCCAGGCGACCGCCTGGCCGCGCTTCCGCTACTTCAGCCCGCAGGCCTTCCTGAGCAGCTTCGCCTTGTCCGTGCGCTCCCAGGTGAAACCCGGGCCGCTGCGGCCGAAGTGGCCGTGCCGCGCGGTCTCGAAGAACACGGGGCGGCGCAGGTTCAGAGCCTTGATGATGCCAGCCGGCCTGAGGTCGAAGTGGCGGCGCACGGCCTCCAGGATCGTGTCGTCGTCCACGCAGCCGGTGCCGAAGGTGCTGACGTTCAGGGAGACCGGCTCGGCCATGCCGATCGCGTACGCGACCTGCAGCTCGCAGCGCTCCGCCAGGCGGGCGGCGACCACGTTCTTCGCCACCCAGCGCGCGGCGTAGGCGGCGCTGCGGTCCACCTTGGACGGGTCCTTGCCGGAGAAGGCGCCGCCGCCGTGGCGGCCCATGCCGCCGTAGGTGTCGACGATGATCTTGCGCCCGGTCAGGCCGGTGTCGCCGTGCGGCCCGCCGATGACGAAGCGGCCGGTCGGGTTGATGTGGAACTTGGTGTCGGCGTCGAGCAGCCGCGCCGGGATGACCTTCTTGATGGCGTGCGCGATCAGGTCGCGGCGGATGGTGGCGTGGCGCACCTCGGGCGCGTGCTGGGCCGAGATGACCACGGCGTCGACGCGCGCCGGCTTGCCGTTCGCGTACTCCACCGTGACCTGCGACTTGCAGTCCGGCCTGAGCCAGGAGATCTTCTTCTTGAAGCGCAGCTCCGCCAGGCGCGCCACCAGCTTGTGCGCGAACATGATCGGCGCGGGCATCAGCTCCGGCGTCTCGCGACAGGCGTAGCCGAACATCATGCCCTGGTCGCCGGCCCCCTGCTCCTTGTGCAGACCCTGGCCGGCGGTCACGCCCTGCGAGATGTCGGGCGACTGGCTGTGCACCGCGACGAGCACGCCCGCGGTCTCGCCGCAGATGCCGAACTCGTCGTCCGTGTAGCCGATCCGGGTCATGGTGTCGCGGGCGATCTGGGCGTAGTCCACGACCGCCTTGCTGGTGATCTCGCCGGAGATCACGCACAGTCCCGTGGTGACCAGCGTCTCGCAGGCGACCCGGGAGGCCGGGTCCTCGGCGATCAGCGCGTCCAGGATCGCGTCCGAGATCTGATCCGCGACCTTGTCGGGATGCCCCATCCCGACCGACTCGGAAGTGAAGAGATGACGTTCGGCCATGTAGTGTTCCTTCAGCCAGCTTCGGGCGGCGGCGCGCCGCGCGCCGCGGGGCCCGCGCGATGGAGCGTTCATCGGCCCCGCGCGGCGCTCAGCAGAACCACCGCTCCTCGATCAAACGACTGGTCCGGCCGGCCGCTCCGCGCGCCCGCTCCAGCGCGCGCTTTCCGGCCGCGGCCATGGCCGCGCCGGCGCCGCCGAAGAGGTCACGGGCCGCCGCGAGCAGCTCCGCCGGATCGTTCAAGACCCTGATCGCTCCGGCTTCCTCGAGGAAGAGGACGTCGGAGCGCACGTTTCTATGGTGTCCGCCGACCAGGACCGGGACCCCGGCGAGGACCGGCTCGAACACGTTGTGGCCCCCGACGCCGGGGACGAGCGAGCCGCCCACGATGGCCAGGTCGGCCGCCGCATAGAGTGCGGCCAGTTCGCCCATCGTGTCCACCACGACCACGGTCGCGGCCGCGCGGCCGCCTGCCTGGCGTGCCGGGCCCGCCGCGCGCAGGCGCGTGAGCCGGAGCGACGCCAGACCAGCATTCTGGAGATCCCTCTCGGCCTGCGCAAGCCGCTCGGCGTGGCGCGGCGCGACGAGCAGCCAGAAGGGAACCGGCGCCTCGCCGGCCAGAGCGAGCGCCGCCCGACCCACGAGCGCCTCCTCGCCGGCGTGCGTGGAGCCGGCCACGAGCACGCGCGCCGCCGGCTCGATGCCAAGCGCCTGGCGCGCCGCCGCCCGGTCCGGCGCCGCGCCGCGCGGCGCGTCCACCTTGAGGTTGCCGGTGACCGCGACGCGCTCCGCGGGCACCCCCAGCGCAGAGAGGCGCTCCTGGCACTCGTCGTTCTGCACGGCGAACAGGCCGACGCGGTCGAGGCCGACGAAGCGGCGCGCCCCGGGAAAGCGCAGGCGGCGGCTGGTGGTCGCGCCGATGCGGCCGTTGGCCACGGCCACGCCCGCGCCGCGCCGCCAGGCGGCATGCACCAGGTTCGGCCAGAGCTCCAGCTCCACCAGGACCAGCACGGTGGGATCGACACGCGCCATCACGCGCCGCGCCAGGGGGCCGAGGTCGAGGGGCAGCACGAAGGCCGTGCTCCTCGGCAGAAGGCGGCGCGCGACCTCCACCCCGGCCGCGGTCACGCTGGACAGCACCACCTCCAGGTCCGGACGGCGCTCCCCGAGGAAACGCGCCAGCGCCGCCGCCGCGGCCATCTCGCCGGCCGAGCCGGCGTGGATCCAGACGCGCGGTCGCGACCCGCGAGGCGGCGGCAGGAGAAGCGCCAGGCGCTCGGCCAGGCCAGAGCGGTAGCGCGGCCGCGTGGCCACGCGCAGGAGCAGCCAGGGCGAGGCGAGCAGCAACCCGCCGGCGAGCAGCAGGTCGTAGGCGAGCAGGCGCAGGCGCGGCGCCGCGCGCGCGGCCCCGGGACTCGTTCCAGCGGGCGCCGTGCGATCAGCCACCGAACTTCGGGTAGCAGCACTTCTTGTACTTCTTGCCGCTCTTGCACGGGCAGAGGTCGTTGCGCCCGACGCGCGGTGCCTCGCGCTTGATCGGCCGCACCGGCCGGCCGCCGCGCCCGGCCTGGGCGGCGGCGGACTCGCGCTTGCGGCGCTCGCGCTCCATCTCCACGGCCGTGGCCTGAGCGGCGCTGCCGTCCGGCGCGGCCAGGCGCCCGCCGGAGTGGTCCTGCGCCTGCCAGCGCGCCTCGAGCTTGCGCTCGTCCTCCTCGCGCACCACCTGGATGCGGAAGATGAGGTTGGTCACCTCGTCCTCCACCACCACCATCAGCTTCTGGAAGTTCTCGAAGCCCTCGCGCTTGTACTCGGACTTGGGATCGACCTGCGCGTAGGAACGCAGCCCCACGTTCTCGCGCAGCTGCTGCATGGCATGCAGGTGGTCCTTCCACTTGCTGTCGATGACGTTCAGCAGCAGGAAGCGCTCGATCTCGCGCATCTGCTCCGCGCCGACCAGCCCCTCGCGCTCGTCGTAGGCGCGCCGCATGCCCTCGTTCGCCATGTCGTGCACGTTGTCGCGGTCACGGCGCGCGAAGTCGGCCGCGCCGAAACGCGTGCCGAAGGCGCGGTTCAAGCGCTCGGCGAACTCCTCGAGGTTCCAGTCCTTCTGGTTCTCGCCCAGGTAGGTGTCCATGAGGCGCTCGACCACGGCGCCGCACATGTCGAGGATGCGCTCCTTCAGGTCGATGCCCTCGAGGATCTCCTGGCGCAGCGAGTAGATGGTCTTGCGCTGCTTGTCCATCACCTCGTCGTACTCGAGGACGTTCTTGCGGATCTCGAAGTTGCGCTGCTCGACGCGCTTCTGCGCCTTTTCGATGCCGCGCGACACCATGGGCGACTCGATCTCCTGGCCGTGCACCATGCCCAGGCGCTTGAGCATGCCGGCCACCCAGTCGCGCGCGAAGATGCGCATCAGGTCGTCCTCGAGCGACAGGAAGAACCGGGTGGAGCCCGGGTCGCCCTGGCGCGCGCAGCGCCCGCGCAACTGGTTGTCGATGCGCCGCGCCTCGTGCCGCTCGGTGCCGATGATCTGCAGTCCGCCCAGGGCGAGGATGCGCTTCTTCTCCTCCTCGCACTCGGTGCGGCAGCGCTGCAGCTCCGCCGGCTTCTCCTCGGGCGTGGCCTCGGGGCCGAGGCGCTCGCGTGCCAGCGCCTCGGGGTTGCCGCCGAGCAGGATGTCCGTGCCGCGGCCGGCCATGTTGGTGGCGATGGTGATCGTGCCGGCGCGCCCCGCCTGGGCCACGATCTCGGCCTCGCTCTTGTGGAACTTGGCGTTCAGCACGTTGTGCGGCAGGCCGGCCTGCACCGCCGCCGCCGCGTTGCCGAAGCGCGCCACCTGGTCCATGTGCCAGGAGAGCAGCTCCTTGGGCGCCTCGTCGAGCAGCTCGTCGGCGAGACGCCGCGCCGCGGCCACGTCCAGGAAGGCGGGACGCTCCATCACCTTGCGGATGGCCTGCTCGCGCTCGGCCGGCAGCCAGCCCGGCCGCTTGGCCGCGATCTTGTCCAGCTCCGCCGTGGCCAGCTCGCACACCTTGGCCAGGTAGAGGTGCATGCCGCGCGGCTCGGAGAGGAGCTTGGAGAGCCGCTCCGACTTCTCGATGGAGATGGTCCCCACCAGGGCCGGCCGGCCGCTCTGGTGCACCTCGACGATCTCGCGCACGATCGACGCGTACTTCTCGACCTCCGTGAGGTAGATGACGTCGTTGGCGTCCTTCCTGACGTTGGGGCGGTTGGTCGGCACCTGGACGACGTCGAGCTTGTAGATGTTCGCGAACTCGGTCGCCTCGGTCATGGCCGTGCCGGTCATGCCGGCCAGCTTCTCGTACAGGCGGAAGTAGTTCTGGAAGGTGATGGTGGCGAGCGTCTGGTGCTCCTCGCGGATGCGCAGGCCCTGGCTCGCCTCGATCGCCTGATGCAGGCCGTCCGACCAGCGCCGCCCGGGCATGAGGCGGCCGGTGACCTCGCCGACGATGAGGATGCCCGGCTGCCCGTCGTCGTCCGCCTTGACCACGTAGTCGCGGTCCTTGCGGTAGAGGTTGTGGGCGCGCAGCGCCTGCTCGAGGTGGTGCGGCCAGTCCATGCTGGCGCCGGTGTAGAAGGACTCGACGCCGGCCAGGCGCTGCGCCTTCTCGATGCCCTCCTCGGTCAGGATGCACTGGTGCTCCTTCTCCTTGACCTCGAAGTCGGCGCCGGGTTTGAGCTGGCGCGCGATCTGATCGGCCTTGTAGTACTTGTCCGTCGAGGTGTCGGGGAGCCCGCTGATGATCAGCGGCGTGCGCGCCTCGTCGATGAGGATCGAGTCCACCTCGTCCACGATCGCGTAGTAGAGGTGCTTCTGCACCTGGTCCTTGAGGCGCGACTTCATGTTGTCGCGCAGGTAGTCGAAGCCGAACTCGTTGTTCGTGCCGTAGGTGATGTCCGCCGCGTACATGGGCTGGCGCCGCGAGGGGTCCATGCTCGACTGGATGGCGGCCACCGAGACGCCCAGCGCGTCGTAGATGGGCCGCATCCAGTCGCAGTCGCGCTGCGCCAGGTAGTCGTTCACCGTGACGATGAACACGCCGCGCTCGAGCAGCGCGTTCAAGTAGGCCGGCGCCGTGGCCACCAGGGTCTTGCCCTCGCCGGTGGCCATCTCGGCGATCTGCCCGCGGTGCAGCACGACGCCGCCCATCATCTGGACGTCGAAGTGGCGCAGCCCGAGCGTGCGGCGCGAGGCCTCGCGCACGCAGGCGAACGCCTCGGGCAGCAGGTCGTCGAGCGGCTCGCCCTGAGCGAGGCGTTCCTTGAAGACGGTCGTGCGGCGCTTGAGGTCGTCGGGGGAGAGCGCCTGGATCTCCGGCTCCAGCTCGGCGATGCGCGCCGCCAGGGGCTGGAGCTGGCGCAGCACGCGGATGTTGCGGCTGCCGAACAGCTCCCGGAGCACGCGACCAGCGCCGAGCGAGAGCCGTTCGAGCCACTCCCCCAGGTTCTGCAGGAACTCCGGAATCTCAGCCATGGCGCCGGACGTCACTTCCCGGGCGGGGCGCCGTCGCGCGACCGCCGCCGGAACGGTTTACTTGTCCGTATCGGACGGAATGGGCGACGTTAGCCGCGGATGCGGCGCAAGTCAACTCGGCAGGCGCGCCGGCAGCGGTCGAGGGTGGCGCGCGGCACGGCGCCGAGGCCGAGTACGTCGCGGAAGGCGGGCACATCGCGCCGGGGCCGCGACCGGACTCCGCCGCCCGCGTCCAGCTTGGGCACGCGGCTCACTCCCCTGACCTTGGGCAAGGCGAGCGCCGCCGCGAGGCGAAAGCGCGAAGTCCGTGGCACGAAAGGGGCCGCCTCCCGTCCGCTCCCGCCCTCCTCCTTGCCACGCCGCGCCAGGAGCGTCCGGCTGGTCAACGCTGCTTGGGATGTTCGCGCCACGCGCAAATCCCGACGGTTCACGGCGCCACCAAGCCGGGATTCGCTACAGGCCGACGGCGACCAACCTCTTTCGCCGCCACGCACGTCGTTTCCTCACCCTATCCCGCCCTCTGCCCCGTCCGCGTCTCGCTCACTCGCCGGAACAGGAATTCGGTCTGGGCCTTGATGGGCTTGCCCTCGACCTCGAGCACGGGATAAGCCAGGAAGTTGATCGGACCGGAAACCGGTCCCGGATCGACCACCAGATCGCGGCCCCGGCTCAGCTCGAGACGGTTGGCGGGCTGATGGCCGAAGTAGTAGCTCGCCAGCCCCGAGTTCTTGTCGGCCTCGCTGATGTCCACCGGCCACCACCGGCCGTCGGCGCAGAACTCGGCCCAGCAATGGTAGCCGTCGATCCCGCCGTCGTTCCTTTCCGATGGGATCGCGGCGCCGATGGCGAAGCGGGCGGGGATGTCGACGCTGCGCGCCAGCGCGATGAAGTAGGCGTGAAAATCGGTGCAGTTTCCGCTCTTGGCCCGACATGCGTACAGTGCATCGCCCTGCCCCCAGCCCGAGCCATACCGGGCGTATCGGACCTGGTCGATCACGTGGTCGTAGAGCGCCCGCGCGCGCATGAGATCCGAGGCCTTTCCTTCGACCGCCTTCTCGGCGATCGCGCGCAAGGATGGGTCATTCGGAACCAAGTGCTCGGGTTCGAGGTCCCTATCGGGCGAGGAGTTTCCCACGGGATACGGGGACTGCTCCTCTCGTCGGACGTGGTACAGAATCTCGATCGTCTTGCCGCTCTCCTCCGGTCCCGCGCGCAGGAACAGGACCTTGTTCCCGTACTTGTGCTCCTCGAGCTGTTGCGTCCCCGGCGGTGCGGAGATCCCCTTGACCTCGACGGACTGATACGCGTCCGATTGCGCCACCGGCAGCCACAGTCTGGCCTCTCCGGCGAGCTGGGGAAGTCGAACACGATAGGTGAACTCGAAGGTATCCTCGCCCTGGATCACGCCCAGGAGGCGGGGAGTCGCATCAGTCACCGGGACGCGAGCCCACCCACCGTCCTCCTGCTGTTCCCAGGCGTAGAGCGGCTGCCCGTTGATCTTGTGCACGGTGGTTTCCGTCACCATCATGTCGCCCGGTCCGCCTCTGAGGAAGAAGTCCACGTCGTAGACCGGACCGTCCGTCCCCACCAGGTCCACGCACGCAAACTGCACGCCGCCGCCGAGGTCCGCGAGATACTCCATGTGGACTCTCACGAGCTTCAGCCGCAGCTCCTTTCCGTCGTGCTGCATGGGGAAGAACCCGCCGCCGGCCTCGGACCTGCCGGCGACGTGCTCTTCGATCGCGGCGGCGATCTGCTCGATGCTGGCGTCCTGCTCCTCTGCGAGCGCGTGACCCGCGATGAACGCCCCGAGCAGGCCCGCCAGGACCCTCAGCTTCACATCGCGGCGGCGCCCCGACCAAGCTCGGCGGCCTGCGTCCATCTCAAGCATCGGGAACGCTCCCTGCCTTGCTTGGGCCCGCGCCGGCGCGAGTCGGGATTTCGCAGTCGGTGAAGTGTGGGGTCCTTCGCTGCGCTCGCATTCTCATCCTTGCCACGCCGCGCGAGGACCGCGTTGCTCGTTGATCCTGCACGCGATCTTTGCGCCAGACGAAGCTCCTGGCGGCAAGTGGCCCCCTTCGCCTGGCCTCCACGGGCCGAGCCGCCGCCCGTCCGTCGCGATCACTTCCTGGGATGCTCCGTCTGCGCGGCCGCCGCGGGCTTCACCGCCCCCACCACCCTGGTCACCTCGAGCACACGCTCTTCCGTGTAGACCTTTCCCTTCAGTGTCACCGTTTCGCCGTGGTGCTCCTTGACGACGGACTGCGCGTTGTCGACGTCCAGGTAGTGCAGGACCCATCCCTCCAAGTCCGGACGCGCCTCTCCGTACGCGGAGGCGCTGGTCACCTTCAAGGCGTGCCGGTGTCCGTACTTGCCGCATTGCGCGGCGGCGCCTTCCTGGTGCTGCAGGGTGCAGCCCAGGCAGACGTTCTCTCCCGCGACAGTCGCTTCCACCACCTTCGCGTTCGCCGGCCTCTTCTTCGCGCACGCCGGATGGTCCTGCGCGAAGGCGTATCCTGCGATCGCCAGTCCAAACATGCTCGCCAGCAGCATTCCTCTGTTCATCGTTCGCCTTCCTTCGCTCTCATGCTTCGCCTGCACTCCACGATCCGAACCACCGCCAGCCCGTCCCGATCACTTCTTGGGATGCTCCGTCTTGGGATGCTCCGTCTTGGGATGCTCCGGCTGCGCGGGCGTCGCCGACGCCTCCACCTCGGCGACCTCGAGCACGCGTTCCTCGGCGTAGACCTTTCCCTTCACGGTCAGCGTCTCGCCGTGGTGCTCTTTGATGACGGACTGCGCGTCGTCGGTGTCCAGGTAGTGCAGAACCCACCCCTCCATCTCCGGATGCTCCTCACCTGCCGTGGACGCGCTGGTCACCTTCAGCGCGTGCCGGTGTCCGTACTTGGCGCACTGTGCGGCGGCGCCTTTCTGGTGCTGCAGGGTGCAGCCCAGGCAGATGTTCTCCCCCATGACGGTCGATTCCGCCACATTGGCGCTCGCAGGCTGCTTCTTCGCGGTTGCGGGGTGTTCTTGCGCGAGGGCGTATCCGGCGATCGCCAATGCCACCAGACTCGCCGTCAAAGTTCCTCTCTTCATCGGTCGCTTTCCTCTTGTACTCGGAGCCGTGGTGGCCCGGTCCGAATCATGGGTGAGTCACCGCCGCCCACCGGCGCCTCGAGCCCCTCCTTGCCCGCATGGGCAAGAAGGGAGCCCGTGTCGCTGACAGGCCGGGCCTACTAGCACCTCGACGATTGCTGTCAAGGACCGGCCTGGCACCGGGCGTCTCCGGTGCATGCCTTCCGGGGCGGGAGCGGGCCCTTCTCCCGCCCGCGAACGCCTACCTTGACTACGTGGTACCGAAGCGGCCCGCCTTGACCCGGACCATCGAGACGGCGCGATGGCGCAGCGGAGCGGCGTTTCCCTGGTGGAGGGGACGGCCGCGATCGCTCGGCACACATCCCCTCCCCTCCGGTTCCGTGTAACCGGCTGCGACGCCTGTCTCACCGCGCGTCCCCGCGCGGTGCACCATTCCGGGGCGGGAGCGGGCTCCTCTCCCGCCCGCGAACGCCGACCTTGAGTACGTGGAACCGAAGCGGCCCGCCTTGACCCGGGCCATCGAGACGGCGCGATGGCGCAGCGAAGCGGCGTTTCCCTGGTGGAGGGGACGGACCCGATCGCTCCGCTCACATCCCCTCCCCTCCGGTTCCGTGTAACCGGCTGCGACGCCTGTCTCACCGCGCGTCCCCGCGCGGTGCACCATTCCGGGGCGGGAGCGGGCTCCTCTCCCGCCCGCGAACGCCGACCTTGAGTACGTGGAACCGAAGCGGCCCGCCTTGACCCGGGCCACCGAGACGGCGCGATGCAGGAGCGGAGCGGCCTTTCCCCGGTTGAGTGGCCGCCAGCGCCGACGTACCAACCGGCACCCGGCGATCCTTCACGACTCTGGACCGCCAGCATCGCCTTCACCTCGAAGAGGCTCCTTCCGATCATCGCGCGCTCGATGCACCGGGAGGCGCGATGCGGCCACGGACCCCGGGGAAACGGCCGCGATCGCTCGGCACACATCCCCTCCCCTCCCCCTCCCCTCCCCTCCGGTTCCCAACCAAACAGCCGCGAAGCCCTAGCCCTAGGCTGAGGCGCCGGTGCGCTGGCCGCGCGAGGCGCCCTGCAGCATGGCCTCGAGGAAGCGCAGCAGCACGTCGGCCTGGAACGGCTTGACCAGGAAGCCGTCCCCGGGCGGGCGCGCCAGGTCGAAGGCACGCGCCGACGCGAGCAGCACCGGCAGGCCGCGGCGGCGCTCATCGGCCTTGAGGCGCGCGCACGCCTCGATGCCGTCCATGCGCGGCATCTCGACGTCCATGAGGATGAGATCGTGGCGCTCCGGATGCGCCATGCTCACCGCCTCCTCGCCGTCGCGCGCCAAGTCGACCTCGTACCCCTTCAGCTCCAGGAGGTGCGCGACCGTGTCCAGGATGGCGGCGTCATCATCGACCAGCAGGAGGCGCGCGCCCTTGGGCGGCTCGCGCTCCTGCGGGCGGCACTCGAGCACGCCCTTGAGGTTTACGGTCGTGGGCAGGCCGGCGCCCTCCCAGGCGGCCTCGATCGACGCCTTCAGCTCGCGGTTGAACTCCATGAGTCGCGCCAGCTCGAAGTCCCGTTCCGCCTCGAACATCTGGTCGTGCGTGTCCACGGTGAAGAAGAACTCCCCGCGGAAGAGGTGCTCCAGCAGACGCATCTTCATGAAGGCGTAGCGCCGGTTGCCGAGCCGCAGGGCAAAGACGCGGGCGCCGCGGCCAACGCGCGCGGTCTCGTCCAGGAAGTCCTCGCGCAGGCGCTGGCTGACGGGCGTGTCGCCGCTGCCGGCGGGACGGCGCAGCGAAGGCGGGATGGGCGCGTCGCGGTAGGCATGCTCGAGGTAGAGGTCGATCGCGCGATTGACGTGGTCGAGCGTGATCTCTTCCAGTCGCATCTCGCTGGGACCTCGGAGCGCCACCTGGAGGGAGAAGGACCTCCACGGTCATTCTCGATCCCCTATACGCAGCATACCCCCGGGCGGTCGGGTTTCGTTGGAAACTGTCCGCGTTCCGTACAAATCACGGTCTTTCGGGTGCGGGAGGCGCGGCCGGGAAGCGCAGCGTGCCGACCAGATCCCGCACGTGTGCCACGCCGGCCGCGGCGAGACAGCCGGGCAGGTCCTCGATGATGCGCGGCATGGCCAGGGGATCGCGCAGCGAGGCCGTGCCCACCTGGACGGCGCTCGCGCCGGCGACCATGAACTCGAGGACGTCGTCCGCGTCCTGGATGCCGCCGATGCCGATCACCGGGATGGCCACGGCGCGCGCCACCTCGTAGACCAGGCGCAGCGCCACCGGCTTGATCGCCGGCCCGGACAGGCCGCCGAAACCATAGCCCAGGCGCGGCCGCCGGGTGCGCCAGTCCACGGCCAGGGCGCGGATCGTGTTGATCAGGGACACGGCGCAGGCCCCCGCCTCCGCGGCCGCCCGCGCCACGGCCGGCAGGTCGGGCGCCTCGGGCGCGAGCTTGACGATCAGGGGAAGCGGTGTCTCGCCGGCCACGCCGCGCACGATGCGGGCCACGACCTCGGGATCGCGCGCGAACGGCAGCCCCCCCTGCTCCACGTTGGGACAGGAGACGTTCAGCTCCAGCGCGTCGATCCCGGCGCGCGCGCCGACGCGGGCGGCGAGGCGCGGCCACTCATCCAGGCGCTCGCCCGCCACGTTGAGGATCAGGCAGTCGGCCAGGCCGTCCACCTCGGGAAAGGTCTCGGCCAGGTAGCGGTCGATGCCCTTGTTGGGCAGGCCGATCGAGTTGATGATGCCGCCGGCCGTCTCGACGATGCGCGGCGGCGGGTTGCCGGCCCGCGGGTGGAGCGTGATGGTCTTGAGGAGCAGCGCTCCGAGGAGCCGGGGATCGAAGAAGGTCGCGGCCTCCCGCCCCTGGCCGAAGCAGCCGCTGGCCGAGATCACCGGGTTCTTGAGGCGCAGCGGACCGAGCTGGACGTCAAGCACGGGAGATCACCCGCGCGCGCTGGCCGAGCCGCCCTCCTTCCTCCCCGCGCAGGAGGAAAGGAGCATCTGCAGGGCGAGCAGGCCCACGCCCACGCAGATGGCGGAGTCGGCGATGTTGAAGGTCGGAAACGGAGCGAACGGGTCGAAGCCCAGGTCGAACTTCAGGAAGTCGCGCACGTGTCCCAGGCGCAACGAGTCGTGGATGTTGCCCGCGGCACCGCCCATGATCAGACCGAGCGAGACCACCGAGAGGTGGTCGCCCGGCCGGGTCTGGAACAGGATGACCAGCACCACGATCACGGCGGCGAAGCGCACCAGCCGCAGGATCCACGGGTTCCAATCCTTTCCCACGCCCCACATGCCGCCGGGATTGGTGTGGTGGATGATGACGAAGGTCTGGCCGATCACCGGCACGCTCTGCTCGGGCTGCGGCAGGCGAGAGAACACCAGGCTCTTGCTGAACAGGTCGGCAGCGGTCACGGCGGCAGCGAGCGCCAGGAAGAGGAGGAGTTTCCTGCCGTGCATCGCGGCTCGACGGTTCTAGTAGCGTTCCTGCTGCTGCTGGCACTTGACGCAGAAGCCCGTCCAGGGCAGGGCCTCGAGGCGCGCCTCCGGGATGGGCTGCTCGCAGCCCTCGCAGACCCCGTACGTTCCCTTGTCGATGCGCGCCAGCGCGGCGTCGATCTGCAGGACCGCCTCTTCGTTGTTCTCGATCAAGCCGAGGGTGAAGTCCTGCTCGTAGTTGTCCGATCCGTAGTCGGCCATGTGGTTCGCCGAGGTGTCCTGGCCGCTGAGCTTGAAGGCCTGGGTCTCCATGCTCTTCAGGTCCCCGACCAGGGCGCGCCGCTTGGCCAGCAGCAGCTCCTGGAAGCGCCCCACGTCGGCGCGCGACAGCCTGTTCCCGGGCTGGCGGGCGGGCTTGCGCGCGGCGGGAGCAACCGCGCCGGCCTTCTTCTTGCCGGTCCTGGCTGCCTTCTTCGCCGCCCGCTTCGCGCCGTCGCGGGCCGCCGCAGCCTTGCGCGCCGCCGGTCCGCTGCTCGCGGCCTCGGACCGCTTCTTCGGCGCCACGCCGCGCGGTGTTCTCGCCGCCACTGTCTTCTTTGCCTTCTTCTTTGGCATCGATCTCTTCCGCGAAAGGACTTACATTCACCGTAACGTGGTGCCGCACTATAGGTTGCCACGCTCCAAGGTCAAGGATCTCTCACCCGGAGAGCGAGAGTGGCGGATCTGATCGGTGAGTTCCTGGCCTATCTCAGCGCCGAGGTCGGCCTAGCCCGTTCGACAATAGACGCTTACGAACGCGACCTCGGCCTCTTCCGGGATTTTCTTGCCGCGCAGGGTCACCCTTCCCTCATCGTCTCCAGCCCGGAGCCGATTCTGCTCTTTCTCTTGGGCGAGAAGGAGAGAGGAGCGGCCGAGGCCATGCTGGCGCGGCGCCTGGCCGCGATCCGTGTCTTCTGCCGCTACTTGCTCGAGACCGGGCGCGCCAGCCGCGACGTGCGCCCGAGCGGCGCCTCGCCCCGCCTGTGGAAGCGGCTGCCCGCGGTCCTCGACCCGGAAGCGGTCACGCGGCTCCTGGCAGCGCCGCAGGGGACGGATCCGCCGGCGCTGCGCGATCGAGCCATGCTCGAGGTCCTCTACGCCACCGGCTGCCGCGTCTCCGAGCTGTGCGGCCTGACCCTGGAGCGCCTGCACCTCGAGGCGCAGTTCGTGCGCTGCCTGGGCAAGGGCGCCAAGGAAAGGATCGTGCCGCTCGGCCGGCGCGGCCTGGAGGCCCTCGAAGCCTACCTGCGGGACGGGCGGCCGGCGCTCGCCCGCGCGGCGCGCCCGACCCGCGCGCTTTTCCTGTCGCGCAGCGGCCGCCCCATCGAGCGCACGCGCGTGTGGCGCATCGTCAAGCGCTCTGCGGCGCTCGCCGGCCTGCCGCCAGCCGGCGTGACCCCGCACTCCCTGCGCCACTCCTTCGCCACGCACCTGCTGGAAAACGGCGCTGACCTGCGCGACGTGCAGGAGCTGCTCGGCCACGCCAGCGTGGCCACGACCGAGATCTACACGCACGTCGACCGCCGGCGGCTCAAGGAAGCACACCAGCGCTTCCATCCGCGCGCGTGAAGGAAGGCCCTCAACGACCGAAGTGGCGCGCGATCTCGCGCGCCACGCGCGCGCCGATGCCGGGCAGCGCGGCCAGCTCCTCCGGCGAGGCGCGCCGGATGCCCTCCAGGTCGCCGAAGCGCCCGAGCAGGATCTGCTTGCGCCGCGGGCCAACCAGCGGGATGGCATCCAGCAGCGAGGCCAGGCTGCGGCGGCCGCGGCGCCGCCGGTGATAGGAGATGGCGAAGCGGTGCGCCTCGTCGCGCACCCGCTGCAGGAACATATTCAGCGGCGACGCCTGCGGGAGCACGAGCGGATCCCCGGAACCGCGCGTGTAGATGCGCTCCTCCTCGCCCGCCCGGAGCACCAGGCCGCGGCCGCGGCGCGCTCCTTTGGCCAGACCGATCAGTGCGACGTGCTCCGCGCCCAGACCGTCGAGCACGGCGCGCGCCACGTTCCACTGCCCGCGCCCGCCGTCCACGATGAGCAGGTCGGGGAAGCTCTCCTCCGCGCGCGCGCGCGCGCCGCGCCGCGCCAGCACCTCGCGCAAGGAAGCGTATTCGTCCTGGGGATCGGCCTGCTTGATGCGAAAGCGCCGGTAGCCGGCCTTGTGCGGCTCGCCCTGGCGGAACTGCACGCAGGAGGCGACGGTCTCCTTGCCGCCGGTCGTCGAGACGTCGACGCAGTCGATCACCAGCGGCACGCGCTCGAGATCCAGGAGCGCGCGCAGCTCCTCGAGCAGCAGGGCGAGACGCCGCCGCCGGTCGCCGCTCGCCTGCAGGCTGAGACGCGCGTTCTCGCGCGCCAGCTCCACCAGACGCGCCTTCTCCCCGCGCTGCGGCGCCCACAGGCGCGCGCGGGCGCCGCGCCGCTCCGCCAGCCACTCGGCGAGCGCGGCGCGGCCATAGGCCTCGCCCGGCAGCAGGATCTCGGGCGGCACGGGGCGGCCGCCCTCGTAGAAGCGCTGCAGGAACTGCGCGAGCAGCTCGTCTTGCGGCAGCTCCTCTGGCACGGTGAACGCCGCCCGATCGACGAGCCGGCCCTGGCGCACGAACAGCGCCACGACCTGCGTCAAGCCACCCTCGCGCCACACTCCCACGGCGTCCACGTCGCCGACCTGCTCCTTCTCCGCCGCGCGCGGCCCGGCCGCGGCGATGCTCTGCAGGTAGTCGCGCAGCGCCGCCGCACGTTCGAACTGCTCGCGCCCGGCCGCTGCCTGCATCTCCTGCTCCACCAGCAGCACGAGCTCGCCGGTCTCGCCGCGCAGGATGCGGACGGCCCGCTCCACGTCCCGGGCGTAGTCGGCCGGCGCGCGCAGGCCGACGCAGGGCGCCGAGCAGCGCCCGATCTCGTGCTCCAGGCAGGGGCGCGCGCGGTGGTGGAAGTCCGCGTCCTTGCAGTCGCGCAACGGCACGAAGGAGCGCAGGAAGCGCAGCGTCAGACGGATGGCGCGCGTCCCCGGGTAGGGGCCGAAGTAGAGCGCCCCGTCGCGGCGCACGCGCCGCGCCGGGACCAGCCGCGGAAAGGGCTCGCGCGGATCGAGGCGCAGGCTCAGGAAGCTCTTGTCGTCGCGCAGGCGCAGGTTGTAGCGCGGCTGCAGCTTCTTGATGAGGCTGCTCTCCAGCAGCAACGCCTCCTTCTCGCCGCGCGTCACGATGAACTCGAGGTCGGCGACGTGCTGCTCGATGAAGCGCGTGGCCAGGCGCTGGTCGCGCACCCGGCCGAAGTAGGAGCGCACGCGGCTCTTCAAGGAACAGGCCTTGCCCACGTAGAGGAGCGCGCCGGCCGCGTCGCGGAACAGGTACACGCCGGGCGCGGCCGGGAGGGAGGAGAGCTTCTGCCGCAGCGTCTCGTTCACGGCTGCATCCTAGCCCGATCCTCCGGCCGCCGCCGCGCGCTCAGCGGAAGCGCAACTCCAGCTCCTGCAGGGCCTTGATGCGGTCGCGCAGATCCGCCGCCTCCTCGAAACGCAGCGCCGCCGCGGCCTCGTGCATGCACCGCCGGAGCTGCTCGATCTCGCGGCCGACGCGCGCCAGGTCGAGCTCCTCGGTTGCGCCGCCCGCGGCCGCGGGCAGGGGGGCGTAGTCCTGCTCGTACACGCTGGCGAGAATGTCGCGGATCCCCTTCTTCACCGTCGCGGGGGTGATGCCGTGCGCGCGGTTGTACTCCTCCTGGCGCGCGCGGCGGCGGTTCATCTCGTCGAGCGCGTCCTGCATCGAGCGCGTCACCTGATCGGCGTAGAGAATGACCGTGCCGGCGACGTTGCGCGCCGCGCGCCCGCAGGTCTGGATGAGCGAGGTGGTGGAGCGCAGGAAGCCCTCGCGGTCGGCGTCGAGCACCGCCACCAGCGAGACCTCCGGCAGGTCCAGCCCCTCGCGCAGCAGGTTGATGCCCACGAGCACGTCGAACACGCCCTTCCTCAGGTCGCGCACCAGCTCGGTGCGCGCGATCGTGTCCACGTCCGAGTGCATGTACTTCACGCGCACGCCGCACTCCAGGTAGTAGTCGGTCAGCTCCTCGGCCATGCGCTTGGTGAGCGTCGTGACCAGCACGCGCTCCCCGGCGACCGCGCGCGCGCGGATCTGGCCGAGCAGGTCATCCACCTGGCCGCGCGCCGGTCGCACCTCCACGCGCGGATCCACCAGACCGGTCGGCCGGATGACCTGCTCGACGATTTGCCCCGCGCACTGCTCGCGCTCGTACTCGGCCGGCGTGGCCGACACGTAGACCACCTGCTCGACCAAGCGGCTGAACTCCTCGAAGCGCAACGGGCGGTTGTCCAGGGCCGAGGGCAGGCGAAAGCCGAACTCCACCAGCGTCTCCTTGCGCGAGCGGTCGCCCCGGAACATGCCGCGAAGCTGCGGCAGCGTCTGGTGGCTCTCGTCCAGCACCACCAGGAGGTCGCGCGGGAAGTAGTTGATGAGCGTGGCCGGCGGCTCGCCCGGCTTGCGCCCGTCCAGGTGGCGCGAGTAGTTCTCGATGCCGGCGCAGAAGCCGGTCTCGCGCAAGAGCTCCAGGTCGTAGCGCGTGCGCTGCTCCAGCCGCTGTGCTTCGAGCAGCTTGCCGGCCGCGCGCAGCTCGGCGGTGCGCTGCTGCAGCTCCTCCTCGATGCCGAGGAGGGCGCGCTCCAGGCGCTCCGCTGGCGTGATGTAGTGGCTGGCCGGGTGGATCGTGATCCCGTCCGGCTCGCCCGTCACCGTGCCGCGCAGCGGATCCACCTCGACGATGCGCTCCACCAGCGTGTCGCACAGTTCCAGGCGCAGGATGCGGTCCTCGGCGTAGGCGGGAAACACCTCCACCACGTCGCCGCGCACGCGGAAGGTGCCGCGCGTGAACTCGAGGTTGTTGCGCTGGTACTGGATGCGCGTCAGGCGGCGCAGGAGGTCGTCCCGCTCCACCTCCTGGCCCACCTCGACGTTCACCGACATGTCCGCGTACGCCTGCGGCGAGCCCAGGCCGTAGATGCAGGACACGCTCGCCACGATCAGCACGTCGGGGCGGTCGAGCAGCGCGGCCGTGGCGGCGTTGCGCAGGCGCTCGATGCGCTCGTTGATGGCGGCGTCCTTGTCGATGTAGGTGTCCGTGCGCGGGATGTACGCCTCGGGCTGGTAGTAGTCGTAGTAGGAGACGAAGTACTCGACGGCGTTCTCCGGGAAGAGCGCGCGGAACTCGGCGTAGAGCTGGGCGGCGAGGATCTTGTTGTGCGCGATCACCAGCGTCGGCCGCTGCACCCGCTCGATGACGTTGGCGATGGTGAAGGTCTTGCCCGAGCCGGTGACGCCGAGCAGGACCGAGTGCGGGGCGCCAGCGGCAAGGCCTTCCGCCAGGCGCTCGATCGCTGCCGGCTGGTCGCCGGTCGGCTTGAGGTCGGTGACCAGGCGGAAGCGCCGCGCCGGCGCGCCCCGCTGCTCTGCCGTCACGGTCCGGCGCCGGCGGGCGCGTCCTCTGGCGCCTGCGGCGCCACGTCGACCGCCTCGAGCCGCTTGAGGAGGGCGCCGACGAACGGGTATTCGGGGTCATTCGCGCGCAGCCGCGAGAAGTCCGCGAGCGCCTGCGCCGCGTCGCCGGCGTGCACCGTAAGAAAGCCGCGGACGAACAGCGCGCCGCTGTCCAGGGGGTAGGCCGCCTGATAGAGGTTGACCTGCTCCAGGCGTTCCTGGTACCGGTCCCGCCCGCCGTAGGCCTTGACCACGTTCAGCGATTCCGCCACCAAGTCGGGATCAAGACGGAACCCGTCGACCAGCGAGCGCGCCGCGCCGTGCACGTTGCCCACGGCCGCCTGCGCCAGCGCGTACTCCAGCCGCAGGAGCGAATCCTCCGGGAAGAGCGTGACCGCGCTGCTCAGGGACGACTCCGCCAGATAGATCTGGCCCTCCTGGAGCTGCTGGCGCGCGCTCGTCACGAGCTGCTCCGCCAGGCCGGACAGGGGATGGCGCCGGGGCTCCCGGTTCGCCGGCTCCGGCGTGTCCAGGCCAAGAAGCGCGCCCCCCGGCGCCACGCGGATCGACTCCTCGGGCGGCAGGGGCACCACCGCGGTCACGGGCCCTCCCAGGCGGTCCGGCGCTTCCGCGAGCCCGAGCGACCCGGCGTCCTCGACCACCAGGAAGCCGCCGCGAGGGGCCGGCGCGTTCCCGGCCGAGGGCTCCTCCGGGAGCGCCGGTCCGGCCGCTCCGGACGGCGCGTCGAGATCGCCGGCGTTGAGCACCCGGCCCTGCCCCAGCGGCGCCAGCGGCCGGCCCGAACCGAGCGGCGCCAGCGGGCGGCCCGAACCGAGCGGCGCCAGCGGGCGGCCCGAGCCCAGGGGGCTGAACGGCCGGCCGACGTGGCTGCCGCCGAAGCCGCGTTCCGCCGAACTGAACAGCCGGTTGGAGGCGGAAGCCGTGCTCCCCAGGCGCGGCGCCCCGGCGGGGAAGCGAGAGGAGCCACCCCCGGCACCGGACGCGGACGGGCCGCCGAGGAGCGCGAGCAGCGCGCCGGCCAGCGCCACCGCCCCGAGCCCAAGACTCGATCGATCCATGGCCTGCTCCCTGCGGCCGGCCCCGCCGGCCGTTCGACACGCGGGCTTGATCCTTCTATGTTAGTCTGCGCCATCCCTGTCCGCAACGCGGGCGGCCGCAGGCGCGGCCGCGGACGCCGGCCGGCGTGCTCTCGGGCGCCCGCGCTGAAAGGCAATCGGCCATGCCCATCATCGCGTGCTCCTCGTGTCACTCGCGCTTCAAGGTGCCCATCACCAAGATCGGCCAGACCCTCACTTGCCCGCGCTGCAAGGAGAAGTTCCAGGCGATCGCCCTGCACGCCACGCCGCGCCAGCAGCACGGCTCGGGACCGATCATCTACGCGGCGATCGTGGTGGGCGCCGTGATCGTGGCGCTCCTCATCTACGCGATCGCCGGCCGCGGCGAGCCAGAGGAGACGACCGCCCCCACCCCGGCGCGCAGCGAGGCAGCCTCGCAGCCGGCCGCCCGACCCGAGGCCGCCAAGCCGGTGACGCCCGCCGAGGTGCTGGTGGACCGCGCGCGCAAGCTCCTCGAGGCGCTCTGCACCGACGACCATCCCCTGCTGCCGCTCTGGATCGATTACGCGGAGATGCACCGCCAGCGCGTCGAGGCCGGGCTCGAGACCCGGCCGTGGAGCGAACTGGCCGCGGACGAGCGCTACGCCCGGCAGACGGAATACATGCAGAACGTGCTCGGGGACGCGGAGACGCGCGAGTTCCTGCGCCTGTCCACGGTCACGCGGGCCGAGATGGTTCGGCTCACCACCGGCGAGGGCAGGGTCGAGGCGACCCTCAAGAACGCCCTCAAGGACACGTCACAGGAGGTGGTTCTGCGCTTCATCCCTTCCGCAGGCGCGTGGAAGCTCGTCCATCTCGAAAGGGGACCGATCCTGGCAGCGGGCCAGACGGCGCCAGAGGCCGGCGCGGAGGCCTCGGCTGAGGTGGCCGCCCGGCCGGCGCGCCGCGCTCGCAACCCGGACGCGGAGGTCGTCGCGGTCGAGCTGATCGCCGGGACGCCGGGCGCCGTCACGCGCGACATCGAGCGCGCACTGGCGGTGCTCTGCGACCGCACGGCGACGACCGCGGCGCACCAGGCGCGGCAGGACCTGGTCGTGGCCGGCAGGCCGGCCGTGCCCCACCTGCTGAACGCCCTGGTCCCGCTCGACCTGAACAGCGCAGGCGACCTGCAGATCGCCGCGCGCGTCGCGGGTGTGCTGGCCGAGCTCACGGGCGAGGACTTCCCCATCGTCCCCGGCACGAACGAGGGCTCGATGGTCGGCGAGGGAGCGGCGCAGAACGAGCCGAACCGGCGCCGGTGGTTCGGCTGGTGGCGCGACCACAAGGACTCCTACACGGGTCCGCCGGCTCCAGACTTCGAACCTGACGAGGAAGAAGAGGAGGACGAGGAGGAAGCCCCGGCCGAGCGCCCGAGGCAGGGGCGCGGCCGCGGGCGATGAAACGCACGCATGCGCCACGCCGTTGCTACGATGGGACTGTCTCACCAGCCGCTAGAATCTCCCCATGGCGCGACGTCCCATGCAGCATGGACGAGCGAGGTGGTCTTTGCTCGGCGTGGCACGGAGCAAGGCAGGCTTGGCCGGAAGGGCCCTAGGAACTACCGACTTCGAACTTCCGCCTCGGAGCGGTGCCAGCCTTGCCAAGGCAGGGGGCGATCCGCGTGTCGCGGATGGACGCAAGCGGCCCAGTTTGGTTGCGGCGCCGCCGCGATGTGTGACATCTCAGGGATCCTGGAGGATCGTGTAAGGAGCTTGCGATGACCGACCGGATCGGGGTCTGCGGAGGCTGCGGAGCCAGGTTCAAGGTGCCGGAGAGCTTCAAGGGAACCAAGGCCAAGTGCAAGAAGTGCGGCGGTGCCGTCGAGGTCGAGGCGGCCGAGGTCGCGAAGCCGCAGGCCGCGGCGGAGAAGAAGAGCGCCGCGCCGGCGGGGGAAGGGGCCGCGCGCCCCGGCCACCGAGCCGGCCACGCCGGTCGCCCGGGCCGCTCCCACGCCCGGGCTGGCGCCCGGCGGCACGGGCATGCCGCGGCCGCGGATGAGGAAGCGGAAGCCGGCGGGGGCCGGGCGCGGAGGGGAGGCCACGCCGGCGGCGGCAAGAAGGACAACACAGGCCTCTACGTCGTGATCGGCGGGGCCGTGGTCGTCGTGGGCGCCATCGCCTTCTTCCTGCTCTCCGGCGGCGACGACGAGCCGGTCGAGGTGGCGCCCGCGCCCGCGGCAGAGACCCCGGTCGAGCCCATGGCCGAGGAGCCCGAGCCCGAGCCGATCGTCGAGGCGCCGGTCGCGCCGGAGCCCGAGCCCGAGCCCGCGCCGCCGCCCGAGCCCGAGCCCGAGGCGCAGCTCGATCCGGTGCTCTCCTTCCAGGCGTTCGGCAAGATGCCGGACGTTTCGGACGAGGAGTGGGCGCAGATCCAGCAGGCGGTGAGGAACGCCTATGTCGAGAGCGCGCGGCCGCAGGTCATGAGGCAGGCCAAGGAAACGCTGGCCGCGGCCGGCGAGGCGGCCATTCCCGCGCTGATCAACGCGCTGAACGGACTGGACCTGCGCGTCGAGCGCAGCTTCATCACCGTCGGCAACTTGGTCCTGGCGATTCAGGAGACCTCCGCCGAGTACATCAAGATCCCGTTCCGCACTGAGATCCAGGCCATGCAGGAAAACGAGCAGTGGAACCTGAAGTGCGTGAAGAGCCTGCTCGACTACTGGAGGAAGGTCGACGGCCCGGACAAGGCCGAGGCACTGGCGAAGTTCCGCCAGAAGCTCGCCAAGCGCCTGGCCGAGAAGGCCGCGGCCCCGGAGGAGGAAGAGGGGGGAGAATGACGGCACGCCCGGCGCCTCGCTCGGCGCGCGACCCACGTGCCGGCGAGGTGCTCCCCGCGCAGCGAGGGACTCAGAGCGGTGGCGCCGCGTCGCCGACCACGTCGTCGACGCGCACCTTGCGTTCCCTGAGGTACTGGACGGCCTTCTCGATCTCCGCCTCGTCCCCTTCCAGCTCCAGATACACCAGGCCCACCTCGTCCGTGATGCTCGCACCCCGGATGTTGGGGATGACGTTGAAGTTCTTCCCGAGGTTGTAGAGGAGCGGCTCCTTGATCAGCTCCTTCGGGAACGTGCAGTAGACCTTCCGATTCGCCACGGTCATCCAGCCACCTTCGGGGTTCGCCAGCGGGTCCAACCACCCGCCGCTCTCCGCCGGGGATTCTAGCACTGCGGCGCGGCAGCGCCGCAACCAAACTCGATGCTCAGCGGCGGGCGCGGCGCGCGGCCGCCGGGAGGAAGTACGGTTCGTCCGCGAACCATTCCTCGAGGTCTCGTTCCACCGAGGAGCCGCGCAGGTCCACGCGTCCCGGCCTGCGGCCGGGGAAGCCGTCCTGGCCGCCGCCCTCCGCGCCGTCGTCCCCGCCGCCGTCCGTTCCTCCACCCGCGCCCGGCGCGTCGCCGGGCGGCGCGACCCGCCGCCGCACGTAGTCGTCGAGGCCGAGGACTTGACCGACCAGCTCGGCCAGCACCAGGTCCCGCCGGTCGTGGAGCCGCGCACCCGTCCGGCAGAGGCGCGCCTCGAGGACCTCTCGCAGCAGCCGCGCGTCGCGCCGGCCCGACAGCGTGCGCTCGACCTGCACGCAGAGCTGCTCGTCTCCGGCGTCCGCCCGGCGCTCGGCCACCACCGGCAGGGCTCCCTCGAGCTCCAGCGCGCCGGCCACGAGCAGGGCATCCCGCAGTGCGGCCTGCTCCTTCTCGCTCCCCAGCCAGTCGAGCAGCGGCTGGTTCGCTTCCCGCGCGCCGAGAGCCGCCAGCGCCAACCCGGCGGCCGCGCGCACGTGCGCGCGCTGGTGCAGGAGCAGGCCCTCCAGCGCCTGGCGCAGGCTCGCGTCCGGCGCCCCGGCCGCCGCCAGCGCGGTGCGCTCCAGGAGTTCGGCGTCGCGCGACCCGGCGAACACCTGCCCGACGACGCCGGCCCCGTCGGCGCGGGCCGCCAGCGCCGCCAGCGCCGCGGCCTTGACGGCCTCGGCTCGCGCGCGCGACCACGCGGCGAGCACCTCGCACGACGCGGAATCCTCGAACACGCCGAGCGCGAGAGCGAGCGACTCCAGCACCTGCTCGTCCTGTTCGCGCTGGCACGCCTGCAGCAGATTCGGCAGGGCGGCCGCGTCCGCGACCTCGCCAGCGGCGAACACCGCGGCCATGCGCTCGGGCGCGGCGCCGTCCTCGAGCAGGGGAACGATGAGCGGCAGGAACACGCGATCCGCGGCGACGCCGGCCGCGAGCAAGAGCGCGACGCGGCGGTCCTGCAGCGACTCCCGCTGCAGGTTGGCCAGCACTGGCGCGAGACCCTCCGCGTCCGCCACGCGCCCGAGCGCCAGCACCGCCGCCTGGCGCAGCAGTCCGGCGCGCCGTGAGGCGGCGTCGGCCCGCAGCCGCTCGCGCGCCTCTCCCGGACCGAGCTTGCCGAGCACCAGCGCCGCCACCGCGCGCTCGTCCTCGCGCAGCGCTTCCGCGAGATAGCGTGCGCGCACGGCCGCCGCCGCGGTCGTTCCGCCGACTTCGACCAGGGCCAGCAGGCAGCAGCGCTGCACCAGCGGATTGCTCGTGGAGTCGGCGCACTCGACCACGAGCGGCACGGCCGCGTCGCCCGCGCGCGCCACGTCCCGCACCGCCTGCCGGCGCAGCCGCGGGTCGGGACTGCCGAACTGACGCAGGACCTCCCGCAGGTAGGCCTCCTGCACCGACCTCAGGCGGCCGCTCCCGGGCAGCGCGCCGGCGGTCCCGGCTTCATCCTGCGCGCGCGCGCCGGCCATCCCCAGCGCGAGAACCAGCAGCGTCTCGAGCGGTCGCACGAGCCGATTCTAGCCGCCGCGACCGGGCCGGCGCCCGCCCCGTCTGCGCGCGCCGCGGCCGCGCGGCCGCGGCCTGGCGCTCACTTCTTGTCTTCCTCCCCGTCCTCGGCCTTGTCCCCCATCCTGCGCGCGTCGTCCACGTCCCCGTGCTGCGCCATGCCCGCCGCCGCCATCGTGGTCTCCAGGTTCCTGAGCACGCGGCGAATGAAGCCCCAGAAGCTGCCCATGTCCTCCTTGGCGAAGTAGGCCGAGTTCAAGGCCTCGGTCGCCTCCTTCAGCTTGGCGCCGCCGTGGCCGGTCAGGAGGATGCCGGCGACGTCGGGGTGGATCTCCTTGAGCTTGGTGAGGACCACCAGGCCGTCCATGTCCGGCAGCCTCATGTCCACCACCGCCACGTGAATGCGGTTCTGGCGCGCGATCTCGATGGCCTGACCGCCGGTCAGGGCGCGCAGGGGCTCGTAGCCCTTGATCTGGATGCGTGCGGCGAGCGCGCCCAGGAAAGCCTCGTCGTCGTCCACCAGGAGGATGCTCACGCGCCGGAAGGGGATGCCCGAGAGGAACTCCCAGAAGCCGGCCATGCGCCCCTTTTCGAAGTAGGCCGAGCTCAACGACTCCGTCGCCTCCTTGACCTTGTCGTCGCCGTGCGCGGTCAAGAGGATCGTCCGCACCTCCGGCTGCAGCTCCCTGAGCTTGGTGATGACCACCAAGCCGTCCATGTCGGGGAGGCGCAGGTCCACCACCGCCAGGTCCAGACGCGCGCCGCGCGCGGCCTCGAGCGCCTGTGCGCCGCTCGCCGCCGTCGAGACCTGGTGGCCGCGCAGGCGCATCCTCTGCGCCACGGACTCCAGGAACTGCTCGTCGTCGTCCACGACCAGGATCGTCAGTCCTTGCTCGGGCATCGGAAAACCTCCGCTCGCTCTTCGCGCCGGGAGCAGGCCCGGCCTGCCTGGCCGCGCGCTAGTGGCCGCCTCCGCCCAGGATCCCGCTGGCTGCCACGGACAGCACGAGGATTTCGAGGGCCACCATGACGGAAAAGGTCCGGTTCCTCGCCTGCACGTAGTTGGCCAGCAGCACCAGGTAGCACACGATGCTCGTCAGGCCGAGCAGCGCGAAGGGCACGTAGTTGAGGAAGTCCCCCTGATTCAGCCTGCCGGCCCAGGACCACCCGGTCGACAAGCCCGTCACCGCGAGGTACTCGTCCACACCCTTGTCCCAGTGCTGCGTGACCTCGGCGATGGGCACGGCCGACGGCAGGAGGCCGGTCAGGTAGACCGTGTAGGTGACCAGCAAGGCGAACAGCCCGAGCCACACGCCCAGCAGCAGCATGTTGGCGTAGATGATCTGCTCGCGCGGAGAGGCGCACGCTGCGTCATGTTCGCCGGCCATCGTCTTTACTCCCTGCGGGTCAACCGAGCAAGCCCAGGCCGAGTCCGCGATCGATCGCCCTCAGGCCAGCGAAGAACAGCACCACGATCACCATGCGCCGGATCAGGCGCGGCTTGACCACGGTCAACAGGCGCACGCCCACCAGCGAGCCGAGCATCAGGCCCACGATCGAGGGCACGGCGATGAGCGGGATGACGCAGCCGCGGTTCAGATAGACCCACGCCGCGGAGGTGTCCGTGATGGACAGCAGGAACTTGCTCGTCGCCACCGAGACCTTGATCGGGGCCCCCATCACCAGGTTGAGGACGGGGACGTTGGCCCAGCCGGCGCCCAGGCCGAACAGGCCGGCGAGCAGCCCGATGATGATGAACAGGGCCAGGCCGAGCAGCGTGCGATGCGTCTTCCATTCGACCCGCTCCTTCATGCCCACGTCGAAGTACGTGCCCGACAGGCCGAACGCCAGGCTCATGGCGTCCTGCTTGCTCACCACCGGCTTCTCGGTGTTCTTGGACAGGAGCAGGAGCACGCCGATGCCGGTGATGGTGAAGCCCAGACAGGCCTGCACGATCAGAGGATCCAGGGCGGAGAGGTACAAGCCGAGCATCGCGCCGGCGATGGCGCAGGTCGACGCCACCAGGGCCACGGGCAGGGCGAGGCGCAGGCTCGCCAGGTTGCGCCTGAGCAGGCCCGGCCCGGCGGCCAACGCCCCGGCCAACGCCACCATCAGTCCCGCGCCGCGCACGAAGTCGATGTGGAAGGGAAAGAAGCCGCCGACCAGGGGCACGTAGAGCACGCCGCCGCCGACGCCGGCCAGCACCGCGACCACGCCCAGCACGAAGCAGAACACCAGGAGGATCGGCGGCCAGATCCACCAGGGCGCGGCACCGCCGTTCTCCGCCAGGGGCTCGTCCGCGGCACAAAGGGCCGCCGGCGCGGTCAGGACCAGGATCAGACCGGCGGCGGCAGCGCGCCGCCAGGCCAGACGAAGTGCTTCGGACATGAGCTGCTATCCCAAGGTTCGGCCCGCGCCCGGGCACGGTCCCGCTGCAGGCCGGGATGGAGCCGGCGGCACGCGCATGGATGACGCCGCGCCAGGAGACACGGCAGCCGCTACTTCTCGCCGTCGTCCAGGTTCATGAGCGCCCTCAGGATCGCCATCGGACTGCTGCCCATGGACAGGACCTCCAGGTCGCGCAGGCGCTTCTCGTCGCGCTCGAACTTGCGGCGCAACCGGTGTTCGTAGGCCCGCTTCAGCACGTCGAGGAGCTGGTCGAACTCGTACGGCTTCTCCAGGTAGTCGAAGGCGCCGAGCTTGGTGCACTCCACGGCCGAGTCGATGGTGGCGTGGCCGGTGAGGATCACCACCTCCAGGAACTTGTGCTTCTTCTTGAGGATCTTCAGCACCTCGGTGCCGTCGAGATCCGGCATGCGCAGGTCGACCAGCGCGATGTCGAACTCCCCCTTGCCCGCCGCCTTGATGGCCTTCTTGCCGTCGTCCGCTGCGGTCACCTCGAAGTCCTTCAAGCCGAGCCTCTTCGAGACCATCTCGAGGAACTTGACGTTGTCGTCCACCATCAACAGACGAACCTTCTTCTGCTCACCAGTCATGACCTGACCTCATCCTCGACCAGACCATTCGAATCCACGCGCCCGGCAGCCCGGGACCTCGTCCCGGGACTGTCATGCCCGCGCCTCGCCGATCCTCTCGGGCAGGACCAGGCGCAGCACGCCCGCCTCCCGGTCCAGGAGGACGCGGGCCTGGAGCGCCTGCTTCAGCAGCTCCACGCTCGGCGACTCGAAGATGCCGCGGAAGCCGGCAGGCAGGCCGTGCACGGAGATGGACACTCCGTCCGCGCCGCGCTCCACGCCGACCTTGACCTCTCCGTCCGGTCCGACCGCCCGGAAGGCCGCGTCCAACGCGCGAAACAGCAGATCGTGCAGCAGCAGCGGCCGCGTGTGGATGCGCGGGTGCTCGCCGGCGCTCGGCAGGCGCGTGATGCCGCTGCAGTAGGCCAGGCAGCGCCCGAGGCTGGACACGACCGCCACCGCCTCCTCCACGTCCACGTCCGCGACCGGCTGGTCGCCGCTGTGAGCCAGCTTGTTCAGGAGCTGCACCACCTGGAAGCCGCGCTGGATCTCCTCGACGATCGTCTCCCCGAGCGTGCCGAGCTCCTTCAGGTCCATGCGCCGCGGCTCGCGCTCGGCCAGGGCCACCAGGTCGCCGAGCAGGCCGGCTGTCTCCGAGACCGTCGCCATCACGTTCTTGATGCTGTGCGAGATGACCGCCGTGGCCTTGCCCAGGAAGAGTAGTCCCTCCCCCTCCGCGCCTGGCGCCGCGCTCATCGCCCGTCCTCGCTGGGCCGCGCGCGCCCGGCGACGGCCTGGTGCAGCACGGCGATGAGGTCCTCGATCTTCAGGGGCTTGGGCAGATAGAACGACGCCTCCGCGGAGCCCACCTGGAAATCGCCCTCGGAACCATGACCGGTGAGGAAGATGAACTTCATGCCGCCGCGCAGGCTCTCCAGCCGCCTCCTCAGTTCGATGCCGCCGAGGCCGGGCATCTTGACGTCCAGGACCACGACATCGTACCCGGAGCTCGACACGCGCTCCACCGCCGCCTCGCCGCTGAACACGCAGTCGGCGTCGATCCCCCTGAGCCGCAGCCGCGTCGCCAGGAAGGTCACGAACTTCTGCTCGTCATCGACCAACAGCACTCTCATGGGCACTGGCCTCCTGAACGCGCGTGGGCAGGAGAATCGTGACGGTGGTGCCGACCCCGACCTGGCTCTCGACGCTGATCCGTCCCTTGAGCTTGCGCACCAGCCCGTAGGTAATGGACAGGCCCAGTCCGGTTCCGGCCCCACGGCCCTTGGTGGTGAAGAAAGGCTCGAAGATCTTGCCGAGGTGCGCCGGCGGGATACCGCACCCCGTGTCGCTGACGGCGATGCGCACCAGGCCGTCCTCCGTTGAATCGATGGACACGGTCACGGCGCCGTCCTTGGTCATGGCCTGGAAGGCGTTGTTCAACAGGTTGAACAGCACCTGCTGCAGCTTGCCGCGATCGGAGACGATCTCCAGGCCCTCCTCGGGAGCCTCCAGGCGCACGGCGATGTTGCGGTAGCCGGCCTCCTTGCGGAAGAAGCTGAGGATCTCCTCGGCGACGCGGGCGACGCGCACGGGCTCGGAAGAGACGTCGACCTGGCGGGCGAAGCTCAGGAGCTGCCGCGTGATCAGACCGCATCTCTCCACGCATTCCAGGATGGAGTCGAGGTGCTCCTTGAACTCCACCCCCGGCGCGCCGGCGCGAAGGACGGGCTCGCCGCCGGCCTGCTCGAGCGTCAGCACGTCCCGCATGTAGCCGGCCTCCTCGTTGATCACCGCCAGCGGGTTGTTGATCTCGTGTGCGACCCCGGCCGCGAGACGGCCGAGGGAGGCCAGCCTCCCGGCCTCCTCCAGCCCGAGCATGGTCTGTCCCCGGGCGCGATCGGCGCGGTACAACTGGTTGATCATGTAGGTCGAGGTGAGCGCAACGATCAGGAAGATGCCGAGGATGCTCAGGGCGAGGAAGAGCGCGCTCGCCACGCCCACGCCGAGGAGCGACTCCATCATCTCGGCTTCGCGGCGTACCAGCAGCAGCACGAAGGGGGTCTCGCCGTACTTGGTCTCGATGAAGGCGTAGCCGAGGAGCGCCCGCTCGCCCTGAGGATCGAGCATGCTCTGCGCCTGCGTGCGCGGCGAGTAGGGCGGCACCTCGATGGCGGCCTTCTGCAGCACCTGGCCGAAGAGCAGCGAGGAAGACTGGATCACCCCGGCGCGGTTCACCAGGAAGACGTCGTCGTGCACCGCCAGCTTGACCGTCTCCAGCGCGGCGATCAGGCGCTCGGTGTCGAGGGTGGCGCGCAGCACGCGCACCGGCCCCTGTTCCGGCGCCGAGCGCACCGCGATCACGATGTGAGGAACGCCACGGTAGCCTTCGAACACGTCGCTGATGTAGATGCCGCGGGCGAGGCAGCGCTCGAACCACTCGTGGCGGCTGTAGTCCCTGCCCGCCAGGTCGTAGGGACCGCTGTAGGCCACCTGGATGCCGCCGGCGTCCACCACGCCCAGGTCGGAGAAGCCGCCGAAGCCGAGCTTGAGGTGCTCCAAGACGCTGGCAAGCTGCTGCGGATCCAAGATCCAGTCCTGCCGGAACTCGCGCCCGGTGAAGTCGAGGGCGTCCAGACGCTCCTCGAGGAAGTGCGCCACGGAACGGCGCGCGTTCGAGGCGAGACGCACGGTGCGCAGCTCGCGCTCGACGCGCACCGCGTCCTTCGTCAGCCGGTTGTGCAGCACGCTCAGCACGACCAGGGGCGCCACGGACGCGATCGCGAGCACCAGGATGGTCGTGAGCCACAGCCGCCGGTAGTTGACGAAGGCCTGGTAGGGCGAGGTCTCGGCGTTGACGCGCCAGAAGCGCGGCCAGAGAGAGGACAGCAGCCCGCCGATCGCCTCGAACATCACCGTCCTTCCCCGCCGCCCTCGAGCAGGGCGAGCAGCTCGGGCAGCGCCACGGGCTTGCGCAGGAAGGCTTTGGCGCCCAGGCGCAGGCAGACGCGCCGGTCCCGCTCATCGCCGTGCGCGGTCATGATGATCACCCTGAGAGCCGGGCGCGCGGCGAGCGCCCGGCTCAGGACCTGCATGCCGTGGATGTCGGGCAGGCGCAGGTCGAGGAGCACCGCGTCGAACGGCCGCTTCTCCAGAAAGGCCAGCGCCGACAAGCCGTCGAACGCCATGCAGCAGGAGAAGCCCCTCAGCTCCAGTCTCTTCGCCAGGGCGGCCGTGAAGCGGCGCTCGTCGTCGACGATCAGAATGGAACGGCGTGACTCATCTTGCATCAAGAGCCTCTGCCTCGAGGCCCCATTGTAGGAGCCGGCCCCGGCCGCAGGCTGCATTTCGAACGAGGAGGCCGGCGCGAGCGGCACGCGCCCGCCGCGCCGGCCCCCCTTCGATGCTTCTTCGGTCGCGCCCGCGTGCCGCGCCTACTGGTTCACTTCCAGCAGAATCGGGTTGCTGATGCGGCCGGAGGCCACGTCGAGGACCTGCATGGCCACGTCGTAGGCGCTGCCACCGCCCGTGGGCGCCGTGCCGGTGTACACGCCCGCGCCCGCGCCGTCGCTCACCCCGAGCAGCGCCGGGGCGTTCTGGATGCCGGCCAGGAACAGTGGATCGAACGTCTCCAGGGCGAGCACGCCGAACCCGGGGAGCGCCAGCCCGGACCCCGCGGGGCGGGCCACGCCCGAGACCACCAGGAGGAAGGGGCTCGCCGGCGTCAGGCCGGTCACGCTCACGGCGAGCGGATCGCCGCCCTGCGCCTGGATGAAGTCCAACTCCAGGCAGGGGAACGGCAGCCCGTCGCACAGCGCCAGGGCGTCCGCCTCGACGTCGTTGCCGAAGCCGAGCGCCGCCTCGACCAGACCGGCGTAAACCGTGCCGCCCCCGGCCGTGGAGAACACGGTGGCGTCATGCGCCGACGGGCTCTGCACCATGAACAGAACATCGCTGTTCAGGCACTCCAGCCCGCGCACGTCGCCGATGACGCTGCTGCCGCCCATGGCCTTCTGCGCCATGACCTCGACCTGCGCCTCGGTGTAGAGGACGCTGGCCTGGGTCCCCCCCGCGGGCAGGGCCAGGACCGAACCGTCCTGCACGATGACGCTGTTCGGCCCGGTGGCCTCGTCCTCGGCCAGGCTGAAGAGCAGGGTCCCGTCCGGCGCCAGCGCCATGCCGTCGACGTCGACGTTGCCGTCGTTGGCGGCCACGGCGGCGACCAGGAACGTCTCGGAGAAGACCACCTCCACGCCGCCGTTGACCCCGCCCGGGGTGAAGCGCAGCACGTCCCCGTCCTTCAGTCCGGACTGGTCGGTGAGCAGCGAGAAGTACACTCCGGCGATCATGGGCTGGCCGCTCGCCACGGGCACGATCTCGAGCGCGTCGATGTCGTTCGGCTCATCCATCAGGCCGTCGCCGTTCCGGTCGCCCAGGTAGAAGGCGAGCGTCTGGTCGTTGAGGAAGAAGCGCGGCGGCGCCCCCGAGGAGTCGACCAGCACCAGCTCCTCGTCCTCGGCGCTCCCGCCGGGCAGCGCGCCCGGACCGGACAGGGAAAGCACGGCCCGGCCGCCGCTCTGGGCCAGGGCCGCGCCGCACAGCAACACAAAGGAGACCGCCACCAGGCGCGATCGTCCGCACACTCCGCTCATCGGAACCTCCTGCATTGTCGCGTGCCAGCCACCATCGGCTGGCCGCGGCAAGACGGAGGGTGAAGCCGGAGGTTACAGCGGATCCGGAAAAGCGATGAACTCGTCGATGCTCTGCGCGCCGCAGACCAGCATGAGCAGGCGATCGAAGCCGAGCGCCGCGCCGGCCGCCGGCGGCATGCCGCGCTCCAGGGCGGCGAGGAAGCGCTCCGGGAACGGGCCGGGGTCGAGCCCGGCCGCGCGCTTCCGCGCGCGCTCCTGCTCGAAGCGGCGGCGCTGCTCCAGCGGGTCGTTCAGCTCGACGAAGGCGTTGGCCAGCTCGATGCCCAGGGCATAGCACTCGAAGCGCAGGCAGACGCGCGGGTCCTCCGGGTCCAGGCGCGCGAGCGCGGCCATGCGCGCCGGGTAGCCCGCGAGGATCGTCGGGCGCACGCGTCCCAGGCCAGGCTCCACGCGCTCGAGCAGCAGGCGGAAGAAGAGCGACTCCCCGTCCTCGCCGCGCCGCACGGCGAAGCCGGCGCGCCGCGCCGCGCGGCGAAAGCTCACCTCGTCGCCGTCGAGGAAGGGCTCGAGGTCGATGCGGGCGTGACGCGCAAAGGCCTCGCGCACGCTGAGTCGCTCGAAGGGGGGCGCGAGCGGCAGCTCGGCGCCGCCGTGCCGCAGCACGGCTCGCCCGGTCACGCTCTGCGCGCAGTGCGCGAGCAGCTCTTCCAGGTCCCGGACGAGCGCGTCTCCCCCCTCGTAGGCCCGATACCACTCGAGCAGCGTGAACTCCGGATGATGCAGCGGCGAGCGCTCGCCCAGCCCGGAGCGGAAGCAGTGCGACAGCTCGTAGATGCGCTCGAAGCCGGCCGCGAGCAGGCGCTTCATGCGCAGCTCCGGTGAGGTGATGAGCGCGCGCCCGCCGCAAAAGATCGGTTCGAGGGTGGGCTCCTGCCCCGGCTCGTCCACGAGCTGGCCGGTCTCGACCTCGAGGAAGCCGCGCTCGTCGAAGAAGGCGCGCACGGCCCGGGCGCAGAGCGCGCGCCGTTCGAGCGCGCGCCGGAACGCCGCGCTGGAGAGGCGCCGCTGCTCGGCGTCGGCGCAGGGGTCGCGCGTGGGCCGCACCAGGACGCGCGCCTCCTCCACCAGCAGCAGACCCGGCGCCGCGGCGCGGCCCTGGAGCACCGCCAGGTCGCCGCGCCGCAGGTCGGCGCCAGGATCGGCGCGGAAGCGGCAGCGGCCCGAGGCGTCGGCGATGCGGCCGCCAAGAAGCGCCGCGCCGCGCTTGAGCAGCACGATGCGGCC
The DNA here is from genome assembly GCA_020723465.1 of Phycisphaera mikurensis. GTDB lineage: Bacteria > Planctomycetota > B15-G4 > B15-G4 > JADJEK01 > JACQZJ01. Next base: position 34,419 of record DYIW01000014.1, read on the forward strand.
CGCCACCCGCACGACGGCCTGCGGCGCGCGGCGGCCGAGGTCGGCGATTCGCGTGTCGCGCATCTGGCCTGGCCCTCCCGCCGCCTAGGGCGTGATCTTCTCCAGCATCCGCGGGTAGGGAATGCACTCGCGCAGGTGCGGCACGCCGCAGATCCAGGCCGTGGTGCGCTCCACGCCCAGGCCGAAGCCCGCGTGCGGCACCGAGCCGTAGCGCCTGAGGTCGAGGTACCAGCGGAACGCCTCCTCGGGCAGGCCGTGCGCCTTGATCTGCTCCAGCAGGAAGCCCAGGTCGGCGGCGCGCTCGGAGCCGCCCACGATCTCGCCGTAGCCCTCGGGCGCGAGCACGTCCACGCACAGCGCCAGCCGGTCGTCCGCCGGGTCGCGCTTCATGTAGAACGCCTTCACCTGGGCCGGGTAGCGGTGCACCAGCACCGGCCGGTCGAACTGCTCCGAGATCAGGGTCTCGTCGGGCGCGCCGAAGTCGCCGCCCCACTCGAAGGCCTGGCCCTTGTCCCGCAGCACGGCCACGGCATCGGAGTAGGAAATGCGCGGGAAGGGACGCGCCACGCGCTCCAGGCGCGACAGGTCGCGCTCCAGCACCAGCAGCTCGGCGCGGCGGTCCTTCAGCACCTGCTCCACCACGTAGACGATGAACTCCTCGATCAGGTCGAGCAGGCCGTCCAGCTCGAGGAAGGCCACCTCCGGCTCGACCATCCAGAACTCGGTGAGGTGGCGCCGCGTCTTGGACTTCTCGGCGCGGAAGGTGGGGCCGAAGCAGTAGACCTTGCCGAAGGCCATGGCCGAGGCCTCGGCGTAGAGCTGTCCGGACTGCGTGAGGTAGGCGGTATCGCCGAAGTAGTCCACGGGGAAGAGCGTGGTCGTGCCCTCGCAGGCCGAGGGCGTGAAGATGGGCGAGTCCATGCACACGAAGCCGCGCTGGTCCAGGAAGTCGCGGATCGCCTTGATGACGCGCGCGCGCACGCGCAGCACCGCGTGCTGGCGGCGCGAGCGCAGCCACAGGTGGCGGTGCTCCATGAGGAAGCCGGTGCCGTGCTCCTTCTTGCCGATCGGGTAGGGCTCGGCCTCGTGGTGGATGCGCACGCCCGAGGCGTCCAGCTCGAAGCCGCCGCTGGCGCGCGGCTCCGCCTTGCACGTCCCGGCCACCTCGAGCGAGGACTCGAGCGGCAGCAGGTCGAGGCGGCGGAAGGTCTCGGCGTCGAAGTTGCCCTTGAAGCAGACCGCCTGCACTACGCCCGTGCCGTCGCGCACCTGCAGGAAGTGCAGCTTGCCGGAGGAGCGGCGGTTCATGAGCCACCCCTTGACCGTGACCGTCTCGCCCGCGTGGCGGCCGAGATCCTCGATGTAGACGTGTCCTGCTGCCGCCGTCACCGGTTACTCCTCGTCCTCTGCCTGCCGGTTCGCTCGCCGCCGTCGCGGCGACGTCTCACGGGAACACCTCGTACGACGAGCTGAGCTTCTCGTCGACGACCCGCCCCTTGTCGATCACGACGTACCCCTTGCGCGTGGTCCCACCCTTCGTCGCCTCCACGTTGACCTGCGCCGGCTCCTCGCCGATGGCCGCCAGATCGCTGAGAATGCGGATCGACTCGTACCCCAGACCGCGGAAGCGGCGTTCAATCATCTCGTGCAGGCGCACGCTGCGCTCGAGCGACACTTCCGCCGCCACCAGGTCAAGCCGCTCGGCCAGGACGTCCAGCAGGCGCCTGACCTCGGCCAGCCGCGCCTCGAGCGGCGCGAGGTCCACCTCAGGCAGCTCGATCGGCGGCGGCGCGGGCCGGCTCAGGGCCTCGCGCACCTCCCGCGCGAGCGCGCCCAGGCTGCGCTCGAACAGGTCGAGCCGCGCGCGCAGCAGCAGGAAGATGAGCAGCAGCCCGAAGAGCAACAGCACCGCCACGCCCGCGGTCGCGGCCACGCTGGAGGCGAGGAGCACTTCCATGGGCCCGATGCTAGGAAGCGCGCCGCTCCCCGGCAAGCGCTGCGCGGCGCGCCGGCCGCGCGCGTGCGCTTGTGCGGGCGCGTCCCGCTGGTTCGAATGGGGCGCGCGGCGGCGGCGCCCGCCGCCGCAGGAGGCGGATTGAACGGACCCGACATCGCCCTGCTCGAGCTCGACGGCCGCGCCGGCCGCATGCGCATCGCGCTGCGCGCGGACTGCCGCGAGGACATCGTGCTGCGCGCGCTGCTCGACCCGGACGCTTTTGTGCCCGCGCCCAGGAAGCGCAGCCAGGAGCGCAAGGCCGCGAGCCGGCGCGCGGTGCACTCCTTTCGGGCGGACCTCTGCGGCCGCCGCGAGCGCCTCTACCTCAAGCTCTACCGCGTGCGCACGCCCAAGGACGTGCTCGAGGAGCTGTTCCTGGGCAAGCGCGCCCTGCGCTCACTTCGGACCGGGCTCGAGGCGGAACGTCGCGGTATCGCCGTGCCGCGCCATCTCGGCGCGAGCCACCGCCAGGTGCCCGCGCGCTGGCCGGCGCGTTCCGTGCTGCTCATGCTCGGCGTCCCGCACAACCGCGACGTGCGCACCGTGCTGGCGCACGACCTGCAGGGGGCGGCGCGCGCCGAGCAGCGGCGACGGCTGCTGCGCGCGCTCGGCAAGCTGGCGGGCGAGGCTCACGGCCGCGGCCTCATCCACTCCGACCTGAAGATCAGGAACGTCTTCGTGCGCCAGGTCGACCCGCCGGATCTCGTCCTGATCGACCTCGACCGCGCGCGCTTCCTGCCGCCGGGCGCGACGCGCGGCCTGGCGCGCCAGGCATGGGACCTGCGTACTCTCCTCGCCTCGCTGCGCGGCCGGGTTTCCCCCGCGGAGCAGCGCCGCGTGCTCGCCGCCTACCTGCGCGCCCGGCGCCTGCCGCGCGCCGGCCGCCGGCGCCTGCTGTGCTTCACCGCGCTCCTCGGCCTGCGCGCGCGGCTGCCAGCGGCGCGCGAGCGTCCGCGCGACGCGTGACATCGGGAACTGGTGGAGACGGGCTGACGGGACACGGCCGCGACCGCTCCTCGCCGCGCGTCCCCGCGCGGAGCACCCTTCTGGGGCGGGAGCGGGCTCCCCTCCCGCCCGCGACCGGTC
>DYIW01000360.1 GCA_020723465.1 Phycisphaera mikurensis
TCGACCCGGCGCGGCTACCGGTAGATACCTGCTCAGGCTCTCACTCGGGACGGCCGCTCCGCTTCAGCTTCTCGCGCAGGGTCTTCCTGTCGATGCCGAGGATTTCCGCGGCGCGCGTGCGGTTGCCGCCCACGCTGGCGAGGACGTTCTGGATGTACTCGGCGACCACCTCGTCGAGGGTGCGATCCAGGCCGGCGCCGGGCAGGGCCGCTGCGCGCATGAGGCGGGGCAGGTCGGGCACGTCGATCGAGTCGCCCTCGGTCATGATGACCAGCCGCTGGATCACGTTCTCGAGTTCCCGCACGTTCCCGGGCCAGTCGTACTCGCGCACGATCCGGAGCGCCCGCTCCGTGAACTCGGGCGGCTTCCGGTCGCGTTCCCGGCAGAAGCGCGCCGCGAAGTGGCGGGCGAGCGGCAGGACGTCGTCGCCGCGCTCGCGCAGGGGCGGGACGGCGATCTCGATGACGTTCAGGCGGTAGTAGAGGTCCTCGCGGAACAGTCCCTTGTCCACCAGGCCGCGCAGGTCCTTGTTGGTCGCGGCCAGGATGCGCATGTCGACCTTGCGGCTGCGCGTCGAGCCGACCATGCAGATCTCCTTGTCCTGCAGCACGCGCAGCAGCTTGACCTGCATGGCCAGCGTCGTCTCGCCGACCTCGTCCAGGAAGATCGTTCCGCCCTCGGCCGTCTGGAAGAAGCCGGCGCGCGTCTCGATCGCGCCCGTGAAGGCGCCCTTGACGTAGCCGAACAGCTCGCTTTCCAGCAGGGTCTCGGGAATGCCGCCGCAGTTGACCGGCACGAACGGGGCGGACGCGCGCGGCCCGCTGTAGTGGATGGCACGCGCCACCAGCTCCTTGCCGGTGCCGCTTTCGCCGGCGATGAGCACGGTCGCCGAGGAGGAGGCGGCCTTGGCGATCGCCTCGAACACCTGGCGCATGACCGGCGATTCGCCGAGCAGGCCGTAGCGCGCGCCGATCAGCTCGTGCGCGGGGCCGCGCGCCGAGCGGCGCAGCTCGAGGCGCTCGAGGGCGCGCGCCACGGCGGCCAGCAGCTCCTCGTCGGTGAAGGGCTTGGTCAGATACTCCGCGGCGCCGGTCTTGACCGCCTCCACCGCGCCGTTGATCGTGGCGTAGCCGGTGATCATCATCACTTCGGTGTCCCGGCAGTTCTCGCGCACGTAGCGCACCAGCTCCAGGCCGCTGGCCTTGGGCATCTTGTAGTCCGTGATGACCAGGTCGACGGCGGTGCCCTCGAGGATGGTCACCGCGCCGGCCACGTCGCCGGCGGTGAGCACGCGGTGCCCGCGCGCGGCGAGCTTGCGGCTGAGCATCTCCAGGGTGTCCCGGGAGTCGTCGACGAGGAGCAGCAGGGCGCCGGTCTCAGCGGTCATCGGGTGCGGCCTCCCTTGTGGTTTCGGGCGGCTCGAGCGGCAGCCTGATCTCGAAGGTCGTGCCGGCGCCCGGCTGGGTCGTCACCTCGATGCGGCCGCCATGCGCGCTGACGATGCCGTGCACCACGGCCAGCCCGAGCCCGGTGCCCTCGCTCAGGTCCTTGGTGGTGAAGAAGGGCACGAAGATCTGCTTCTTCACCTCCTCCGTCATGCCTGCGCCCGTGTCCTCGACCAGCAGCGCCACGTCGGCGCCGAGCGCCCGCGTCTCCACGGCCAGGGTCCCGCCGTCCGGCATGGCCTGGAGGGCATTCACCACCAGGTTGGCCAGCACCTGATTCAACTGGCCGGCGTCGGCCGTGATCGGGGGCAGGTCGGCATGCAGGCGGCGCACCAGCTTGATGCCTTGCTTCGCGCAGCGCGCCTCGAAGAAGTAGAGGCCCTCCTGGATGAGGTCGTTCAGGTTCAGGCGCGTCTTGCGCGCCGGCTGCTGGCGGGCGAAGACCATGAGCTTCCTGATGACCTCGCGCGCGTGCAGACACGCGCCGACGATCTTCTGCAGGTCCCTGCGCGCCTGCGGCGCCGGCTCGTTCGTGTCGAGGATCAGCTCCGCGAAGCCGAGGACGTTGCCCAGCGGTTCGTTCAGCTCGTGCGCGACGCCCGCCGCGAGCTGTCCGATGGTGGCCAGGCGATCCGCGTGCCGGAGCTGCTCCTGCAGCAGGGCGCGATCCTGCTCGGCACGGGAGCGCTCGAAGAAGATCGCCACCTCCTGCGCCACGGCGTCGATGAGGCTGCGCTCCTCGGCGAGGAAGGGCCCCTCGTCCAGCTCGGGCAGCTCTTTGAGATAGGCGACCTCGACGAAGCCCGCGTCCTTGCCACGCGCGGCCACCGGGCTGCGCAGGCGCTGGTCACCCTCCTGGTAGCCGTGCGTGCGGTAGCTGCGCCCGGCCAGGTCGATGCGCGCGACCGTCGCGTCGGCATGCAGCCAGGCGGGCGGCAGGAGCTCGACGATTTCTTGCAGGACCTTGTCGCGCGCGGCGTCCGGACGCGCCACGGCGCGGGCGATGCCGTACAGACAGGACAGCTCCTTCACCCTCTCGCGCAGGGCGGCCTGGGCGCGATCGTGCAGCAGGGCGGTGCCGAGCAGCTCGCCCAGTCCCTCGTAGAACTGCAGGTCCGCGCCGGAGAAGCGTCCCTCGACCGATCCGCCTAGCCGCAGCGTGCCGATGGAGCGCAGGTCGACGCGGATCGGCACGGCCAGCACGGCGCCGCCGGCCTGCGGGCCGAGACCCGTGGGCTCGGGCGCGCCCGCCGCCATCCCTCCGCAGACCTGGCTGAGAGTGCAGGCGCCCTCCGCCCGCATGCACCAGCGGTGCGTGCCCTCGAGGCCAGTCCAGGCCGTGACGAGGTCGCAGCGCCCGCCACCGCGCACGCAAATCTGCGCGAAGTCGCTGTGCGTGAAGTCGGCGATGATCCGGGCCGTATCGGCGAGGAAGTCCTGCCCGCGCGGGCCACGCGGCGCGCGCGCCAGGATCCTGCGAGCGAGGGTCCGGTACGCTTCGATGCCCAGGGCTGGTGCGGTGGAGGGGTGCATGGTCGATCGGCGCGCGCTGGCGAACTAACAAGGCTAGCACTACCTGGGCCAAGAGCGCGCGAAATCGACCGGGGCAGAGGGCCGCTCGCCGCAGGCAGGCCGTCCCAACGAATCGCCGTCCGTCCCGTATGCTAAGATTCCTCGGTCGTTTGGCCGCCCGCTCCGAGGACGGTCCGCCTGATTGTGGAGGGACTCCGCGATGAAGAGCATCCGCGTGCTTCTCGCCGCCGTGCCGCTTGCCGTTCTGATTCTCGTCGCGCCGGCGGCCGGCCAGGGCGCTCCCTACGTGCGGGTCAGGGACGACCTCGTGCGGGCGGGGCCGCCGGGCGCGGCGCTCGTGCCCGCGCCTCCCCAGTACGCGACGGCGTCGCCCTGCGCCACGCTCGCGGCGCGCGCCTGGCACGGCCAGGCCGTGCCCGGCGGCGGCACGCTCTATCCCCTGGCGTTCATGAACCCGGCCACGATCGATCCCTCCGGCCGCCTGGCCTTCTTCTCGCAGGTGAACGGCGCGGCGCGTAACCAGGGCATCTTCCTGGCGGACGCGCTCGGCCTCACGGCCGTGGCCATGGGCTGCGGCGGCGGGGGCGGCTCGGGCGTCCCGGGCGGCGGGCTCGGCGATCCCACGCCGCTCGGCGGCACCTTCGGCGGCATGTTCGGCGGCACGGTCTTCGCGCCGGCCATCAACGCCGGCGGCGACCTGATCTTCATCGCGGAGGTCGAGAACGGCAGCGCGCCGCGCGCGCTCTTCTTCTACGACGCGTCCACCGCGACCTTCAGCAAGGTGGCGGCGGTCGGCGACCGCTCGCCGCTCGGCGGCAACTTCTCGGCCATCGGCCCCGGCTCGCTGAACGACGCGGGCACGGTGGTGTTTCTCGCCATGACCGGTTCGACCAGCATCTCCGACGCGTTCTCCTGGCAGGGAGGCGCGGTCAGCAAGATCGTGGCCGCGGGCGATCCGGCGCCGGGCGGCGGCACGTTCACCATGATCGGCACCGAGTCGTTCGGGTTCGTGGACGGCACGACCATTCCGATCGGGCCGGTGCCGGCCATCAACGAGGCGGGGCAGATCACCTTCCGCGGCCTGGTCTCGGGCGGCATCGCCTCGCGCGGCGTCTTCGTGTCGCAGGGGGGGACGCACCAGTGGTACGTCAAGGCGGGCGACCCGGTTCCGGGCGGCGGCACCTTCTTCGACTTCCAGGGGGCGATGATCAACGAAGCGGGCGAGATCGCCTTCTTCGCCGACTTCAAGCCCACGCCGACGACCTATTCATCCGGCTGGTTCGCGGGCAAGCCCGGCGCCTGGCGCAAGGCGCTGGCCTTCTACGACCCGCTCGAGAACGGGACGCAGTGCTACGGCCTGGCCTTTTCGCGCAACCCCATGACCGCGCTCGACGACGCCGGCAACGTCTTGGTCTGGACCGACGCGCAGTACCCGGGCGGCGCCATGGAGGAGAAGCTGGTCGTGTGCGCGCCGGACGGCGTCGTGACGACGGTCGCGAGCCAGACCGACGCCACGCCGCTCGGCGGCACGTTCAGCTCGCTGCAGGCCTGGCCCTCGCTGAACGCGGCGGCGCAGGCCACGGTCAGCGCGGGCACGCCGGGCGCGTCCGGCGGCGTGCTGAACGCGCACTTCCTCGCGTCAGACGTGCTCGTGTGGCAAGACCTGGGCTTCGCCCTGACCGGAGTGAGCGGCCTGCCGGAACTCCGCGGCAGCGGCGCGCTCCTGCCCGGCTCGCCGGGCGCGCTCGACCTGACGAACGCGAAGCCGCTTTCGGTGGCCTGGCTGTTCCTGTCCCTCACGGCGTCGTACCTGCCGTTCCAGCTCGGGACGCTCGTGCCGACCCCCGGCATCGTGCCCCTGCCCGTGCCGACCGACGCGAGCGGCGCCTTCTCCCTGCCCTGGGCGGCGTGGCCGGCGACCATTCCCGGGTGCACCGAGATCTACTTCCAGTACTGGATCGTGGATCCGGCCGGGCCGCTCGGCGCCTCGGCCTCGAACGGCCTCAAGGCCACGTCGCGCTGAGGCGGCAGATGGGGTAGACGCCCGGGCCGCGGAAGCGTGCTAGAATGATCTGACAGGGTCGTACGCGCCGGCCGTTTCGGCACTTTCGGC
>DYIW01000361.1 GCA_020723465.1 Phycisphaera mikurensis
GCGGTGTGGCCTAATGCATCGAGCGCAGAATGGCCAGCACGCGGCCCTGAATGCTCACCTGATCGGCATCCACGTAGATCGGGTCCATCAGCGGGTTGGCCGGCTGCAGGCGGACTTTCTTGCCCTCGTGGAAGTATTTCTTGAGCGTCGTCTCGCCGCGCTCGGTCAGGACCAGGCCTTGCTCGGCGTCGAAGCGTCCGATGCTGAGCTCCTTGAAGGTCGAGGTGAAGCGGCAGGGGAACACCTCACGCGTGCGCGCCTTGATGGCGACCTGCTCCGCGCCGCAGGCGCAGAAGCGGCGTTCGGCCAGGCGCACGAAGGCGCGGTAGCCCAGCCTCCTGAGGTGCGACCAGGTCGGCCCGAAGCTGTCCCCCAGGACCAGGCGCAGCGGCCGCGCGTGGCGGCGCGCTTGCGGGAAGGTCCGCAGGAAGCGGGCGATGTCGGCGGCGCCGAGGAACAGGTCGCGGGGGAGCGAGCGTGCGCGCCCGGCGAAGGTCAGGTTGCCGGCGTGCAGGACGCGCGCGCCGAGTCCGCGGACGAAGGCTGTGAGCTCGCCGAAGCGGGTGGCGTTCTGGGCGTGGATCACGGCGAAGACCTCGACGCGCACGTCCTGGCGTTCGCGCCGGAGGCGCCGCATGGCGGCAACCACGGCGTCGAAGTCGCCCGGCGGCGCGAGCAGCTCGTGCGTCCCTCGATCGGGGCCGTGCAGGCTGAAGCCCACGCGCGACACTCCGCTCCGCAGCTCGAGCTCGCCTGCGCCGGGCCGCGCCATGACCAGCGCGTGGCGCTCCGGCAGCCTGGCGTCGAGCTGGTCGGTGAAGTAGATGCGGTGCCGGATCCCGTGCCGCTCCAGATCCCGGGCCAGGGCTTCCGTGGCCGCGAGGTCGTCCGCCTCCGCCGGCTTGCAGAAGCAGTGGGGACAGCCCTTGCGGCAGTTGTCGTGGACGATCCAGGCCAGAAGCGGTCTCATGCCCGGCTCCCGCCGGCCGCGGCGACCGCGGCCAGGTGTGCGCGCCCGCGCGTTCAGCATACCCCCTGGGGGCGGATCGTGCCGGCCGGCGGCGCGTCCCGCCGTCGCTCCTCATTGACACCCGGCGCGAATCCCGATCAACTGTCCCGTCTGGACGCCACGACAAACCACGGAGAGGTGGCAGAGTGGTCGATTGCGGCAGCTTGCTAAGCTGTTGAGTGGGTTTTACCTGCTCCGGGGGTTCGAATCCCCCCCTCTCCGCCAACGCTTGAGAACCGCCCGGCGGCCTGCAGCCGCGGGCGGTTCTTCCGTTTTCGGGGGAACGCGCGCGACGCACGGCCGCGGCCTCGCTATCCTCGGGCGCATGATCAGCAGACTCCTTGCCGCGGCGCTGCTCCTGCTGCTCGCGGCCGCGACGGCCGGCTGCGTGGAGCGCAAGCTCTTCATCGCCACCGTGCCCGCCGAGGCGGACGTGTACCTGGACGGCCACTACGTGGGCAAGAGTCCCGTCACCGTGCCCTTCACCCACTACGGCACGCGGGAGATCGTGGTGCGCAAGGCCGGCTACCAGGTGGTGCGCGAGCAGAAGATCCTCGAGCCGCCGCCGTTCCAGGAGTTCCCCTGGGACCTCTACTACGAGACCCTGACGTCGGACCTCTACATCGATGAGCGCCCCTTCAGCTTCGTCCTCACGCCGATCGATCCCGCCGAGATGACGCGCGAGGTCGTGGATGTGAAGATGGCGGAGGCCAAGGAGCTGCGCGAGCGGTAGGGGACGCCGATGGGTCCGGCCCCGCTCCTTCCCTACACCTTCCCGGCGGACGCGGAGCTGCGCGGCCGGCGCGTGCTGGTCATGGGTCTCGGCCTGTTCCAGGGCGGAGCGGCCGTGGTGCGCTTCCTGGTCGGGCGCGGCGCCGAGGTCCTGGTCACCGATCTGCGCTCCGCCGAGGCCCTCGCCCCGACCCTGGCGGAGCTCGACGGCGTCCCCTTCGCGCGCGCCCTCGGCGGCCACCGCGTCGAGGACTTCCGCGGCGCCGACCTCGTCGTGGTGAACCCGGCGGTGCCTGCGGATTCCCCTTTCCTCCAGGCCGCGCTCGAGGCCGGCGTGCCGCTCACCAGCGAGGTGGGGCTCTGCCTCGCGCGCCTGCCTGCGCGCCTGGTGCTCGTCACCGGCTCCAAGGGCAAGACCACGACCGCCACGCTGCTGCACCGCATGCTGCTCCGCGCCGGGCAGGCGGCGGTTCTCGGCGGCAACGTGGGCGCGTCGCTCCTCGCGCGCGCCGGCGAGCTGACGAAGGCCCACACCGCGGTTTTCGAGGTCTCCTCCTTCCAGCTCGACCAACTGCGCGGGCTGGCGCGCGCGCCCGAGTGCGTGGTCGTCACCAACCTCTTCCCGGTGCACCTCGACCGTCACGGCACCTTCGAGGCCTACTGCGCCGCCAAGCGCCTGGCGCTCGAGGGGGCGCGAAGCGCCGTCCTGAACCACGGCGACCCGCGCGTGCGCGAGCTGGCCGCCGCCGCCCCGGCGGACGTCACCTGGTTCTCGGCCGCGGGCGAGCCGCCGTGCGGCTTCTTCTCCCCGGACGGCAAGTCGGTGCGCGCCGCGGGCGGGGAGGAGGTCCTGCGCGCGGGCGAGCTGCTCATCCCGGGCGCGCACAACGTCCTGAACGCCATGGCCGCGCTCGCCGCAGCCGAGCGCCTGGGCGCGCCGCGCGCCGCCGCGCTCGCCGCCGCGCGCGACTTTCCGGGAGTGGAACATCGCCTCGAACTCATCGGCGAGCGGCGCGGCGTGCGCCTGGTCAACGACTCGATCGCGACCACGCCGCAGTCGGTGCTGGCGGCGCTCGCCGCCCTGGAGGGGCCGCTCGTGCTCATCGCCGGCGGCAAGGACTCGGGCTGCGACCTGGCGGCGCTGGCCGGCGCGATCGGCGAGCGCGTGCGCGTGCTGGTCGTCGCCGGCGAATCCGGGCCGCGCCTGGCGCGGGCGGTGGCGGCGCGGCCGCACGCGCCGCTGATCCTCTGCGCGCGCGACTTCGCCGCGGCCGTGAGCCTCGCGCTCGAGCAGGCGCGGCCGGGCGAGACCGTGCTTCTCTCTCCGGCGTTTCCCTCGTACGACCTCTTCCGGAACTTCCGCGAGAGGGGCGAGGCCTTTCGCCGGCTGGCTATACAGTAGCCAGGACCGCTCGCGGCGCAGTTGCCAGCGGTCGGCGCGCACCATAGAGTAGCCTTCAAGAACGGCTGCCGGCGTTTCGATACTACGAGGTCGGCCAAAGCGGCATCCCTGCGTCGCAAGGCTCGCGCATGAACAACATCTGCCAGAAGTGCCAGAAGGCCCGCGCCACGGTCCATCTCACCGAGATCGACACGGAGAACAACAAGCCGCAGCAGATGCACCTCTGCGATGCCTGCGCGCGCGAGAGCTCGACGCCGCCCAAGCCGCCGAAGGGCAAGACGCTGACCTTCTCCACCATGCTGAGCGGCCTGCAGGAGAAGGCGCAGGCGGGCCGGTCCGCAGGGGCGAAGCTCGTCTGTCCCGACTGCGGCATGACCTACCAGGAGTTTCGCGGGAAGGGGCGCTTCGGCTGCCTGAGCTGCTACGACGCCTTCGGCGAGAACCTCTGCCTGCTCCTGGAGAAGGTCCACGGCGCCAGCCAGTACGTCGGGCCGCTGCCGTCGGGCAAGTCCCCGGGGGCGCGCACCTCGGCGGCGCTCGAGCAGGAGCTGGTCGACCTGCGGCGGCGGCTGAGCCGGGTGGTGAAGGACGAGGACTACGAGGAAGCCGCCCGCCTCCGCGACCGCATCGCCGCGGTCGAGCAGTCGCTGCAGGAGTCGCGGCATGAGTGACGGCTCCGGGGTGAACGTCGGCGAGTGGTTGCGCGGGACGGGGACGGACGCGGAGATCGTCATCTCCTCGCGCGTGCGCCTGGCGCGCAACATCACCGGCTTCCCGCTCAAGGCGCACCTCTCCGAGGAGGACGCCGCCATCCTGTGCGACCACCTGCGCGCGCGCATCGAGTCGGTGGACGTCGGCGCGCGCCTCAGGCACACATCGCTGCCCGCTCTGGACGAGGTCCAGCGCCTGGTGCTGGTCGAGCGCCGGCTGATCAGCCTGGAGCACGCCAACGCCGAGGGCGAGCGCGCGGTGCTGCACGACGCGTCCGGGTCGCTCGCGTTGATGCTGAACGAGGAAGATCACCTGCGTATCCAGGTGCTCGCCTCGGGCCAGGCGCTGCGTGACACGTTCCAGCGCGCCCTGACGGTGGAGAAGGCGCTCGGCACGGTGCTCGACTTCGCCTTCCACGAGCGCTTCGGCTACCTGACCTCGTGCCCGACCAACGTCGGCACCGGCATGCGCGTCTCGGTCATGCTGCACCTGCCGGCGCTGGTCATCAGCAAGCAGATCGACAAGGTGTTCAACTCGGTCGCCAAGATGAACCTGGCGGTGCGCGGCTTCTACGGCGAGGGCACCAAGGCGCTGAGCGACCTCTACCAGATCTCGAACCAGGTCACGCTCGGCAAGACCCCCGACACGCTGCTCGACGACGTGGCGCGCGTGCTGCCGCGCATCGTCTCCTTCGAACGGGAGCTGCGCACGCAGATGCTGGCGAGCGACCGCGTCGTGGTCGAGGACCGGGTGTTTCGTGCCCTCGGCGTGCTCCGCAACGTGCGCTTGATCAGCAGCGAGGAGGCATTCGACCTGCTCTCCGTGCTGCGCATGGGCGTCCATCTCGGGATCGTCCCCGACCTGGACATCCAGACGGTCAACCGCATCTTCGTCATCTCCCAGCCCGGCCACCTCCAGGCGGCGCACGGCGCCAAGTCCCTGGAGCCAAAAGAGCGCGACATCCTGCGCGCGCGCGCCATCCGCGGTCTGCTCGGCGCGCTCTGAGACGGCCCGCGGGCGGCCGCGATCCAGGAGTTGGACCCCCTCTGTCCTCGTGGCCGGCCGTTCGTTCCGCGCGTCAGGCACTGCGCGGCGGCGCCGCCGCGAGCTTGAAGTCCGAAGTCGGTCGTTGGCAGCCGGAAGACCGTTCGGCCGACTGGTGGCTTCGACGCGTTCGAGTTTGCCTCCGGCTCCCGGCGAGTAGGCTCGGGATCTTCGTGCCG
>DYIW01000362.1 GCA_020723465.1 Phycisphaera mikurensis
TCCGGCGCGCCCGGGACAATGGCGTCGTAGCCGCCGAGCGCCGCCGCCGGGACAAAGGCGTGCGCCACGCCCGGGGCCTGCTCAAGCAGGGCGAAGCGCAGTAGGCCGTGCGCGCGGCGCAGCATGGGCGCGGCGGGCGGCGCGCCCGGCTACTCGTTTCGCGCCTGCTTGGGCTCCGGCGGCTTCATCAGCGCGGCGGCCTGGTCGGCGAAGCGCGCGTACTGCGGGACCGCGGCCGGGTCCTGGCCGAGCGCGCGCAAGAGCTCGAGGATCGCGATCTGCAGCTGGTTGTCCTCCTGGTAGTCGCCGAGCAGCCCGTTCCCGGGGAAGGGCTTCTTGCGCAGGTCGGAGACGTGCGCGCGCAGGTGTAGACGAATCTGCGTGCGGATGTCGTCCCGTTCGAGGTGCGTGGCGAGGGACTCGTAGAAGCGGTCGAACTCGGGGTAGCGGGAGGTGTCGAACGCGTCCCCCTCTGCCAGCTCGACGAAGAGCGGCTCGGCGCGCTCACGGCGCGCGTCCTCCGCCTCCTTGACCTTCTGCACCGCGTCGGCGCTCAGGCCGCCGTACAGCTCCTGCCAGCGGGCGAGAGCGAGCGCGCCCACGTCGTGCTCCTTCAGGATCTCCTCCTGCGGCCGGCCCGCCGCCGCCTCGGCCAGGATCTTGACGATGTCATCGGCCGAGAAGCGGCTGTGCAGGTGCTCCTCCAGGTAGTCCTGGAACACGCGGCGCTCGAACAGGTCGGTCAGCTCCTCCTCCTTCCAGGGGGCTCCCCAGGTGAAGGGCACCTCCACATCCGGGGACACGCCTCCTTCCTTGAGGACGCCGTCGGCGTCGACCTCGGTGTGGATCGACTGGCCGTTCGGCAGGTAGTAGAGCTGCGTGGTCAGCTTGAACATGGCGCTGTAGTCGTACTTGCCGTTCTGGTTCTGGTCGGTGTATCCCTCGCTCGGGTCCCAGATGAGGTTGTTGTTGGCGTCGTCGAATTGCTCGCCCACGCGCGACTTCAACGGGAAGGGGTTCTGGACCGAGCCCTTGCCGAAGGTCTTGACGCCGACCAGGACCGCGCGGCCGTAGTGGTCGAGCGCGCCGGCGACGATCTCGGAGGCCGACGCGCTGCGGTGGTTGATGAGGATCACCAGCGGCTCCTGGCGGCCCACCGCGCGCAGCCCCGTGTGGTACGGCTTGCTGTTCGCCTGGCCGTGCCTGCCTTCCGTGGACACGACCAGCTTGTTGCGGCCGGCGAACTCGCCGACCATGTCGATGGCCGCCCTGAGGTAGCCGCCCGGGTTGTAGCGCAGGTCGAGGATGAAGCCGAGCGCGCCGCGCTTGACCAGGTCGTTCAAGGCGGTCTGCAGCTCGTCGAACGTCGTGTCGCCGAAGGTCTCGACCTCGACGTAGCCGACGCCGGCCGGGAAGAGCTCCCATTGGACCGAGGGGATGTTGATGACCTCGCGCACGATGGACAAGGTGCGCGGCTCGCGCCAGCCGTTGCGCATGACGCTCACCTTGACCGCGGTGCCGGGGGGGCCCTTGAGGCGGTCGATCACGTCCTGCTGCGGCTGCCCGTAGGTCTCCCAGTCGTTCACCTCGAGGATCTGATCGTCGGAGCGCAGCCCGGCGCGATAGGCCGGCCCGGAGTAGATCGGCCGCGTGATGGTGAAGAACCCGCCGAGCGTGTTGACGTAGGCGCCGATGCCCGCGTAGTTGCGCTGCAGGTCGAGGAGCCACTTCTCGTACTCATCGGGGCTGAAGTAAGTGGAGTGCTTGTCCGCCGCGGCGAGCATGCCCTTGGCCGCGGCCGTGAGCAGCTTCTCCTCGCCGGCGGCGTCCTGGAAGCGCTCGCCGTTGATGTGCTCGGCCTTGATGAGATCCATGATCTCGCGCAGCACCGCGAACTCGTCGGCATCCCCGCTCGCGCGGAACTCCCGGCCCTGCCGGCTCTCCCAGTAGCGGTTGATGCGCTCGGCCTCCAGGTAGGAGTGGGCCAGGCGCCCCTGGAGCGTTGGTTCATCCTGGATCTCGCGCAGCACCGGCTGGGCCGCGTCGCAGTCGTCGATTTCCCACAGGGCGAGGGCGCCGGCGACGCGCCGCTCGCGCTCCTCGGACTCGAGGAACTGCCTGAGCTCGGCCTTGGCGCGCTTGCGCTGGCCGGCGTCGCCCACCTGGTACAGCGCCTTGGCCAGCGCCACCTTGACGCCCGGGTCGAGCGTCTCGTCCAGGCTCCCGGCCAGGGCCTCCGCGCTGGCGCGGCTCTCGGGCAGGCTCGCCAGCAGGTCGGCGGCGGCGATGCGGACCTCCGCATCCTGCCCCTTGCCGATCAGCTCGATCAGGCGCGCGCTGACCGGCTCGGCCTGGTCGAGGTCGGCAAGCGCTCGCGCGCAGCCGAGGATGACCCACGGGTCGCCCTCCTGCTGCACGATGCCGAGGAGCGACGGGACCACCGCGTCCTCCAGCTTGCTCAGGTCGGCGGCGGCGGAGTACACCTCGATCAGCCGGCCGGAGCGCATCTGGTCGATGGCCGCCTCGACACGGGCCGTGACGCTCTCGTCCGCGGTCTCCTGGCCGAGGAGGGCGCCGCTGCCGGCCGGGAGGAGAGCGGCGGGCAGGGCGATGAAGAAGACAAGCCTGAACAGCACGTTGCGCGAAGGCATCGGGGGCCTTTCTCCACGTTGACTGGCGCGGACAGGGTTCTTTCGCGCGCGGGCGCGCTGACGAACCAATAGTCATCGACCCCGGGTCCGCGCTGTCTTGAACTGCGGATTCGCCGGCGAAAGATGATACGGGCGCGCGCGCGTCCGCTGGGAAAAAGGCCGCGGCCGCGGCGGGCGCGGCGCCGGCGGCTGCTACGATGCCTGCATCATGGCCGCGGCGAGGAACAAGGCCGGGAGCCGCGCGGCGCCCGGGTTGACCCACCTGGACGCGCGCGGGGCGGCGCGCATGGTGGACGTGGCGGACAAGGCGGTGACGCGCCGCCGGGCCGTGGCGGAGGCCACGGTGCACCTCGGTTCCGCGGCGCTCCGCCGCGCTCTCCGGGGCGACGCGCCCAAGGGCGGCGTCTTCGCCGTGGCTCGCCTCGCCGGCATCCAGGCGGCCAAGCGCACCTGGGAGCTGATTCCCCTGTGCCATCCGGTGCCGCTGACCTCGGTCGCCGTCGATTTCGCGCGCCGCGGCCGCGAGCGCCTCGTCATCACCGCTGAGGCGCGCGCCACTGACCGGACCGGCGTGGAGATGGAGGCCCTGGTGGCGGTCGCGGTCGCGGCGCTCACCATCTACGACATGCTCAAGGCCGTGGAACGGGGGATCACTGTCTCCACCATCCGCCTGCTGGAGAAGGAGGGCGGCGCCTCGGGCCGCTACGCGCGCTCTTCCCGCCCGCCGCGGCGCCGGGGCAAGGCATGAGCCGCGCGCGGTCGTTCCCCATCGCCGTGATCATCGTCAGCGACCGCGCGGCGCGCGGGGCGCGCGCGGACCAGACCTTCCCGCGGCTCGCCGAGCTCCTGGAGCGGAGCGGACTGGGCAGGCCCGCGCCGCCGCGCGTGGTTCCGGACGAGCGCGAGCAGATCGCGGCCGCCATCCGCGAGGAGTCCGCGCGCGCGGCGCTCGTTCTCACCAGCGGCGGCACGGGCATCGCCCCGCGCGACGTCACGCCCGAGGCCACGCGCGACGTCGTCGCGCGCGAGCTGCCCGGGTTGAGCGAGGCCATGCGCGCCGCCTCGCGGCGCAACACCGCCTTCGCCGACCTCTCGCGCGCCGTGGCCGGCGTGTGCGGCGCGGCTCTGGTCGTGAACCTCCCGGGCAGCCCGCGCGGCGCCTGCGAGTGCCTGGAGGCCGTGCTGCCCGTGCTCGGGCACGCCATCGACCTGCTGCGCGGAGCGGTCTCGGACTGCCAGGCCGAGGCCTCGCGGCCCGCGCACGAAGGGGAGCAGCAGGGAGAATGAGCCTGGCCGTGGGCGTGGCTGGCGCGACCGGCGCGGTCGGGAGCGAGCTCTTGCGCGTGCTCGAGCAGCGCCGTTTCCCGATCGCCGAGCTCAGGCTCTTCGCCGCGAGCGAGGAGGCGGGGAAGAGACCGCTCTTCCGCGGGAGCGAGCGTCCGCTCGCCGCCCTCGCTCCCGGCTGCTTCGACGGCCTGGACCTGGCGTTCTTCGCCACGGCGCCGGCGGTCTCGCGGGAATGGGTGCCGCGAGCGCGCGCCGCGGGCGCGCTGGTGATCGACAACTCGAGCGCCTTCCGGCTCGAACCGGACGTGCCGCTCGTGGTGCCGGAGGTGAACCCGTCGGACCTGGAGGGCCACGCCGGCCTGATTGCGAACCCGAACTGCACCACGGCGCTCCTGGTCACGGCGCTGGCGCCGCTCTGCGGCCTGGCCCGGCCGCTGCGCCTGCTGGTCGCCACCTACCAGGCGGTCTCGGGCGCGGGCAACGCCGGTGTTGAGGAGCTGGAGCGCGAGCTCAGCGCGGCGGGCCGCGGCAGGGAGGCGGCGGGCGGCGGGAGCGGGCCGTTCCCGGAGCGGATCGCGGGCAACGTGATCCCCGCCATCGGCCCGTGCGACCTTGACGGGTGGAGCGGCGAGGAGACCAAGGTGCGCGCGGAGACCCGCAAGATCCTGCGGCGGCCGGACCTCCTGGTGAGCGCCACCTGCGTCAGGGTGCCCGTGGTGCGCGCCCACTGCGAAGCGGTGCACGTCGGCTTCGACCGGCCGGTGGCGTCCGAGGAGGCGCGGGAACGGCTCGGCCGCGCTCCCGGTGTGGCGGTCGTGGACGACCCGGCGCGCGGGCTCTTTCCCACCCCGCTCAGGGCCGAGACGCGCGATGAGGTGCTCGTGGGGCGCATCCGCGCGGACGAGACCCTGGACCATGGCATCGCGTTCTTCCTCGCGGGCGATCAGCTACGCAAGGGCGCTGCGCTCAATGCCGTGCAGATCGCCGAACTGGCGCTCTGCTGAGCGGCGCGCCGCGCCAGCGGCCGCGGCTGGATCCGACGGGCGGGGCGCCCGCGGCTCAGAGCGTGAGCAGGAATCCCTGCTGGATTCGACCGGCTGCGGCTGCGCCTGG
>DYIW01000363.1 GCA_020723465.1 Phycisphaera mikurensis
CGGCGCGCGCTCATGGCCGGCGCGCTCATCGCGCTGCTGCAGGCGCCGCGCACGGCCCAGTTCACCGCCGGCGTGGCCGAGGCGCTCGCCAGCATCGGCGGCGCCGAGGCCGAGGAAGCGGTCTGCGGCCTGTTCGAGCAGCAGCTCGCGCTCACGCTCGACTCCGGCATGCGCGCCCCGGATGACCGCCTGCTCATCGAGTCGCTGGCGCGCTCTGCCGCGCGCACCGGCCGGAGCGAGGTGGCAGAAAGCCTGGCGGCGCTGCTCTTCCTTCGCGCCGCCGAGCTGGAGGCGCAGCAGTACGACGCGGACGCCGCCTTCCCCTTCGAGCTGACGATCATGCAGGCGCTGCTCGACCTGGCGCGCTCCTGCGGCGATCCACAACACGTGGCGGCCTCCATCGAGGTGGAGATGGACCGGCGCGCGCGCGGCGGCGACCTCTTCCTCTTGCCGAAGGCGCTTTTCGCCCGGCTGGTCCTGCCGCTCGAGGAGCTGGAGGCGCCGCGCGCGCGCGGCGCGCCGGACGAGCAGGAGGCCGCGCTGCTCGACGCCTTCGCGCCGCTGCGCGCCGGCCTCCTCGACCTGGCGCTGCGCCTGCCGCCGCGCGCGGGCAAGGTCGAGCTGGCGGCGCTCAGTTGGCTCGCGCGCCGCGCCACGGCCGAGCGCGATCACGAGCGCGCCGCCCAGCTCATCGAGCAGGCCCTGCTGCTCATCGACCTGCAGCGCGTGGAGGGCGAGCGCTTCCTGCGCGAGAAGCTGGGCGCGCCCGATCCCCTGAGCGGCTTCGACACCCTGCCGCGCCTGCGCGCCGACCTCGAGCTGGCGCGGGCGCGCGCGAGGCGCGTCATGGGCGCCGACGCCGAGGCGCTCGTGCACTACGAGGCGGCGCTCGCCTGCGCGCCATGCGACGCGTGGCTGCGGCTCTTGGTCGCGGCCGAACTGGCCGAAGACGGCTTCGCCCTGGAACGGGCGCGCACGCACGCGGCGCGCGCTCTGGCGCTCGCACCCTGGGACGCCGACTTCCTGACGCAGGCGGCCGAGGTCGCGGCCGCGGGCGGCGACGCCGCTTCCTTCGATCAGGCACGTGGCGCGCTCGGGGAGCTCATCGCCTGCGGCCTGGCGCGGGACAGCGCCTCGCGCCGCCTCGACCTGGCCCGCGCCTGCCTGCTGCTCGGCCGCGAAGACGAGGCGCGCGAGGAAGTCCGGGCCGCGCTCGCTCTCGACCCGGACGCGGCCGAGGATGCGGCCGCCGATCCGCGCCTGGCCCCGCTGCTCAACGATTGAAGAGGAGACGCGCCACGTGGCGGCCGATGGCGGGCGCCGCGGTCAGGCCGGGCGACTCGATGCCCACGCAGTTCACCAGGCCGGGCAGGCCGCGGGCGCTCTCCTCGCGGATGTAGAAGTCGCGCGCCGGCTGGCCCGCACCGTTGAGCTTGGGCCGGATGCCGGTGGCGCACGGCCGCAGGTCTTCTGCCTCGAGCTCCGGCAGGTAGCGGCGCGCCGCCTCGAAGAAGAGCGCCAGCAGGCGTTCGTCCTGCGCGTAGTCCTCGCGCCGCTCGCGAAACGGCCGCGGCTCCAGGTACTCGGCCGAGGGGCCAAGCCGGATCTGCCCGGCGAGATCCAGCGTGACGTGGATGCCGAGGTGTCCGCCCGCGCCGGGCACGGGGTAGATCAGGCGGCTCGCCTTGACCCGCGACGAGGACACGACCTGGAAGTACTCGCCGCGGTTCCAGAAGAGGCGCAGGCCCGCGGCGTCCACGTCGATGCCGGCGAGCGCGGCGACCTCGTCGGCGAACAGGCCCGCGGCGTTCACCAGGCAGCGGGTCGCGAGGCGCTCCTCGGCGCCATCCTGGCGCACCACGACCTCGTAGCCCGCGGCGAGGCGGCGGATGCCGCAAACGGCGCTCTGCGTGGCGAGCTGGGCGCCCTGCTGCTGCGCGCTCTCCAGCAGGAAGCGCATCAGGCCGTGGCTGTCGAAGATGCCGGTCGCGGGCGAGAACACACCGCACGCGGCAGAGAGGTGCGGCTCGGCCGCGCAGAGCTCGTCGCGCGACACCAGGCGCAGGTCCCCGGCGCCGTTCTCGCGGCCGCGCGCCAGGAGCGCATCGAGTTGCGCGCGCTCGTCCTCGGTGACGGCCACGATGTACTTGCCGATCCGGCGGTAAGAAAAGCGGCCCTGCGCGCCCCACTCCTCGAGCTGGCGGCGCCCCTCCACGCACAGGCGCGCCCTCAGGCTGCCCGGCTCGTAGTAGATGCCGGCGTGCGCCACCTCGGAGCTGCGGCTCGAGATGCCGCGGCCGATCCCGTCCTCCTTCTCCAGGATGAGCACGCTGCCGTGCTGGGACAGCTCGGCGGCGATCGCCAGGCCCACGGCGCCCGCTCCGACGATGGTGAAGTCGTAGTCCATGTCCGCCATCCAGGCGTCAGCGCGAGAGCCGCTCGATCGCCTCGGCCAGGCGGCGGCGCTGCTCGTACAGGGGCCGCGGGTCGCGCGTGAACGAGGTCAGGCTGGAACAGATCTCGGCCGGCACGCGCAGCAGCGGCTCGGCCTCGCGCGCCGCCGCCTCGCGGCCCGCGGCGCGGACCTCGCACACGAGCCGCGCCAGCAGGTGGAAGTACTCGTAGTCCTCGATGCCCTCGCGCAGCATCTCGAGGCGCAGCGAGTCCACCGGGCCGGCGAGGACCTGGCCCGAGCCCGCGGCAGAGCAGCTTTCGGGCGGATAGAGGAAGCGGCCGTCGCCGTTGCCCCAGAAGCCCACGTGCCCCGCGGGCAGGCCGTAGCCCTCGACGTAGGCCATCGGATCGGCGTAGGGATCCTGCAGCGCGGGCGGCGGGAAGGCACCGGCGCTGGTCCAGTAGTTCGCCGACCACACCAGGATGCCCTCCACGCCGTGCATCCAGGTCTGCCAGAGCCACATGCGCAGGTCGATCGCCGGGTGGTCCACGAACAGCGTGCAGTAGTCGCCGCGCGGCGCGGTGCACACGTACCACCAGATGGATTCGCCCGCGCGCTGGCGCGCGGCGCAGGCCGCGGCATCGAAGCTGGAGAGCAGCGGGCACCACAGGTCGACCGCGCCGTACAGGGCTTCCTCGGGCTGCTCGGTGAGCATGCGCCGCAGGCGCGGTGCGTGGCGCCGCACGTCCTCCATGCCGGCCCGCACGAAGTCGTAGTCCTTGGGGTCCGGCTCGTCGAACCAGTAGAGGTAGGCCTCGTCCAGCCAGCCTTTCTCCGCGAGGTGCTCCTCGACCTGGCGCGCGTACTCGCCGAAGAGGCGCTCGTACTCCGGCGTGCCGCGCTCGTGCTGGCCGATGCGGCCGGCCTCGCGCTCGTGGAAGGTGCCGCCGCCCATGCCCAGGAGATGCAGGCGGAAGGAGTTGAAGCGCAGGCCGTCGAGGTAGCTCTCGCCGGCGCGATCGAAGGCGCTCCAGTCGATGCGCACGCCGCGCGCGCCCGAGCCGGGCTCGAAGTCGCCCCCGTCGATCAGGTTGCAGCCCGCATCCCCCTCCCGCAGCGCGACGTCGTCGAACCAGGCCGTGCCGGTCGTGGCCCCGTCTTCCTGCCAGCGCGCCGGCCGCAGGACCGGACGCGCGAAGGCGGCGCGGTGCGGGAAGCGGCCCGTGAGGTCGTCCTCGAACGTCTGCCAGGAGACACCGGCCGTGCGCGTCAGGTCCACGTTGCCGCCCGAAATCCAGCGCCCGCCCGCGTCGTGGCTGGTGAAAGTGAGCATCACCGGCTGCGCGGGCTTTGCGGCGCGCGCGGCCCAGGAGGCGTGGTAGCGCCGAGCCGGGTCGATGGGGATGAGGCGCGCGTGCGTTGCGGCCGCGTTGGCGGTCGCGGACTCATCCACGATTCGCAGCGCAGAGCGGCCGGCGTGCGCGTTTCCTTCGTCGAGCGCTCCGCCTTCCCACGGCTCGCCGAAGTCGACGATCATTGGGTCGAGCGCCATCGGGTCGTAGGGCGAGATGCGGTGCTGGGCCAGGTCGCGGAAGTAGAGGTCGAGCACGGCGCGCAGCTCGGCGTCCGTCTCCAGGCGGTGGTAGCGGCGGATGAGGTCCACGTTCAGGCCGAAGGCCGTCTGGACGTGTGTCTCGGCCGGCAGGGCGAAGTCGAAGACGTGCAGCAGGAGCGGCGCCTCGGCGCGGCAGCCCTCGGCGGCGAGGGTAACGCGGCCGTGGTAGTCGCCGGGCGGAGCATCGTCCGGCACGCGCACCGTGAGCCAGAAGGGCTGCTGCAGGCCGGCCTCGAGGTCGAGCGGTGCGTCGTGCGGCGGCAGCGGATCGGGCCACAGGCCGGCGCCGCCCGCGGCGTCGGTCGGGCGCGTGACGCGCACGTAGCGCACGCGCCGCACCGAAACGGCGTCCGCGGGGATGCGCGCGCCGCCAGGCCCGAGCAGCGGCTCGAGCGACACGCGCAGGCCCGAGAGGGCGCGCCGCGGCCGCACCACGAGCTGCGCCGGCTCGTACTCGTGGCGCGCGGCGGCCAGCCGGATGACGGGCTCGGCGCGCTCCGGGAGCGCGCGCGTGCGGCTCACCTTGTACGCGCCCTCGCACCACCACAGGTCCCAGGCGTCGTCCTGGAGGAGCAGCGCGCCGTAGTCGGAGGCATGCAGCGGCGGCACGTCGAAGTCGACGCGCGCGCGAAAGAGCGCCTCGCCGTCATCCTGCGCGCCGCGCCGGAGCACGATCTCCAGGAGCTGCGCGCCCGTGGCGCGCACCTCGTACGGCAGGGAAACGCGCGCGGGGCGCGCGGCGAGGTTCACGGCGGCGCTCGCGGCCGCGGTTTGGGTGCCGTCCTCGAGGAAGGCGAGCGAGAGGCGCGCGCCCGGCAGGCCGTCCGCGGCGCTCAGGTCGAGAACGACCTCGTTCCCGAGGCCCGGCAGCAGCGTGCCGAGCGACACGATGTCCGCGGAGATGCCGGGCGCGGACTCGAGGAGCGCGGCGTAGCGCGTCTCTCCCCGCAGGTCGGGCGCAGGCCCGTCCACGCCGGCGTCGAAGGCGAGGCTCGAGACCTGGAAGGCCGCGCCCGC
>DYIW01000364.1:0-1523 GCA_020723465.1 Phycisphaera mikurensis
CCGTTCGTCGGGCTCAAGGACGGCCTGCTCGTCGATCTCGTCGACGAGCTCGCCGGGCGGCACGAGCGCACCGATCAGGAGCGGCAGGCCCTCGCCGCGGCGACCGCGCTCGCCCGCCGCTATCTCGCCGACGAGGCGCACGGGGTGCAGGTCGCGCGCCTCGCGCTCCAGCTCTTCGACCAGCTCGCCGACGCAGAGCTGCACTCGCTCGGTGACCGCGAGCGGAGGATCCTGCTCGCCGCCGCGGTGCTCCACGACATCGGCCAGTTCGTCGGCTACCGCGGGCACCACAAGCACTCGCTCTACCTGCTCTCGAACTCGGAGCTCGCCGGCTTCACGCCGCACGAGATGCAGCTCGTCGCGAACGTCGCCCGCTACCACCGCAAGAGCGAGCCCGCCGCGCGGCACGAGGCCTTCGCCGCGCTCCCCGAGGCGGACCAGCGCAGCGTGACGCAACTCGCGGCGATGCTCCGGCTGGTCGACGCCCTCGACCGCGAGCACCGCCAGCTCGTGACCGCGCTCCAGGTCCGGCTCGACGGGCGAGAGCTCGAGCTCCGCCTGACGGGGCGCGGCGATCTCCTGCTCGAGAAGTGGCTCGTCCGGCGCAGGGCCGAGCCCCTGAGCCGCGTCTTCAAGCTCAAGCTGCGGCTCGTCGACTGAGACCGGCTCAGGATCAGGCGTCAGCGGCGCGTGTGGATCGCGAGAGGAGCGACTCCGGACGGAGCCAGCGGCCGATCGGGTCCGCCAGCGTGAAACGCTTCACCCACATGAAGTGCTGCACATCGCAACACGCGCTCTCTCACTAGACTCTGCCACATCACGTCGATCGCAAGGAGAGGAAGATGCGAAGGCATGTTCTAGTTGGAGCGCTGATCATGAGCACGTTCGCGTTCGCGGCGGCGAGCTGCGGCGACGAGGGACCGGGCGAGCCAAGCGAGCCCGATCCTCAGAACCCGACGCCCAGTCCGCACTCGAGCTACAGCGCGAGCTGCTGCCTCAACGGCACCTTCTACGACTGCGCGAGCCAGGAAGCCTTCGATCTCTGCGCCGGCTTCGACGTCTTCGCGTGCCAGGAGACGTGCGCGTTCACCGACTCGAAGTGCATGAGCGACTGTGCGCAGAAGGCGTCCACGGCCAAGCACGACCCCTCGCAGTGCACGCGCAACCCGGCAAAGGACGGCACCTGCAATACCACGAGCCCGAGCCCCAGCCCGAGCGGATCCTGCGTCGGCAGCCACAACGGGATGGCCTGCAGCTACAGCACGCAGTGCCCGAGCGGATATCACTGCTCCAAGGGGAAGTGCTACTCGGATGGCATCGGCAATCCTTGCGAGTACAGCACCCAGTGCAGCTCGTCGAATTGCACCGACGGCTGCTGTCGCGGCACGAGCAAGGGGAGCCCGTGCACCTACAGCACGCAGTGCCAGTCGGGCAACTGCACCAACGGTCGCTGCCAGTAGCGGCCGGTGATCCATCTCCCCGAACCGGGGTCCGCGGCGCGCCGGACGGGGGCTGCGCGAAGG
>DYIW01000364.1:1623-5008 GCA_020723465.1 Phycisphaera mikurensis
GCGCATGCAATTGCGCTTGCTCGCCTCCTTCGGAGGCTCCGCGGTGAAGGGCGCATGCAATTGCGCTTGCTCGCCTCCTTCGGAGGCTCCGCGGTGAAGGGCGCAATTAGAGCTCGGCGCAGACGCCCTGGATGCAGAAGAGGCCGAAGACGCAGTCGTGCATCGTGGAGCAGGCCTCGCTCTTCGCGTGGCGCGCCTCGCAGCGACCCTCCCAGCACGTCTCGTCCATCTCGCACTGGAAGGGCGAGCTCGCGTCGCAGGCGCCGCCGCTCGCGGGGCGCGGGGCGCACTGGCTCTTCACGCAGACCAGCCCGAGCTCGCAGTCGAAGTCGTCGCCGCTGTCGCAGGCGCCGCCCTCTCCGCTCCCCGCCGCGCAGCGACCGGCGATGCAGCGGTCGGCGCAGTGGCTGTTCTCGCTGCAGCTCGCGCCGGTCGCGCCCGGGGTCGCGCAGGTCTTCTTGGGCCCGCAGGTCAGGCCCGCGACGCAGTCGCCGGGGTCCTGGCAGCTCTGACCCTTGGCGCGCGGCATCGCGCACTTGCCGAAGACGCAGGCGAGGCCCGACTTGCAGTGCGCGTTCCGCTCGCAGGCGGAGCCCGCGGCGGCGCGGGGCTGACAGGTGTGCTTGCGGCACGAGAGCCCGGAGCCGCAGTTGTGATCGAAGCAGCAGGCCTCGTCCTCAGCGCCGCCGGTGACGAAGAGCGGGATCCCGAGCGCGAGGCAGGCCGCCATGCTGATCGGGTTCGAGAGCGCGTCGGTCTTCGCGCGCTGGCCGAGCGCGTCGCAGCTCGTGGTCAGCGCCTGCTGGGCGAACAGCTCCGCCTCGCCCTCGCAGCTCGCGGCGGGCGCCACCGAGGAGCCGGTGCAGGCGGTGAGGTGGTCGGCCGCCTGACGGCAGACGGAGTCGGGCGGCTCGACGCCGCCGGCGCAGGCGGTGGCGGCGAGGGACAGGGCAAGAGCGAGCGACCGAAGTCGGTGGTTGAACATGGGCGTCTCCTTGTGCTCGCCCCATTGAGCAAGGTGCGCGCCAGCGCGGCCGGCGACCAAGCCGCTGGAATCACGATCCGATCGACACCACGGCGAGCCGCGATGAGTGGCTACCGTGGTCGCTCGCGGCAGGGTCGCGAGTCGCCAGCTGCGATCCGCTGCAAATCGGCGGCCCTGGCTACGCGAGAAGCCGCGCAGGGTCGACGCTTGGGGACTGTTCCGAAGCGATCTCGACACGTTGAGTGGTCGTCGCCTGGCATGTCACTTGCTCGATACCGTTGCAAATGAAAGCGAACGCCATGCGACGACGCGTCCTTCTCCTGCTCGGCCTGCTCGCTTGCGCGGCGC
Source organism: Phycisphaera mikurensis (assembly GCA_020723465.1). GTDB lineage: Bacteria > Planctomycetota > B15-G4 > B15-G4 > JADJEK01 > JACQZJ01. The sequence goes on from DYIW01000364.1 coordinate 2,957, forward strand.
CGGCGCGGGCGCAAACGGGCGGGGACCTCGACGTGCTCACCGCGATCGCGAACCGGACCAGCATCCGGAAGTGGGAGCCGAGGGAGACCCGCCCGGTCACCGACGCGGAGCTCGACAAGATCATCGCCGCGTCCTTCAATGGGCCTCGCTCGTCGATCAAGGTCGTCAAGATCAGAGACCCGAAGACGATCGAGCAGCTCTACGGCTACACCGAGTACGGGAAGTGGGGCAAAGAAGCGCCGGCGGCGATCGCGGTCGTGGTCGACAAGTCCGAGCGCAACTTCAAAAGGAAGGGCGCGGCGTTCGTGGTGCGCGCGACCTACGCGGCGATGAGCCTCGGCCTGGGGACCACCTTCCAGGGGACCGCGAACCGCCCCGCCATGCAGCAGATCCTCGGCATCGGTCCCGACCAGCACCTGGTGACCGTGCTCGGCATCGGCGAGCCCAAGAAGGACATGACCTTCAAGAGCCCGCCGCGCGCCAGCCTCGAGCAGATCGTGTTCGACAACTTCAAGCCGGCGACCCGGCTCGCGGCCCTTCAGCCGGTCGAGCGCGCGGGGATCTCCCTCGACGCGTTCCTGAAGAAGCCCGCGACCTCGGTGCTCGCGTTCGACCCCCAGAGGCCCGTCGACGAGCGGATCCAGCGAACCGCGCTCGAGGCCGCGCGCCTCGCCAACAGCTCCAAGAACCGCCAGCCGTCGGACCACCTGCGGATCACGAACCGCGGCCTGATCGAGAAGATCGCCAAGTGGGTCAACGATCCGGCGCTGCGCAAGGCGCCGGTCCTGTTCGTGCAGATCGGGACCAACAAGCCGAGGCCGGACAGCTTCGGCACGCAGCTCAAGAACGACCCGCACAACGCGCGGGTCGTGGCGCCGGGCAAGATCCCGCCCTACTACTTCTTCGAGGAGGACATCGCCATCGCGAGGACCCAGTTCGAGATGGCCGCCACCGCGATGGGCGTCGGGACGCGGACCAAGGACGTGAACGGGCTGCGCGGCTCCCGGAAGATGGCCAAGACGCTCCACGTGCCGCAGAACTTCAAGATCGTCAGCGTGATTGGACTGGGCTACGCGAGCAAGTCGGCGCCGGCGCCGACCGTCCCGCTCACCGGTCGGGTCTTCCGGGAGAAGTGGAACAAGCTCTAGGCTGAAGGCTGCTGCACTTCTGCCTTTGGCGCTCAGCGGTAGCGGCGGAGCGCGCGGCGGTGTGGTCATGACCGGCGGCTGCGAGGGGCTCACCTACGGCGCGGTCCGCGGCGCCTCGCGCGCCGGCGGCAAGACGATCGCGGTCTCGCCCTGGTCCTCGCTCCGCAAGCTCCGCGAATCGGGCGACCCGGTGCGCGGCTTCACGCACCTCTGGCTGACCCAGGTGCCGAAGGACCTCCAGCGGCTCGGGATCGAAGAGGGCAAGTTCAACCACTGGTCGCATCGGCAGACCCACGACGTGGCGGCCGCCGCCGCGGTGGTGCTGACGCCCGGGCACGGCGGCACGCTCGGCGAGCTCGGGAACGCGCTCGTGCTCAAGCGGCCGATCGCGGTCCTCCAGCCGAAGGGTGAGGCGGGCGCCAAGTTCGCGCGCGCGATCCGGGCCTACACCGCGTTCTATCGCCTCGAGAAGAGCGCGCCCACGATCCGCTTCTTCAAGGACCCGGCCAAGCTCGCTGCCTGGGTGCTGGACCAGAGCCGCGCGCGCTGAGGTCGCCGGGCTCGCGCCCTCTGGTCGCTCCACGTCGCGCCATGCGGGCGGAACCTCGGCCATGCTCGAGCCTCCCTCGAGTTGCGCACGCCGGACGTGCGGAAGCCCGACACGCGGGCTTCCGAGCGCGGCGGATCGCCCGCTGGCACAGCACCGGGAATCCGCGATACGATCGGGGCGTCGTGAAGGTCCCCCGCCGCAGCAGGCTGGACGGAGACGAGGTCGCGATGCCGAAGCACAGCTGGCGCGTGCTCTCGTGCGTGCTCTTCCTCGGCGCGGGGTGTGCGCGTTTCTCGCCGGCTCCGCCCGACGGCTCCCGTGCCGACCTGCGGCGAGATGGCGGCGCGGACGCCG
>DYIW01000365.1 GCA_020723465.1 Phycisphaera mikurensis
CAGCGTCGCCACCCCGAGACCCCTCCCGAGCGACCCGATCACCCGACCATTGTATCAGGGGTCATGCCGGCGCGGGCGCGCGAGGATGAGGAGCGGGAGGAGCAGGATCAGGAGCCAGCGCTCCGGCGAGGCGGGCGCGGCGCCGACGCCGCAGCCGCCGCCGTCGCCCTCGGCGGGCTGCTCCGTTGCGCGCGGCGAGCAGGCGTGCTGCGAGCCCGCCGCGACGCAGTCGAACTCGCCGGGGCAGCCGACCTGCGGATCGCAGAGCTCGGTGCAGAAGTAGGCGCCGCCCGGGCCCTCGGCGCAGAGGTCCTTCTCGCAGTCGGCGTTCTTCTGGCACTCCGCACCGAGCGCGCCCTTCGTCGGCGGCGGCGGAGGCGGGGTCGGGGTGTCCTTGACGCAGGCCCCCTTGGCGCCCGCCGGGACGCAGCGGAAGCCCGTCGGGCAGGTCCCCGTCTTGTTCAGCTCGCAGAGCTGGACGCAGACGTTCGCGCCCGAAACGAGCGCGCAGATGTTCGACACGCAGTCCTCGGAGATCTTGCAGGGCTCGCCGAGCGCCTTCTTCGTGGGCGGCGGAGGCGTCGGTGTCGTCGACGGGATGCAGAGCCCGCCCGAGCTGGCGGCTGCGCAGGTGAAGCCCGACGGGCAATCCTGCTTCGCCAGATCGCACGGCTGCGAGCAGAGGTAGCCCTTCCCCGGCACGGAGACGCAGATCTCGGTCTTGCAGTCGGGGTTGGCGGTGCAGGCCTGCCCGAGCGTCTTCGTCCCCATCGCGGCGCTGCCGGGGAGGCAGGCCTTGGTGATCCCGCTCCCGCCGGTCACGGGGTAGCACTTGTCGCCGTTCGGGCAGGCGGCGGTGTCGCAGCCCTGCGAGCAGAACGTGCTCTGGTTGTACTCGAGGCAGATCTTCGAGGAGCACTCGGTCGAGGCCTGGCAGGGGCTCCCGTATCCCTTGTTCCCCCCGGCGGGCACGCACTTCTGATTCTGGCAGGTCTCGTTCGCCGCGCACTCCGCCGCGGTCGTGCACTCCGGCGGGAGCGGCTGCCCGCTCGGGTAGAGGTAGCAGACGCCCTTCATGTCATCCGCGTCGAGCGAGCGCTGCGAGGTGTCGCCCTGCCCGGTCGCGTAGAACATGGTCGCGGTCTGGATCGGCGAGTGATCGAGGCCGAGCTGGTGCCCGATCTCGTGCGTGGCGACGGACTGCGCGTCGATCGCCGTCGGCGAGCCGCTGGTCGACCAGGTGTAGCCCGGGTTGTAGTGCGTGTCGGCGTCGTAGATCTTCCCGCTCTGGGGATCGTAGCTGGTCCAGGTGATGCCGAGCGCGTTCTGGCCATAGCTCGGCGGCCAGGAGCTGGTCCAGACGTGGCTGTTGATCTTGTCGTCCTGATCGCCCCACGGGAGGTTGACGACGCCGAGGTCCTGCGTCTTGAACGAGGTGCAGCTCACCGAGGTCCAGGCGAGGTAGGCCTTGCGGACGGCGTCCTGCGTCGCGGCCGCGGTCAGCCCCGGCGCCGCGGTCTGGTGGACGTTGAACTTCATCGGGATCGTGGGCCAGCGCAGCTCGACGCCCGTCTGGCTCGCGGTCATCACCTTGTACGCGCCCGCCGGCGTCGCGAGGAGCAGGCCGAGGAGGAGCGCGGAGCGAGCGAGCGTGCGTCTCATCGCGCACCTCCTCGCAGCGCGGCGCGGACCTCGCCGAGCAGATCGGCGAGCGCGCGGTCGGCCTCCGGCGCGTGCTCGTGCTCGAGGAGCATGCGTCCATCGGGGGCGAAGCGGACGAAGCCGGCGCCGGAGAGATCGCGGCGCGCGCGCGTGACCCCGGCGCGATCGCGCAGGAGCTCGAACTTGCCCTGGCACATCCCGACGGGGATGTGGCTCGGCCCCGCCTGGCTCGCGAAGACGAGCGCCTCCTCGCCGATCCGGAAGCGCGCCACGCCGGCGACGCGCATCCCGAGCCGTCCGAGCTCGCCCCCGGGCTGGCGGAGGATCACGGTCTGGCCGCGGCGCGCGGAGCCCTTGAACGCCTGCTCGACCCGCAGCGTGCTCTCGGTCCAGAGCCGCCCGCCCTCGGAGACGACCCGCTGGCCGAGCACGCGGCCACGCGCGACGATCTGCGCCTGCTCGGTGAGCTGGCGCGTGCTGAGCTTCACGAGCACGGTGGCGTGGGCGCTCGTGCCCGCGAGCACGAGCGCGGCGAGCAAGGCTAGACGGGACATAGGACCTCCTAGGAGCGGGGGTATTGTATCAAGCGCGGCTCCCCAGATCGACACGCGGGAGGGGGCCAGAGGTCGCGCCGTGCCCCTCCCCTGGGGCGACCGGGGGAGCGTGCTATCATCTCCAGCATGGGTGCTGTGAGGCTGGGGTCGCTGGCGCTCCTCCTCTGGGGCTGCCAGTTCGATACCTACGGGATCACCACCCGCGATCTTCCCGCGCCGACGCCCGAGCTGAGCGCCCGCGATGGTCGGCGCGAGGTGGGACCCGATGCGCCCGCCGACGCGCGCGCGGACGGCCCCCTCGACGGACCGCGCTCCGATCGGCCGAGCGCAGACCTCCCGCGCGGCGAGCGGAAGCCCGACCTCGGCAAGCCCGATCTGGCGAAGCCCGACCTCGGCACGCCCGACCAGGCGAAACCGGACCTCGCCAAGCCGGACCTGGCCAAGCCCGACCTCCGGAAGCCCGATCTGCTGAAGCCCGACCAGAAGAAGCCCGACGCGCGCCTCACCTGCACGCAGCGCTACGGAGCGGCGCCGTCCTATGTGGGGTGCACCTCGAGCCTCACGGAGTGCAAGTTCTACATGAACAGCGGGAGCTACTCGTGCTCCTCGTTCTGCACCGGCAAGGGAGGATCCTGCATCTCCGCCTGCGAGGAGGGAGGCACCGGTTCCTGCAACTGCAACCAGGCCTCGACCTGCGGGGCGACCGCGTACGACAAGGTCTGCACCTGCACCTATCCGTGAGCTCCGGAGGGTAGATGGCCGGCAGGCTGCGTCCCGACGACCAGGCCTTCCTCTTCGAGGACGCGGCGGCCTTCCTGCAGGAGCTCGAGCAGATCGAGCGCACCGGGGGCATCCTCGTCGAGGCGCCGCCGACCACGCCGCTGCGGCAGCCGATGAGCTATCGGATCGTGCTCCTCGACGAGCCCGCGCTCGAGCTGCGCGCCGAGGCGGTCTTCGCGGCGGGCGGCAAGGTGGGGTTCCAGCTCTTCGAGCTGGCCGCGCTGCGCCCCGCGCTCGCCGCGCTCGGCGAGCGTGCGCGTGCGCTCGTGGCAGCGCCGCCCCGAACGCCGACGGTGGAGCTCGCGAGGGTCGCGGGCGCGCCGCCGGCGGCGGTGCCGGCCGAGGCCGTCGCCCGCGACGACGAGGTGGACACCATCTCGGCGGAGTTCGATGAGGCGCGCTCGCTCACCGCCGCGCTGCCGGCGGTGGAGTTCGAGCACACCGGCGAGGTGGTCGCCCCGCTCTCCGTCGAGCACCTGCTCGCGAGCGAGGGACGGCAAGCACGCCTGACGGCCGGCGAGCCGCTGCCGGTCTTCCAGGCGATCCTCGCGGCGGCGGAGCAGGGCTCGCGCCGCACGCTCGAGCTCGGGGGCTGGGCGCTCGGGTTCTCCGGCCGCCGGATCGTGAGCTTCCGGACCCCCGACGCGGACACCTGCCTGCGTCACCTCAAGAAGAAGCTCGGCAACGAGCTCGAGAAGCTCAAGCGCGAGGTCGCGCCGGGCCGCACGCTCGAGAAGCTCGCGCTCGAGCGGAAGCTCCTCGAGCCGAACGAGCTCGCGCGCGGCCTCTACCAGATGCTGCTCGCGCGCTCGCGCGAGCTCCTGGCGCTGACCACGGGGAGCTACCGGCTGCGGAGCGGCCTCGCCGAGACCCCGCTCGCGGCGGTGAGCTTCGAGCTCGTGGTCCGCGACCTCCTGCGCGCGTCACTGCAGAGGCTCCCGACGGATGCGCTGCGCCGCTTCATGAACGAGCGCGAGCGCCGCGCCGTGTCGCTCCGCGCGGGGACCGATCCGGTCGTGACCCAGCTCGCGAAGGGGCAGTCGCGCTACGAGCGCTGGCTCACCCGCCTCGACGGCTCGCTCCCGCTCGTGGAGATGCTGCGCCAGGCGCCCTTCTCGCACCAGTCCGCGTACGAGCTGATCGCGGTGCTGCTCGCCCTCGACGCCTGCACCTTCTCCTCCCCGCGCGTCGCCGCGATCAACGCCGAGCAGGCGCTCGCCGACTGGCTGACGCGCGTCGAGGTGAAGCAGCCCTTCGCGGCGCTCGGCCTGCACTGGTCGGCGCCCGCCTCGGAGATCGAGCGCCGCTTCGCGGCGCACAAGGACGAGCTCAAGCCAGGGGGCGAGCTCGCGCGCTGGTCGCCGCGCGCGGGCGAGCTCGCGAAGGAGGTCCTGGCCCGGCTCGAGCGCGCCCACGCCACGCTCCTCGACAAGGAGAAGCGCCGCGAGGCGCGACGGAGCGTCGCCACCCAGGCGGAGATCTTCATGGCCCGCGAGCTCTACCAGAAGCAGATCATCCTCGCGGGGATGCGCGGCCAGCGCGAGCGCGTGCACGAGCTCGAGGCGGTGCTGACCGAGCTCGGCGTGACGGTGGACACGGCCGCGACGCTCCGGCTGGACGTCATCAAGTGAGCGGCGTCTTCAGGGCTTGAGCTGCACGAGGAAGACATCGGCCAGGCCCGTGCTCGTGCCAGCCGGCTCGGTGCGGGGAATCGTCGTCGGCGTCGCCACTACACACCCGCCGGCTCGCGCCTCCGTGCAAGGACGACACGGAGCTCAGCGAGGCCGCGATGGCGGGGGCGCGCGCGAGGCGTAGCCTCGAGGCGTGAAGCGACTCCTCGCCCTCACCGTGGCCCTGAGCGCCGCCTGCGGGAGCTCGCCGGCGCCGCTCGCCGACAGCGCCCTCGAACGAGCGCGGCCGGAGGCCGGACCGCGCGCGGAGGCCGGCGCGCGCGAGCGGCGCGGGCCGGGCGCCGACAGCCTGCGC
>DYIW01000366.1 GCA_020723465.1 Phycisphaera mikurensis
GCCGGGGAAACGGCCGCGATGCTCCTCATGCCACCCTCCCCCTCTCCGGTTCCCGGTCAAACAGCCGCGACGCCCCGCGCCACGAAGCGGCGCGGGCTGACCGCCATGGCCGTGACGGCGATGGCCATGCCGGCGAGGAAGCCGCCCACGTGGGCGCCGTAGGCCACGTTGGTGAACGCCTCCGACTCCCCCACCAGCCCGACGTACTGCAGCACGAACCAGATGGCGAGGAACGCCACTGCGGGCAGGACGAAGACGAAGAAGGGCGGGAACCAGGTGAGCACGCGGGCGCGCGGAAACAGGACGAAGTAGGCGCCGAGCACGCCGGCGATCGCGCCCGACGCGCCGATGCACGGGAGCGAGCCGCCCTCGACTTCCACCACCAGGAAGCCGATCGAGCGCAGCACCGGATCGTCCAGGCTGAGCACGGCGTGGATGGCGCCGGCAGCGGCGCCGCAGCCGAGGAAGAACGCCAGGAAGCCGAGGTGGCCGAAGCGGTACTCGACGTTGTGGCCGAAGACCAGGAGGAACCAGACGTTGCCGATCAGGTGCCCGAACCCGCCGTGCAGAAAGACGCTCGTGAAGAATGGCCGCGCCAGGGCGGCCCAGTCCTGGAGCGAGAAGGCGGGCAGAGCCGACCACACCTCGTGGAAAAGGCGCGCCTGCACGCGCGGCACCAGGCCGAAGCGGTGGATGTGACGCGCGCGCTCGACCGGATCCGCTCCCAGGTCAGCGAGGTAGAAGAAGGTGCACGCGGCGATGAGCAGCAGCGTGGTCCAGGGGACGCGCGGCAGGCGCTGCTGGTCGCGCAGCGGGATCATCGGCCGCGCTCCCCGGCGCGCGCTCTGCGCCTCAGCCCCGATACCTCGCCACCGGTGCGCGAGTTCTGACGCAAAGCGTGAGCTCGGGAACAGGCGAAGACGGACGGAAAGAACACAGCCGCGGGACAGACTGTCCTGGCCGAGGCCTCGTCGCCGAGATCGAGCAACGACGAGGTCGGCGACGAGGGCCGGCCAGGCGCAGACCGGTGGCGAGGTATTCGGGTCAGTCCTGGCCGACCGCCTGCTGGCACTCGGACGGGCTCAGCTCCTGGCTGGAGATCTCGGCGTCGCTGCTCTCGCAGCTCAGCAGCGTGCCCTTGCCCTCCACCAGGGTCTCGAGGTGCACCGGCCGCGACCAGATGAGCGCCAGGTTCTTGAGCGTCTCCGCGGCCAGGTTGAGCTGCAGATCGATGCCATTCCAGCGGTGCATGAGGTACAGCTCGCCGCGGTTCTTGTAGTTGCCCTCGACCACGTAGATGAAGGGCTGACCCCAGTTCGTCAACCCGAACAGGAGCTGCGCCTTGACCAGCCGCCAGTCGCGGTCGACGATCTCGTACTGGCCGGTGCGGCGGTTGAAAGCGTAGACGAACAGCTTCTGCGCCTCGCAGAACTCCTCGTTCATGAAGCTGTCGATGAAGGTGACGTCGTTGTGCGTGCGGCGCACCTCGAAGATCTTCTGCCGGCCCTGTCCCAGCCTCCTGTTCCAGCGGCGCTTGGCGTCGTAGTCGTCGCACTCCTCGTACTCCTTGCCGAAGCGCCCCCGGTTCCAGCGGTCCTCGATGTCGCGGAACAGCTCGATTCCGAGCTTGTACGGGTTGAGCCGGCCCGGAGCGCTGGCCATCGTCCCGCTGTGATGGTCGGCATAGTCGATCACCTCGCTGGCGTCGAGGATCTTCTCGGTCATCATGGTCGAGTGCCAGTACGAGGCCCAGCCCTCGTTCATGATCTTGGTCATGGCCTGGGGCGCGAAGTAGTAGGCCTCGTCGCGGGCGATCTCCAGGATCTCCGCCTGCCAGCGCTTGAGCGGCGCGTGCGCCAGCAGGAACTGCAGCACGTCGCGCACCGGTGCCGGCGGGAAGCGCTGCTGCCGCTCGACGCGCTGCCGGATCTGCTCGGCCTCCTTCTGCCGCGCCGCGCGCGGATTGACGAACGGGTCCATGTAGCCCTTGGTGCCGAACTTGAACGGCTCGTCCTGAGGCGCCTCGCCCGGCTCGCGCCGTCCCTCGGCTTCGCGCCGGATGAAAGCGGAGTGCGGATCGATGAGGTTGTCCAGGGAGAGGCAGCAGTCCAGGAAGCGCTCGACCGGCTCCAGGCCGATGCGGTCGACCCAGCGGCGGATGACCGTGCCGTGGTTCGCCATGTGGTCCATCATCTTGCGGTCGGTGCGCGAGAACCACAGGTTGTTCTTGAAGAAGTCGCAGTGGCCGAAGACGTGCGCCATGACCAGCTTCTGGTCGACCATGGCGTTGCTGCGCATCAGGTAGGCGTAGCAGGGGTCGTTGTTGATCACCAGCTCGTAGATCTTCGACAGGCCGTAGCTGTAGCCCTTGTCCAGTTGGTTGTACTCCATGCCGAAGCGCCAGTGCGGGTAGCGCGTGGGGAAGCCGCCGTAGGCCGCCACCTCGTTCAACTGGTCGGCGTCGAGCACCTCGAAGATGGTCTCGAAGAAGTCGAGGCCGTAGGCGCGCGCGTGCGCCTCGATCTCCTGGCGTGCCTGCTGCAGTTCCCGGGTGAGGCTGCTGGTCATCGACCGGTCCCCAGGAAGTCGCGGATCGAGTCGACGATGCCGTCCCGGTCCGGGATGTCCGAGGTGATGAGGCGCTCGTCGCCGCTGAACTCCCGGTCCAGGTCCTTCTTGAACTGGCCGCTGCCGTAGGCGGAGCGCACCTGCCCGTAGCAGAAGACGTTGGCCGCTGGCAAGAGCACGTCCTTGAGCAGGCGCACGCAGCGCTCGGTGTCGCGCCCGCTCCAGTTGTCGCCGTCGCTGAAGTGGAAGGGGTAGATGTTCCAGGACGCCGGCGGGAAGCGCGCCTCGATCAGTTGCGCGCACAGCTCATAGGCGGCCGAGATCTTGGTGCCGCCGCTCTCGCGCAGGTGATAGAAAGTCTCGCGATCGACCTCGCGCGCGGCCGCGTCGTGCACGATGTAGCGCGTCTCGATGTTGCGGTACTGCGCCGTCAGCCAGGTGTCGATCCAGAACGACTCGGTGCGCACGATCTCCTTCTGCTCCTGCCCCATCGAGCCGGACACGTCCATCATGTAGATGATGACGGCGTTGAAGTCCGGGACGAGCACCTGGCGGCGCGCGCGGTAGCGCCGGTCGTCGCGCACCGGGATGATGGTCGGGTCGTCCGGGTCGTAGGTGCCGGAGGCGATCTGCCGCTTCAAGGCCTCCTTGAAGGTGCGCTTGAAGTGACGCAGCGACTCGGGCCCGGCGCGCCGGATGCCGGTGTAGCGGCCCGAGTAGTTCTTGATCTGCGACTCGCCGCGCGGCTGGATGCGCGGCAGCTCCAGCTCCTCGCCCAGGATCTCGGCCAGCTCCTCGAGCGTCACCTCCACCTCGATCACGTGGTGTCCCGGCTGATCGCCGGCCATGCCCTCGCCGGTCCCTTGATCGATCGCCTCGCCCTTGTCCCCCTCGCCCTGGCCGACGCCGCCCTTCGGGTTCGGCCCGTAGCGGAAGTGCGGCATCTCGATCTGCGGCATGGGGATGGTGACGATGTTCTTCCCCTTGCGCCCGATCAGCTCGTGGTGCTTGACGTACTTCTTCAGGTCCTGCTTGATCTTGCCGCGCACGATCTCCGTGAACCGGTTGCGGTCCTTGTCGATCTTGCGCAGAGCGCTGGTGACTTCGCGCGTCACGTGCTCATCCCTGATCCTTGGTGTCGCCGCGCGCGAAGATCGAGGCCACGTAGTTGAGCACGTCCGTCGAGCAGATCTCGCAGTAGCCGTGGCTCTTGATCATGCGCGACTTGACCACGTCGATCTTCTCCTGCGTGTCGCGGTCGACCACGGTGGAGACGATGCTGGTCAGCTTGATGGTGTCCTTCTGGTCCTCGAACAGCTTCAGCTCGAGGGCCTTCTGCAGGCGCTCGTTCGACTTCCAGGTGAAGGTCTTCCCTTCCAGGGCCAGCGCCCCGATGTAGTTCATGATCTCCTGGCGGAAGTCGTCCTTGCGCTGGTCGGTGATGCCGATCTTCTCCTCGATGGAGCGCATCAGGCGCTCGTCCGGCTCCTCGTCGCGCCCGGTGTACTTGTTCTTGATCTTCTCCTTCTGCGTGTACGCCTTGACGTTGTCGATGTAGTTGCCGGCCAGGCGCGCGATCGACTCCTCGTCGGCGGAGATGGCCCGCTGCACCTCGTTCTTGACGATGTCCTCGTACTCCTCCTTCACCACCGTCAGCAGGTCGCGGTAGCGCTTCTTGGTCTCGTCGCTGGTGATGAGCGAGTGGTGCTGCAGCCCCTCCTCGATCTCGTTCAGCACCATGAACGGGTTGATGCACGGCTCGCGGTCGCGCACCAGGGCGTTGCTGACCTTGTCCTGGATGTAGCGCGGCGAGATGCCCTCCATCCCCTCGCGCTCGGACTCCTCGCGCAGCTCCTTGACGTTGTCCCGGGTGAAGCCGGGCAGCGTCTTGCCGTTGTACAGCTTGAGCTTCTGCATGAGCGTGAGGTTGGCGTTCTTCGGGTCCTCCAGGCGCGTGAGGATGGCCCACATGGCCGCCACCTCGATGGTGTGCGGCGCGATGTGCTTGGAGACGGAGCGGACGTTGAAGTCCTTGCGGTAGATGCGGATCTCGTCCTCGAGCTTGACGTTGTAGGGGATGTCGATCTTGATGGTGCGGTCGCGGAACGCCTCCATCAGCTCGTTGTTCTGCAGCTTGCGGTACTCCGGCTCGTTGGTGTGCCCGATGATCACCTCGTCGATGTGGGTCTGGGCGAACTTCTTGGGCTTGACCATGTGCTCCTGCGAGGCGCCCAGCAGGTCGTAGAGGAAGGCCACGTCCAGCTTGAGCAGCTCGATGAACTCGATGATGCCGCGGTTGGCGATGTTGAACTCGCCGTCGAAGTTGAACGCGCGCGGATCGGAGTCCGAGCCGTACAGGGCGATCTTGCGGTAGTTGATGTCACCGGTCAGCTCGGTC